>NZ_CM001165.1:5750277-6063610 GCF_000213055.1 Streptomyces sp. Tu6071 | reverse complement strand
GCGCTCGGCCGTACGAGGGCGACGGGGGGCGCGGCCGAGGCGCGGCCCCGTACCGTCCCGTCCGGCGCGAGGAACGCCGGGTCGCCGCCCGGCACCATGCCCAGCTCGGCGGCGCGGCGGGCGAGGGCGTCGGGCGCGGAGTACGCGTCCACGTCCCGCTGGAGTTCCTGCTGCTCGTCGGTGAGGTCCGTGGACTGCTTCTTGAGCCGGCTCACCTGGAAGGAGCCCTCGTTGAGCGAGGAGTTGAGCACGAGGAGCGTGATGAGCCCCCCGGCGAGGAGCACGACGACGAGCAGCACGAAGGGCGTGCGCGCCGCCCGGTTCGTGCCGCGCTCGGGCAGCAGCCGGGCGAGCGCCGCCGCCCGGCCGCGCAGGACACCGTTCACGACTCCTCCGGGGGGTGACACGCGCGGGCGCGACGGCCGGTTCCCCTGCCGCGGCTGCGGCCGGTTCCGGTACGGGTACGGGGCGGCCTGCGTCCGCTCACACGGCCCCCTCGCGGATGCGCTCTGCTCCGCGCAGGCGGGCGGGCGCGGCACGGCGGTTGGCGGCGACCTCCTCCTCGGCGGGCAGTTCGGCGCCGCGCGTGAGGAGTTTGAGGCGGGGCTGGTAGCGCTCGGGGACGACGGGGAGGCCGGGCGGGGCGGTGCTCGTGGCCCCGGTGGACAGGACCTGCTTGACGAGCCTGTCCTCCAGGGAGTGGTAGGCGAGGACGGCGATCCGGCCGCCGACGGCGAGGGTGTTGACCGCCGCGGGGATCGCGCGTTCCAGGACCGACAGTTCGCCGTTGACCTCGATGCGCAGGGCCTGGAAGGTGCGCTTCGCCGGGTTCCCGCCGGTGCGCTTGGCGGCCTGCGGCAGCGCCTCGCGGATCAGCTCGACGAGGCGCGCGCTGCGGGCGAAGGGCTCCTTCTCGCGCTCGCGCACGACAGCGGAGACGATCCGGCGGGCCTGCTTCTCCTCCCCGTAGGTGCGCAGGATGCGGACGAGTTCCCCGGGCGGGTAGGTGTTGAGGACCTCGGCGGCGCTCAGGCCCGCCGTCTGGTCCATGCGCATGTCGAGCGGGGCGTCCTGCGCGTAGGCGAAGCCGCGGTCGGCCTCGTCGAGCTGCATCGAGGAGACGCCGAGGTCGAAGAGGATGCCCTGGACGCGCGGGATGCCGAGCCGGTCGAGCACGTCGGGCAGCTCGTCGTAGACGGCGTGGGCGAGCATCGCGCGCTCGCCGAAGGGGGCGAGGCGCTCCCCGGCGAGGCGCAGCGCCTCCTTGTCGCGGTCGAGCGCGACGAGGCGGGCGGCGGGGAAGGTGCTGAGCAGGGCCTCGCTGTGGCCGCCGAGGCCGAGGGTGCAGTCGACGACGACGGCGCCGGGCTCGGCGAGGGCGGGGCCGAGGAGGTCGAGGCAGCGGCGCAGCATGACGGGCACGTGACGCCCCTCGGCCGTCCCCGCGGCCGGTGCGGGCGGGTCCTGCGCTGTGCCGTCGGGTGCTGTGCCCTCGGGCGTGTGGTCCGTGTGCAATGTCCTGCCCGTCACCCTCGTCGAAAGGCGCCTCGCGCCCTGGTCCCGCGCATTGGTCCCGCGCTGTGCTCCCCCGGCGCTCCCCTTGCGCGGCGGGACGCGCGGCCTGGTCCCCTCCCGCTCGGAAGGGGAGTGACCCGCCGGCGCCTCGCGGCACCGGCCGGCCGGAACGGGAGGGGGCCGGGTCGTACGTGTCCGCCGCGCGTCGTGGAGAAGCGGCCCCGGGACGCGGGGCCGCGGCGGGCACGGGACCGCGACAGTCTCCGGCGGGGTGTCCGGGGTCCCGCTTCGCGTCACTTTAGTCCACCCTGTCGCCCGGTCAATCAACGACCCTGCGCGTCGCGGAGCCCGTGAAACCCGGGCCCGCGCGCCATGATCACGTTCGTACGGATACGCGCGCGACGGGCCCGCCGCCGCGGTTCGGTACCGTCTGGAGCATGACTTCCGCCCCCATCACCCCCAACACCTCGGTCACCGACCGGCTCGTCGCCGCGAACGAGGCGTACGCGAAGACGTTCACCGACCCCGGCATGGACGCCCGGCCCGTGCAGAAGGTCGCCGTCGTGGCGTGCATGGACGCCCGTCTCGACCTGCACGCCGCGCTCGGCCTCGACCTCGGCGACTGCCACACGATCCGCAACGCGGGCGGTGTGGTGACCGATGACGTGATCCGGTCCCTGACCATCAGCCAGCGCGCGCTGGGCACCCGCAGCGTCGTCCTCATCCACCACACCAACTGCGGCCTCGAATCGCTGACGGAGGACTTCCGCCACGAGCTGGAGCGCGAGGTGGGCCAGCGTCCCTCGTGGGCGGTCGAGGCGTTCACGAACGCGGAGCAGGACGTGCGGCAGTCGATGCAGCGGGTGCGCACCTCGCCGTTCCTGGTCGAGGCGAACGACGTGCGCGGCTTCGTCTTCGACGTGCACACGGGGCTGCTGCACGAGGTCGACCCCGCCCCGGCGGCCTGAGCCGGTCCCTCCCCCGGCCGCGCGGCGTCCGGACCCGTGCCCAGGGTCCGCTGGCCGTCGCGGCCGGGTACCGGCGGTCGCGCTGGTCGCAGCGGCCGGGTACCGGCCGGATCCGGCGGACAAATGCCGCAAGGACTGACAAGCGGTGAGCTGTTGTCCGCGGGCGAGTGACACGAACCGATAACGGCAACAAGAATGCGTGGGGAGCCCGCGTGGAGTGGTCCGCGCGGGGTCCAGGACATGTCGGGTGCCGGCTCGCCGCGAGCCGGGCGCAACCCGGTGGACGGGGTGGCCCCGCTCGGGGCCGTGGGCCGAGGAGGGCCGGGTGACGACCTTTGACGAGCGCGCCGACGCGCGGGGGGACCTGAGAGAGCTGAGCGGGACGGCGGGCCGGGTGCGGAGCGCCGTCGAGACGGTCATCGAGGGCAAACCGGACGTCGTCCGGCTCGCGCTGACCGTGCTGCTCGCGGAGGGGCACCTGCTCATCGAGGACGTGCCGGGGGTCGGCAAGACGATGCTCGCGCGGGCGCTCGGGCGTTCCGTGGACGCCTCCGTGCGCCGTATCCAGTTCACGCCGGACCTGCTGCCCTCGGACATCACCGGCGTCTCCGTCTACGACCAGGTCTCCGGCACCTTCGACTTCAAGCCCGGGGCCGTCTTCGCGCAGATCGTGATCGGCGACGAGATCAACCGGGCCTCGCCGAAGACGCAGTCGGCGCTCCTGGAGGCGATGGAGGAGGGGCAGGTCACGCTCGACGGCGAGACCTTCCCGCTGCCGCGTCCCTTCATGGTCGTCGCGACGCAGAACCCGGTCGAGATGGAGGGCACCTACCCGCTCCCCGAGGCGCAGCGCGACCGCTTCATGGCGCGCGTCTCGATGGGCTACCCCTCCGCCGAGGCCGAGTTGAAGATGCTCGGCTCGCACGGCGCCGCCTCGCCGCTCGACGCGCTCGTCCCCGTCGCGCACGTCGACGAGATCGCCAAGCTCGTCGAGGCGGTGCGCGGCGTGCACATCGCGGAGGACATCGAGCGGTACGCGGTCGCGCTCACGCAGGCGACCCGGGCCCACCCCGAGCTGCGGCTCGGCGCCTCGCCGCGCGCCACGCTCCACCTCGTCCGGGCCGCGCGCGCCTCGGCCGCGCTCGCCGGGCGGGACTTCGTGCTCCCCGACGACGTGCAGGCGCTCGCGGTGCCGGTGCTCGCGCACCGGCTGCTGCCGACGACGCAGGCCCAGCTCGGGCGGCGCAGCGCCGAGGCGATCGTCGTCGAACTGCTCCAGCAGGTGCCGATCCCGGACAGCGGCGGTCGCGGGGGCCGCCCCGCGAGCGGCGGCCGGTGAAGGGCCGGGGGGCCGGGCGGGGCACGGCCGTACGGGGTCCCGAGGACGAGGCCGTACGGACGTCCGGCGGTCCCGTCCCCCCGCAGCGGTCCGGGGGCCCCGTGCCCCCGGGCGGGCAGCCCGCGCTCGCGCCGGTCGCCGAGGACCAGGAGGAGGGCGCGGCGCGCGGGCCGTTGCGGACCGCGTTCGCGGGGCTGACGACGCGCGGCCGGTCCTTCCTCGCCGCCGGGGTCGCCGCCGGGATCTGCGCGTACGTCCTCGGGCAGGGCGAACTGCTCCGGGTCGGGGTGCTGCTCGCGGTGCTCCCGCTCGTCGCCGCCGCCGTCCTCTTCCGCACCCGCCACCGCGTCACGGGCAGCCGCAGGCTCAGCCCGCTGCGGGTGCAGGCGGGCGAGGAGGCCCGCGTGCACCTGCGCGTCGAGAACGTCTCGCGGCTCACGACCGGACTGCTCATGCTCCAGGACCGGGTCCCCTACCAGCTCGGGCCGCGCCCGCGCTTCGTCCTGGACCGCGTCGAGGCGGCCGGGCGCCGCGAGGTCTCGTACCGGGTGCGTTCCGACATGCGGGGGCGCTTCCCGCTCGGTCCCCTGCAACTGCGGCTCAGCGACCCCTTCGGGATGTGCGAGCTGAGCCGTTCCTTCAGCGCGCGCGACACCCTCACCGTGCTCCCGGCCGTCGTCCCGCTGCCCGCGGCGGGGCTCGGCGGGCAGGCCCCCGGCGAGGGCGGCGGGCGGCAGCGCGCGCTCTCGTTCACCGGCGAGGACGACGTCATCCCGCGCGGCTACCGGCACGGCGACGACCTGCGCCGGGTCCACTGGCGCTCGACGGCGCGGTACGGGGAGCTGATGGTGCGGCGCGAGGAGCAGCCGCGCAGGTCGCGCTGCACGGTGCTGCTCGACACGCGGCGCGCGGCCTACGCGGGCGGCGGCCCGGACAGCGCCTTCGAGTGGGCCGTCTCGGGAACCGCCTCGGTGCTCACGCACCTCCTCGAACGCGAGATGGACGTACGCCTCCTCACCGACGAGGGCGCGCTCGACGCCGTCCCGGGCAGCGACGGCTTCGCGACCGCGCGCCACGAGGCCGCCGAGGCCGCGGGCGCGCTCCTCGACGTCCTCGCGGTCATCGACCACTCGGCGGGCACGGGCCTCGCGGCGGCCCACGACGCCCTGCACGGCGGTACGGAGGGGCTGCTCGTCGCCTTCGTCGGCGCGCTCGACGCGGAGCAGACCGCGCTGCTCGCGCGGGCGCGCGGCCGGGGCGCGAGCGCGGTCGCCTTCCTCCTCGACGGCCCCGGGTGGGGCCGTCCCGCGGACCCCGAGCAGGCGGAACCGGGACCGGAGGAGTGCGCGCGGGCCCTGCGCGAGGCGGGCTGGACGGTGCTGCGCGTCCCGCGTGGCGCCGCGCTCGCCGAGCTGTGGCGCCAGGCGGGCGCGCTCCACGCGGGACACGAGCCGGAGAGCGCGGGGCCGTACGGGGGCGGCGGCACGTACGGGAGCAGTGGCACGTACGGGGAAAGCGCCCCGCGCGGCGAGAACTTCGGGGGCGGTGCGTACGGGGGCGGGGGCGCCCCGGGCGCGTACCTTCCGCCTCCCGATCCCCCGGGGCCCCGCACGCCCTCGTCCTACGAGCGGATCGAGCGTGTCGCGCGGTGGGAACGGGACCGGCGGCCGGACGACAGGGAGCGGGAGTCATGAGCGGGCGGGGTCGGGTCACTCTCGCGGCGACGGTGGCGACGGCGCTCTCCGCCGCCGCGCTGCTGCCGCTCGTGGAGAGCGCGACGTGGTTCGCGCTGTGCCTCCTGCTGCTCGCGCTCGTGGCCGGGGCGGGGGCGCTCGCGCGCCGGGCGCAGTTGCCGCGCCCGCTCGTGGTGGCGATCCAGGCGCTCGTGGCGCTGCTCCTGCTGACCGTCGTCTTCGCGCGCGCGCAGGCCCTGGCCGGTTTCGTCCCCGGGCCGGAGGCGATGCGGCACTTCGGGCAGCTCTTCGAGGCCGGGCAGCACGACGTGCGCGGGTACACGATCCCCGCGCCGCTCACCGACGGCATCACGTTCCTGCTGATCGGCGGGGTCCTCGTGGTGGGCCTGCTCGTCGACACGCTCGCGGTGACGTTCCGCGCGGCCTCCGCCGCCGGGCTGCCGCTGCTCGCGCTCTACTCGGTCGCCACCGGGATCGCCGAGGAGGGCTCGGGCTGGCTCCTCTTCCTCCTCGCCGCGGGCGGCTACCTGCTCCTGCTGCTCGCCGAGAGCCGCGACCGGGTCGCGCGCTGGGGGCGGGTCTTCGGCGTGCGCGGCGCGGACGGGCGGGGGAAGCCGCCCCAGCTGTCCCCGGTGCGCAACGGCCGCAGGATCGGTGTCCTCGCGCTCGGCGTCGCGCTCGTCGTACCGCTCGCGCTGCCCGCGCTGGACGGCGGGCTGCTCGACGGCAGGGGCGGCGGCGGCACGGGCGGCGGGGGCGGCACGATCTCGGCGGTCAACCCGCTCGTCTCGCTCCAGGACGCCCTCAACCAGCCCGACGACCGCGAGGTCCTGCGCTACCGCACCGACGCGGCGAACATCTCCGACCTGTACCTGCGGATCGTCTCGCTCGACAGGTTCGACGGCACCTCCTGGTCGCCGTCCGAACGCCGCATCACCGAGGTCCCCGACCAGCTCCCGCAGCCCACCGGGCTCTCCCCCGACGTCGCCACCGGGACCGTCACGACGTCCGTGCAGGTCGCGGGCGACTACGGGCAGGACTGGCTGCCGCTCCCCTACCCGGCCAGCTCCGTGGACATCAACGGGCGCTGGCGGTACGAGCCGGAGGGGCGCACCCTCGTCGGCGAGCGCGGCCAGACGACGCGGAACGCCTCGTACCGCGTTGAGAGCCTCGACGTCCGTCCCACGGCCCGCCAGCTCGCCAACGCCCGGCCGGCTCCCGAGGACATCCGCCGCGCGTACACCTCCGTGCCGGGCAATCTGCCCGACGTCGTCGCGGCGACCGCGCGGAAGGTCACGAAGGGCGCCGCCAACGACTACGAGCGCGCGGTGCGGCTCCAGGACTGGTTCGCCTACGACGGCGGCTTCACGTACAACACGCGGGTCGGCGCGGGCAGCGGCCCGCAGGCGATCGCCCGGTTCCTGCAGCAGAAGGAGGGCTTCTGCGTCCACTTCTCCTTCTCGATGGCGGCGATGGCCCGCACGCTCGGCATCCCGGCGCGGGTCGCGATCGGGTTCACGCCCGGCACGCAGACCGGGGACGAGGGCACGATGTCGGTGGGCCTGCGGGACGCGCACGCGTGGCCGGAGCTGTACTTCCAGGGGGTGGGCTGGACTCGTTTCGAGCCGACCCCGAGCCGGGGCACGACCCCGGAGTACACGCAACCGGAGGCGCCCGAGGGGGGCGCGGCGAGCACGGCGCCCGAGCAGCCCGAGACGAGCGAGTCGGCCGCGCCCTCGACCTCGGCCTCGACGGACGCCACCTGCCCGGCGGCCGACCGGCGCCTCGGCGAGTGCGGCGGACCGAGCCCGCAGGCGGTCGTGGCGCACGGCGACGACGGACCGCCCACGGGCACGCTCATCGGGGTGGGGCTTCTCGTGCTCGTGGTCCTCGCGGTGCCGCTCCTGCCGGTGCTGTGGCGGCGCAGGCTGCGCGCGCGGCGGCTCGGCGGGGGCCCGGGGCGCGACGTCTCCGCGCTCGGGGAGCGGGTGCGGGCGGCGTGGGCCGAGGTGCTCGACACCGCCTGGGATCTCGGCATCCCGCCGGACGAGACGCTCAGCCCGCGCGCGGCGGCGGCACGGCTGGTCCGCGCGGGTCACCTGGACGAGGAGTCCGCCGCCGCCCTGGGCCGACTGGTCGACGCCCTGGAGCACGTGCGGTACGCCCCCGCGGCGACCCCGCCGCCGGTCGCCGCCGACGTCCGCCGGGTACTGGCGGGGCTGCGGGCGGGCTCGGGCCGCACCGACCGGCTCCGCGCCCTCTTCACCCCCCGCTCCTCGGCGGGCCGCCTGGGCCGCGCCCTGTCGGCGCGGAGCGCGGCGGTACGGGAGCGGCTCGCGGGGTGGCGGCGGGTGCGCGGGACGCGCGAGGCGAGCTGAGGAATCACCCGCGGATACGCGGGTACGCGGAAGGGGCGGACCCGAGCGGGGTCCGCCCCTTCCGAGGCTTGCGGGGACGAGCGGCGTCGGCCGAGTCCGGGGAGCGCGACGGCGCCGGGACACCCGTCGCGCGGGCGGGTGAGGAACGAGCCCACCGATCACGTCAGGTCCCCCGACACCGGCACCGGCGCTCCCGGAGGCGAAGCCGACGCGACAGGAAAGCTGCTACTGGCCGGATTCGTCGCGGCGCCGTTGCCAGCGCTGTTCGATGCGGTCCATCATTCCGCGCTTCTGGCGGGCGGTACGGCCGCGTGGGGCCGTCGCCTCGCCGCCGGGCGCCGGGGCCTGCTGCTCGCCGGGCTTGGGAGCCTTGCGCCAGCCGGTGATCGCGAGTACCGCGCAGACGAGCATCACGAGGAAGCCGATGACGCCGAAGACGACGCTGCTCACACCGCCCTGGCCGACTCCGCCGACGAGGAGCGCGATGCCGACCAGGAAGCCCACGACCGACAGGTACACCCGGCGACGGGTGTACGTGCGCAGCTTGCTTCCCTCAAGCGCTGTCGCGAATTTGGGATCTTCGGCGTACAGCGCTCGCTCCATCTGCTCGAGCATTCGCTGCTCGTGCTCTGAGAGCGGCACGGGAGTCCTCCTCATCGTGCAGTCGCCGGAGCGACCGGGGGTCCCCTTCAGGATAGGCAGGGAATCGCCCCCGTGAAACCCGCCCCTCTCCGCCAATTCACCGGACGCGACCGGCCGGACACCGAGGGTCCGCCGGCACACCGGTTGTCACCAGCATTCCCGCGAACCCCGACGCCATGCCGGGCGGCCTCCTCCGATCATACGGCGCCTGTGCCGAGGACGGCGGGTCGAGGAATGCCGATCCCCCGGCGGCTCAGTCGCGGGCCGGGCTCTTGCGGCCGAGCACGTGCAACTGGGTGGCCACCGCATGGAACTCGGGGCGGGCCGCGGCGGCGGCTTCGAGGCGCAGGAGGGCGTCGAGCGCGCCGGGTTCGGTGTCGACGAGGACGCCGGGCACGAGGTCCGAGAAGACCCGTACGCCGTGCACGGCGCCGGCCTCGACACCGGCGTCCGCGACGAGCGCGGTGAGCTGCGCGGCGGTGAAGCGGTGCGGTACGGGGTCGGCCGCGCCCCAGCGCCCCTCGGGGTCGTCGAGGGCTTCGCGGGCCTCCGAGAAGTGCCCGGCGAGCGCGCGCGCGAGGACGGCGCCGCCGAGCCCGGCGGCGAGGAGGCTCAGCGTGCCGCCGGGCCGCAGCGCGGCGACGACGTTGCCGAGCCCGGCGGCGGGCTGGTCGAGGTATTCGAGGACGCCGTGGCACAGCACGACGTCGAAGCTCTCGCGGCCGACGACGTCGAAGAGCCCGTGGACATCGCCCTGCACCCCGTGCACGCGAGCGGCGACCCCGGCCTCGGCGGCACGGCGTTCGAGCGCGAAGAGCGCGTTGGGGCTGGGGTCCACGACGGTGACCCGGTGGCCGAGCCCGGCGACGGGCACGGCGAAGTTCCCGGTGCCCCCGCCGGTGTCGAGCACGTCCAGGGTCTGCCCCGCACCGTCGACGGCGTCTTTGAGGACGTCCCAGACGACGGCGGTACGAAGGGCGGCGCGGGGGCGCATCGGGTCGGACACGGTGCTCCTGCGGAGGGGTGGGCGGAGTGGTGGGGCCACCTTATTCCCTGGTGAGCCCTTCCCGCGGGGTGGGCCTCGCGGCGGCTCCGGCCCCGCGCCCCCGCTCCCGATCGGCGCGGGGGTCGGAGGTGCGGGGCGAGCGGGTTGCCGTGGGCGCGGGGGCGTCGAGGGCTGGGCGGGGCTTCGGGGAGCCGGTGGGTCAGGGGATCGTGTGGGGTTCGGGGAGGGCCAGGAGGGTGGTCGCCTTGTGCGTGAAGTCCTCCGCCGCGCGGAGGAGTTCGTCGGCCTGGTCGCTGCTCGCCGGGTCGTGGAGGCCCGCCTCGGCGCGGGCGCGGTGGGCGGCGCTCGCGGTGAAGAGGAGGGTCCACGGGGCGAGGTCCGGGACCGCCTCGGCAAGGGTCTCCCAGGCGCTGCGGATGCCCCGGCGGCCACGCGGCCGGGTGCCCGGCGGCGGTCCGTGCACGGCGAGTACGGCCGAAGCGGCCCGCAGCGCGGCCCGGTGCGCGGCGGCGTAGCGCTCCGGGCCGGTCCCGTCCCGCGCCACCGCCAGTTCCTCGCGGGCCCGTTCGAGCAGGTCCCGCGCGGCGGGCGGTGCCCCGGCCTTGCGCAGCACGGGGTGCACGTCCTCGCCGGGCGGCGTGGGCTGCCGGGGGATGACGGCCGGGGGGACGGGCACGGGACCGGGCGCCACGGCTTCGGGCGCACCGGCAGGGGGGCCGGAGGCCGGGACGTCCCCCGCCTCCCGCGCGGACTCCTTCGCCGGGCCGGGCTCCTCGCGAGGGGGCTGGGCCTCGGCGGGCCGCACCTCGACACGTCGCGGGCGCTCCGCCTCGGCGGGGCGCACCTCGGCACCTCCCGGGCGCTCCGCCTCGGCGGACCGCACCTCGCCACCTCCCGGGCGTCCCGCTTCGCCGGGGGACCCGGCCGAACGGGCCTCCTCCGCAGGCGTACGGGGCTCTTCGGCGAGTACGTCCCGGGAAGGCGCGCCCGCCCGCGTCGCCGCCGGGCGGTCGCGCTCGCCGGGGCGCGGGGTCCTCGCCGCCGGGCCGCGCGGTCCCGGGCGCACGGGCTGGGCGGGAGCGACGGGGAAGGCGAGCTGACGGGCGACGCGGCGGGGCGTGCGGGGAGAGCGGGGCGCCGTGGGAACGACAGTCGTCTGGGCGGGCTCCGGGAGCCGCAGTTGCTCCGGCGGCTCACCCCGCTCCTCACGGACGCCGCGACCGCGCCTCCCCTCCTCGCGGGCTCCGCTCTCCGGTCGAGGGGTTGCGGCGTCACCGCTGGGCGTGTGGGCCATGGCGTACCTCCTCCGTCCTGGAGCGCGCTCCGCTCCCTGTCACCGTGACCGCGTGTGCCCCCATCCTCGCTTCCCGCACTGACAATCGGCCCTGAGCTGGACATTCGCCCCGATCGGCGGACTCTCTCGCGCGGATGTGCATACTGGTGGGGGTTTTTTGTACTGACTGGTCAGAACAAGAGAGAGCGAAGGAAAGGGGTCCCGCATGGAGACGGAGCACCGCGGTGCCGCTCTCGACGTCCTCGGTCTCGGGCTAAAAGGGCCCCGCGGCTGGGTCTTCCGCGGGATCGGGTTCCACGCGGAGCCGGGGGCGCTGCTCGCCGTCACGGGGGCCTCGGGCAGCGGGCGCACGTGTCTCCTGCTCGCCCTCTGCGGCCGTATGCGCACGCACGAGGGCTCCGCGCGCGTCGCGGGGCTGCCGCTGCCCCGGCGGCTCGGGGCCGTGCGGCGGATCGCGGCACTCGCCCACGTGCCGGGCGTCAGCGAGCTCGACCCCGCGCTCACCGTCGCCGAGCACGTGCGCGAACGCGCCCTCCTCGAAAGGGGGTTCGCGCTGCTCCCCCGGCGCCGGGCCGAGCGCGGGGCGCGGGCGGAGGCCGCCCTCGCCGCCGCGGGGCTCGATCCCGGCGCGCTGCCGAAGGGGCCCCGTACCGCCGTGCGCGACCTGGAGCGGGTCGAGGCGCTGCGCCTCGCCCTCGCGCTCGCGCTCTTCGGGCGGCCCCGGCTGCTCGCCGTGGACGACGTCGACCTCAAGCTCTCCGACGACGAACGCGCCGAGGTCTGGGCGCTGTTGCGGACGCTCGCCGCCTCCGGCGTCACGGTGCTCGCGGTGTGCGGCGAACCTCCCGAGGACGCCCAGGTGATACGTACCGACTCGACAGGGAACGAGGTGGACGACCGTGCGGTCCCCGCGACTCGCGGCGCTTGAGCTGCGGCGGTTCGGGCGCGGGCGGCTGCCGCGCGCGGCGCTCGTGGCGCTCCTGCTGCTCCCGCTGCTCTACGGAGCCCTCTACCTGTGGTCGTTCTGGGACCCGTACGGGCGGCTCGACAAGATCCCCGTCGCCCTCGTCAACGAGGACACCGGCGCGAAGGCCAAGGGCCAGGAGGTGGACGCGGGGCGGCAGATCGTGCGGGGGCTGCGCGACAGCGACACCTTCGACTGGCAGGAGACCGACGCGCGCCACGCCCGCGAGGGCGTCGAGAACGGCACGTACTACCTCTCGCTCACCCTCCCCGCCGACCTCAGCTCCCGCATCGCGTCGAACGCGGGCGACAAGACCGGGACCGGCACGCTCGACGTCCGGACCAACGACGCGAACAACTACATCGTCGGGCAGATCTCGCGCACCGTCTTCTCCGAGGTCAGGTCCGCCGCCTCGACGCGCGCGACCCGCTCCTTCCTCGACCGGATCTTCGTCTCCTTCTCCGACCTGCACGACCAGACGTCGAAGGCCGCGAGCGGCGCGGACAAGCTGAAGAACGGCAGCGACGAGGCGGGGAGCGGCGCGGGGAAGCTCGTGTCCGGGCTCGCCGACGCGCAGGACGGCGGGGACGGGCTCGTCCGCGGTCTCGGCACGCTCGACGCGGGCGCGGCCGACCTCGCGAGCGGCGCGGGGAAGGTCGCGGACGGGACCGGGGAACTGGCCGGGAAGGTGAACAAGGCCGCCGGGCAGCTCGGGCCCTTCCTCCGCGAGAACCAGAAGTCCCTGGGCGAGGCCGCCGGGCTCGTCGCGGACGGCGCGGGCACGGTCCGCGCGCACCTCGACGACCTGGTGAAGGCCGCGCCGGAGGCGGCGCGCGAGGCCCGTACCGCCTCGGCGACGCTCGACAAGGTGTACGCCGAGCAGTGCGGCGCGCGACGGTCCGCGAGCCCCGCTCCCGGCGCCACGCCCTCCGGAGCGCCGTCGCCGTCCGGCGCCACCGACCCCTCCCCCGCCTGCCCCGCCCTCGCGGAGGCGAAGAAGGCGGCGGCCCAGGTCGCGACGGTCTCCGGCGACCTCGACACCCTGATCGGCGAGCGCGGCGGCGTCGACGGGCTCGACCACGACCTCGCCACGCTCACGACGCAGGCCCGCGCCCTCCAGAAGCAGGCTCCGCACCTCGCCGACGACCTCGACACGGCGGTGGCGAGAATCAACGCGCTCGACAAGGGCGCGCAGCGCGTCGCGGACGGCGCGGACCGGCTCCGGACCGGTCTCGGCACGGCGCGCACGGGCGCGACGACGCTCGACGAGGGACTCGGCGCGCTGCACAGCGGCGCGGGCGACCTCTCCGCCGGGCTGCGCCGCCTCTCAGACGGCTCCGGGACGCTCGCGAACGGGCTGCACGAGGGCGCGGGCAAGATCCCCGACTACGGCGACGACGCGCGCGCCGCGCACGCCGGGGCGATGGCCGACCCGGTCCGGCTCGCCTCGCACGACCTGCACAAGGCGCCCAACTACGGGACGGGCTTCGCCCCGTACTTCATCCCGCTCGCCTTGTGGGTCGGCGCGATGGTCGCGTACATGCTCATCGCCCCGCTCAACCGGCGGGCGCTCGCGACGGGTACCGCCGCGGCGCGCGCCACGCTCGCGTCCTGGCTGCCGGTCGTGGCGCTCGGCTTCGCACAGGCCGGGGCGCTCATGGCCGTACTGCACTGGGGCATCGGGCTCGACCTGGAGCGACCGGTGGCCACCATCGCGTTCCTCTTCCTCGTCACGGCGTGCTTCGCCGCGCTCGTGCAGTGGCTCAACGCGCAGTTCGGCGCCGCGGGGCGCATCCTCGTGCTCGCGCTGCTCATGCTCCAGCTCACCTCGGCGGGCGGGACGTACCCGGTCGAGACGAGTCCCGCCTTCTTCCACGCGCTCCATCCCTTCCTGCCCATGAGCTACGTCGTCGAGGCGCTGCGGCGGCTCGTGACGGGCGGCGGGCTCGGCCCGGTGTGGGAGGGCTGCGCGGTGCTCGGCGGCTTCACCCTCGCGGCGCTCGCGCTGACGGCGTGGCGGGCGCGGCGGGCGCAGGTGTGGACGGTGGAGCGGCTGCACCCGGAGCTGAGCCTGTGAGCGACGGGTGGGGGGCGGGCCTGTGAGAATCGGGGGTATGGACAGCAGCAGCACCGGCGGCGACCGGCGGCAGGCGACGCGGCAGAAGCTCTACGAGGCGGCGGTCACGCTCATCGCGGAGCAGGGTTTCTCCTCGACCACCGTCGACGAGATCGCGGAGCGGGCCGGCGTCGCCAAAGGCACCGTCTACTACAACTTCCAGAGCAAGGCGGGGCTCTTCGAGGCGCTGCTGCGGCACGGCGTCGGGCTGCTCACGGCGGCACTGCGCGAGGCGGCGGAACGGACGGCCGCGGCGGGCGACGGCCCGGTCGTCGCGCTGGACGCGATGATCCGGGCGGGGCTCGTCTTCATCGACCGCTATCCCGCGTTCACCCAGCTCTACGTGGCGGAGCTGTGGCGCACGAACCGGGCCTGGCAGGCCACGCTCGGCGTCGTGCGGCAGGAGGTCGTGGCGGTCGTCGAGGAAACCCTCACGGAGGGGGTCGCGGCCGGGGAGCTGAGCGAGGAGATCGACGTCCCGCTCACGGCGGCGGCACTCGTCGGCATGGTCCTCGTCGCGGCACTCGACTGGCAGGCGTTCCAGCCGGAACGCTCACTCGCCGAGGTGCACGGGGCGCTGTCGCTGCTGCTGCGGGGGCGGGTGGCGGGACGACCGGGGTGAGGGGGCGGTCGCGTCGGGAGGACGAGGACCCGGGGAATCAGCGCCGGGGCGCAGGGGGCCGCACCCCAGCCGGACCGGTGTCCGCCTCGTGCACTTCGCGGGTCAGCCAGTCCAGCCACTCCTCCACGCCGCGCCGGGCCCAGATGCTGAGGCCCGTGGCGGCGCTGTTCGCCCACCAGACGAGCGCGAGGAACCAATTGCCGCCCAGCGCCCACACCAGGCCGAGGACGACGTAGAACGCAGGCAGGCCCCACCGCCAGCGCCCGCGCGGCCACTGCTCGCGCACCGGCCGCCGCTGGTCCTCCTGGAGCACGAACCAGGCGACCCGGTGCCCGGCACTGTCCCGGGGCGGGTAACCGCACATCAACCGGCGGCGCGTCCTCAGGAAGGCGAGCGGCCCGAGCCCGGTGGTCCGCACGGCTCGACGGAGGCGGAAGAGCACCACGACGGCCATCCCGGCCGCGAGAACGCCGCAGCACGGAAGCCAGAAGATCAGCAGGTTGTCCCCGCCCGCCCACAGAGCCGTACTGAGCAGGAGCGCGAGACCGCACGCGGTGAGGGCGAGGCGCATCCACCGCGGCTGAGCGCGCGGACCGGTCGGCCGCTCCACTTCCGCCGGTACCTCTTCTCCCCGCGCGCCCTGTCCCACCACGGCCACCCCCGTCGTCCGTCCGCCGTCATGCGCGGTTCCGGGTACCCGTACAGCGGCGAGGTAACGGGCGCTCTTGGGCCAAGGAGCCCACCGCGCCGTTCCGCCGCCCCGTGCCGGCGGTACGGGGCGGCAGGCCCCGATCCGTGCACCACTGTGCCGTCCGCGCAGGTCGGGGCCCATCCGTCGCCGTACTCAACCCGGGGTCTGAGTAGCGGTACTCAGGGCCTGGGGGCGGGGGCCCGGTCGGGTCCGCGCGGGGGACGCGGGACGGGGCGCGGGGCGGGTGTGAGGGGCGGATAAAGTCGCTGGCATGGCACGGATTGTGGTGATCGGCGCGGGGCTCGGCGCCATGGCGGCGGCGGCGCGGCTCGCGATCGCGGGGCACCGGGTGGTGGTGCACGAGCGGGGCGCGACGTACGGGGGCGCGCTCGGCGAGTACGCGCGGGACGGGTTCCGCTTCGACACGGGGCCGGGGCTCCTGACGCTGCCCGCCGTGTACCGGGACCTGTTCGTGAAGACGGGCCGCGCCGAGCTGGAGGACCGGGTCGTCCTGGAACAGGTGGACCCCGCGGCACGCCACGTCTTCGCCGACGGTACGGAGTTCGCGCTGCCGAACGCCTCGCGCGGCGGCGTCGCGCAGGCGCTGGACGCCGCCCTCGGCGCGGGTACCGGCGCGCGGTGGACGGACTTCCTCGGCCGGGCGCGCGAGGCGTGGGACCGTACCCGCCGCCCGCTCCTGGAGGAGACCCAGTGGCCCAACTGGCAGGTTCTCGCCGCGCGCGAGCCGTACCCGGCGCTCCCCGTGCGCAGGCTGCTGCGCCGCGAGCGGCGCGCGACGACGCTCGCCGAGGTGGGTGAGCTGGAGCTGCGCGAGCCGCGGCTGCGGGCGCTCCTGGAGAGCTACGCGCTCGCCGCCGGACTCGACGCGGAGCGGGTCCCGGCGAGCGCGGCCGTACTGCCGTTCATCGAGCACACCTTCGGGGTGTGGGCGGTACGGGGCGGCCTGCGCGCGCTCGCGGACGCGGTGCACGCGCGGTGCGTCGAGCGGCGCGTGGAGTTCGTGTTCGGCTCCGAGGTGACGCGGATCGTCGAGAAGGACGGGCGTGCGGCCGGTGCCGAACTCGCGGACGGCTCGGTCGTGGAGGCGGAGCACGTCGTGGCGGGGGTCGCCCCGGCAGTGCTCGCGCGGCTGCTGGGCGGTACCGCGCCGTGGCCGGCGGACGGCGTGCCGCCCCGTACGGAGGGTGCGGCGCGTCTCCTCGTACTGCTCGCGCTGCGCGGGGAGCGCCCCGAGGGGACCGTCGTGCGCACGGTGCTGCACAGCCCCGACGCGGCGGCGGAGCGCGCGGCGCTCGCGGCGGGGAGGCTGCCGGACCGGCCGACCGTGACGGTGCTGCGCCCCGACGACCCGGACCGGGTCCCCGGCGCGGGGCACGAGGCGGTGACGCTGACGGTGACGGTCCCGGCGGGCGCCGAGGTGCCGGAGGGGTACGTGGCGGAGCTGATCGACCGGGTCGGGGCCGCCGTCGTACCGGAGCTGCGCGCGCGTCTGCTGTGGCACGAGACGCTGACCCCGGCGGCGGCCGAGGAGGCGACGGGCACGCCGGGCGGCGCGGTTCCCGCCCCGGCGCTCGCCGCCGGCGGCGGCCGGTGGCTCCACCCGGCCAACTCGACGGCGCTGCCGGGCCTCCACGCGGTGGGCGGCTGGTCCCACCCGGGCGGCGGACTGCCGCACGCGGGGATGTCGGGAGCGCTCGTCGCGGGGCTGATCGTGGAGGGGGCGGGGTTCACGGGGTCGACGTGAGGGGGTGGTGCCCCTCGCAGGGGGCGTGGCCTTCGCGCGGGGGGGTGAACAGCCCCCTCCCGCCCGGGGGGCGACCCCAATACCATCCTCCCCCAACCCCACCCCCCACCCGCGCCATCCACGAACATCTGTGGATAACTCGGGGAAACCCGCACAACGTCTCACCCGAAAGCGTGAGCGCTTTTCCCGGAAGCTCTGGGCAGGGCCGAGGCTGCCCTCACCCCCGGTACCCGTACCCCTCGCTCCCCTCGTACGAGCCCGCCGGCCACGCCCCGCCCTGCTCCTCGCCCTCGCCGCGCTGGCGCGGCACCCACACCCCGCCGGGCGGGGTCTCCTGCGGGGAGGGTTCCTGCACGGGGTAGCCGTAGCCGGATGTCGCGTACGGGTCGGCGTAGGGATCCGCGTACGGGACCGCGTAGGGGTCCGCCGCGGGCTGCTGGTACTGCTCCTGGGGGGCCGCGTACTGCTGCTGCCCGTACTGCTGCCCCCAGCCGTCCGTCGTGGTGCCCCACGTTCCGGTGGCGTCGCCCTGGACGAGCCCCGCCCACGTGCCGCTGGGGTCCTGGGGCTGTTGCGCGAACGCGCCGCCGAAGGGGGACGCGTGCGCGAAGGAGCCGGTGTCGTACGCACCCGCACCCGCACCCGGGTCGTACGCGCCCGTGCCGTACGCCCTCGCTTCGTACATCCCGGCCGGACCCGTGCCGTACGCGACGGCGCCCGCCCCCGCGTCGTCGTAGGCGGGCTGCTGCTGCGCGCCGTTGGGGTCCCACGCGGCGGGCGGCGCCTCGGGGGCGTAGCCGTGGGCGGTGTATGGGTCGTACCCGGACTGGTAGCCGGGGGTGTGGTCGGCGGCCGGGGCCCGCCAGTCGGCCTCCGCCGGTGAGGACGACTCGCTCAGGACGCCCCGGCCCTCCGCGACGTTGACCGCGTCGAAGACCGCCGAGGTGGCGGCCTCCCCGGCTTCACCGGACTCACCGGCACCCGCGGCGCCCCCGGTCGGCGCGGAACCCGTGGAACCCGCCGCCCCCGGCGCGACCGCGTCGCTCTCGTCGCGCAGGTCCGAGACCTCCAGCGCGGGGCCCCGCTCCCGCTCGCCGCGCACGCGGTCGCCGAGCGCGCCGAGCTTCTCGCCCGCCTTGCCCTTGAGGGCCCAGCCGGCCGCGAAGCCGCGCCGGAAGGAGAGCGTGACGAGGGTCTGTCCGGCCGCGAAGGCGAGCGCGCCGAGGACGATCACGAAGACCGAGGCCATGAGCACGCCGAGCACGACGCCGAGGAACCCGGCGAAGGCGAGCAGGCGCCAGCGCAGCCGCGCCTTGTACTGGAGCAGCACCTCCCCGAGGAGCCACAACGCCACTACGGCAAAAGCGAAATAGAGGACCGCCCAGCCCATGTACGCCCCTCTCGCCCCGGCATGGGGGCCGGGGTCCGTCGGATCAGGGCCTGTGGTGGGGCAGGCCCAGATTCTCGTGGATCTCCAGTGTCGCCGTGGAGTTGTTGAGCGTGATGAAGTGCAGCCCCGGGACATCCTCGGCCAGCAGTCGCGCGCAGAACTCTGTGGCGAACTCGATTCCCAAGGAGCGTACAGCCGCCGGGTCGTCCTTCGCCGCGAGCATGCGTTCTTTCACCGTCTCGGGGAAGACGGCGGTGCTCAGCCGCGAGAGCCGTTCGAGCTGGCGCACGCTCGTCACCGGCATGACCTCGGGAATCACCGGGGTCTCGCACCCGGCGGCGGAGAGCCGGTCGCGCAGGCGCAGGTAGGAGGCCGGATCGAAGAACATCTGCGTGATCGCGTAATCCGCCCCGGCACGGCACTTGTCGACGAAGTACCGGACGTCGGAGTCCCAGTTCTCGGAGCGCGGATGCATGTCGGGGAAGGCCGCGACACCCACGCAGAAATTTCCCGATTCCTTGATGAGGCGGACGAGTTCGGCGGCGTAGGTCAGTCCGTCCTCGCGCGCCACCCAGTCCCCGAGCGGGTCCCCGGGCGGGTCGCCGCGCACGGCGAGGATGTTCCGGACGCCGCCGTCCGCGTACTGCCCGATCATGTGGCGCAGTTCGGCGACCGAGTGCTCGACGGCGGTGAGGTGGGCGACCGGGACGAGGGTGGTGTTCTCGGCGATCGCCTGCGTGGCGCGCACGGTGCCGGTACGGGTGCTGCCGCCCGCGCCGTACGTCACCGAGACGAAGCTCGGCGCGACGGCCTCGACGCGGCGCAGCGCGTTCCACAGGTTGCGCTCGCCCTTCGGGGTCTTCGGCGCCCAGAACTCGAAGGAGTAGGAGCGTTTGCCGCTCGCGAGCACCTCCGCCACGGTCGGGTGCTCGGAGGTCCAGGTGGATGCGGTGCCGGAGGCCATACGGGCAGGGTAGCCAGTAGCCGCCGGTCAGGGCGCTACGGAAGGGCGTTATGCCCGTTACGCGGACTTCTTGTCCACGCTTTGGACGGAGGGCGTCCCCAGGGGCAGCGCGCGCAACCGGCGGGCGAGCTCGCGGGCCGCGTGCTCCGGGTCCTCGGCCTCGGTCAGCGCGCGTACGACGACGACGCGGCGCGCGCCCGCGTCGAGGACCTCGTCGAGGCGGGCCGCGTCGATGCCGCCGATCGCGAACCAGGGGCGCGTGGTGCCGAGGGCGGCGGCGTACCGCACGAGGGGAAGGCCGGGCGCCGGGCGGCCCGGCTTGGTGGGGGTCGGCCAGCAGGGGCCGGTGCAGAAGTAGTCGACGCCGTCCTGCACGGCCGCCGCCGCGGCCTCCGCCTCGCTGTGGGTCGAGCGGCCGATGAGCGCGTCGGGGCCGATCAGGGCGCGCGCGGCGGGGACGGGGAGGTCGCCCTGGCCGAGGTGGAGCACGTCGGCGCGGGCGGCGTGGGCGACGTCGGCGCGGTCGTTCACGGCGAGGAGTTTGCCGTGGCGGCGGCAGGCGTCGGCGAAGACCTGGAGCAGTTCCAGTTCCTCGGCGGCTTCCAGGCTCTTGTCCCGCAGCTGGACGATGTCGACGCCGCCGGAGAGGACGGCGTCGAGGAAGGCGGGGAGGTCGTTCCGGTGCTTGCGGGCGTCCGTGCAGAGGTAGAGACGGGCGTCCGCGAGTACGGTGCGCGCCGCCGCGTGCGGTGTCCGGTCCGGCATGTCCCACCCCTGTTCGTATGACCTGACGATCATGCCACTCGCCCAGGGGTGGGCGTCACCGTGGTCCCGCGGCCCGGCTCAGACGGCCAGGGCCTGGGCGCGGCGCTTCACCTCCGTGCCACGGTTCTCGCTCATGGCCTGGGCGGGGGTGCCGGGAAGCGTCGGGTCGGGGGTGAACATCCACTGGATGATCTCCACGTCGTCGAAGCCGTCGTCGCGCAGCAGGGTCAGCAGCCCGGCGAGTCCCCGCACGGTGCGGTTGCCGTCGAGGAAGGCGGCGGGCACGTAGAGCGCGTTGTTCTCGCCCCGGCGGACGGCGACGAGCTGGCCCTCCTTCACCAGCTGGCGCACCCGGGTCACCTCGACGTCGAACCGTTCGGCGATGTCGGGGAGGCTGAGCCACTCGGGGACGAGCGCTTCGGTCTTGGCATCAATCTGGGTCACGGGACAAGCGTGCCATCCCGGGCGGCCGGGCGGTAGCGGGAGGGTCCCCGCGGGCGACGGGCCCGGGGAACGGGGCCCGGTGAGCGGCTCAGCGCACGGCCGTCTTCAGGGGTCGCGCCGGGTCCGCGAGGAGCGCGGGGTCGAGCGTCGCGCCCGAGGCGATGAGCTTGCGGCCCTGGGCGAGGTCGCGGGGGCGGCCGACGGCGAGCACGGCGGCGAGCCGCCCGTCCTCCTCCAGCCAGCACACGGACCAGGCGGGCCCGTCCGGGGCGCCGCGCCACACGAGGCGGCTCGCGCCCGCGTGGTCGCCCGCGTACTGCACGAAGCGGCCGAACTGCTCGGACCAGAAGTAGGGCACCGGGTCGTAGGGCTCGGCGCGCTCGCCGGTGAGGACGCCGGCCAGGGTGTGCGGGCCCTGGAGGGCGTTGTCCCAGTGGTGGACGAGGAGGCGCCGCCCGTACCGCCGCGACGGGAAGGAGGCGCAGTCGCCGACGGCGTGGACGTCGGGCAGCGAGGTGCGCAGCCAGGCGTCGGTGCGGACGGAGCCGTCCGGGGCGAGGTCGATGCCGGAGCCTTCGAGCCAGCCGGTGACGGGGCGGGCGCCGATGCCGACGAGGACGGCGTCGGCGGGTACGCGCTCGCCGCCCTCCAGCACGACGGCCGTGTCCTCGACGGCGGCGACGCGGGAGCCGGTCCGCAGCCGGGCGCCCGCCTCGGCGTACCACTTCGCCATCGGCGCGGCGACCTCGGCGGGCAGCGCGCCGCTGAGCGGGTGCCCGGTGGCCTCCAGGACGGTGACGGCGCAGCCCGCCTCGCGCGCGGCGGTCGTGAATTCGGCGCCGATCCAGCCGGCGCCGACGACGGCCACCTCGGCGCGGCGCGCGAGCACCTCGCGCAGGGCCCGCACGTCGTCGAGGGTGTGCAGGAGGTGGACGTGGGGGTGCTGGGCCGTGCCGGGGAGCCGTACGGGCGCGGCGCCGGTCGCGAGCACGAGGTGGTCGTAGCCGAGCGGGCCCTCGCTCGTGTCGATCTCGTGCGCGGCGGCGCGCAGTCCGCTCGCGCGGACCCCGAGGCGCAGTTCGGTGCCGAGCGCGGCGAAGTCGACGTCGAAGGCGGAGGTCTCGGCGCTGCCGAGGAGCACGGACTTGGAGAGCGGCGGGCGGTCGTACGGGGCGTGCGGCTCCTCACCGAGCAGTACGACGTCCCCGCCGTACCCCTCCTCGCGCAGCGCCACGACGGTCCGCACGCCCGCCATCCCGGCGCCGACGACAACGACCCGCCCCTGCTGCTCCCGGTCTCCGCTCACGCCCGCAACTCTAGGCCGCCCACCCCACCCCCCGGGCCCGAGCCCGCAAGAGATCCCGCCCACACCGACCCTCCGCCCACGATCCGGGACCGGGGACCGGGGGCCATCGGGACCGGGGCCGGGGCCTCCCGGCGGAGGCCGTACGACCGGGGCCGAGGGGCCGGGACGGGACGGCCCGTGGCCCGGGTGGAGCGGGGACCGCCGCCGGGGGCCGCGCCCGCACCGCCTAAGCTGTGCCGCGCACACCGCGGGAGTCCGGGCGGACCGGGCTGAGAGGGGGGCTGCGGCCTCCGACCGTATGAACCTGATCCGGGTCATTCCGGCGAAGGGAGGGGGCTTGGTGGCCAGTGGTGGGGATGTCCTCGTGGTCGGGGGCGGGATCGTCGGGCTCGTGACGGCGTGGCGGGCCGCGCTCGGCGGGGCGCGGGTGACCGTGGTCGATCCGGAGCCGGGGGGCGGGGCGGCGCAGGTCGCCGCCGGGATGCTCGCCGCCGTCACCGAACCGCACCACGGCGAGGAGGCGTTGCTCGCGCTCGGGCTCGCCTCGGCGCGGCGGTGGCCGGAGTTCGCCGCCGAACTGGGCGAGGCGAGCGGGCGGGACCTCGGGTACCGGACCTGCGGGACGCTCGCCGTCGCGCTGGACGCCGACGACCGCGCCGAACTGCGCGAACTCCACGCCCTGCACACGCGTCGCGGGCTCGACGCGCAGTGGCTGACGGGGCGTGAGTGCCGTCGTCTGGAGCCGATGCTCGCGCCGGGGATACGGGGCGGGCTGCGTGTCGAGGGCGACCACCAGGTCGATCCGCGCCGGGTCGTGGGGGCGCTGCTCGTCGCCTGCGCGCGGGCCGGGGTGGAGTTCCGGCGGGCGAGGGCGGCGCGGCTCGTGGTGGAGGCGGAGCGGGCGCGCGGGGTCGTCCTCGCGGACGGCGCGCGCCTCGACGCGGCGCGCACGGTGCTCGCGGCCGGGTGCTTCAGCACGGACCTGGAGGGGCTGCCGCCCGAGGTCGCCGTGCCCGTACGGCCCGTGAAGGGGCAGGTCCTGCGGCTGCGGATGGACGGCGCGTACGCGGACTTCCTGCGGCGCACGGTGCGCGCGGTCGTGCGGGGCGGGAGCCTCTACCTCGTGCCGCGCGAGAACGGCGAACTCGTGGTCGGCGCGACGAGCGAGGAGCGGGGCAGGGACACGACGGTCACGGCGGGCGGCGTGTACGCCCTGCTGCGCGACGCGCACGAACTGCTCCCCGGCATCACGGAACTCGCCCTCACCGAGACCCGTGCCGGGCTGCGCCCCGCCTCGCCCGACAACGCGCCCCTCCTCGGCCCCACGGCGCTCCCCGGGCTGCACCTCGCGACGGGCCACGGCCGCAACGGTGTCCTGCTCGCCCCGGAGACGGGCGCCGTCATGGCGCACGCGCTGGCGCACGACGCGCTGCCCGAGGCGGCGCTCCCCTTCAGTCCCCGGCGATTCACGCGTACCCACACCCCGGAGCCCGTGCTGTGAACCTCGACCTGACCGTGAGAGTCAATGGCGCCGAGCGTGCCGTTCCGCCGGGAACGACGCTCGACGCGCTCGTCGCCGGGCTGAGCCGGGCCCGTACGGGCGTCGCCGCCGCCGTCAACGAGACGGTCGTCCCGCGCGGCGACTGGCCCGCGACCGTGCTCGCCGCGGGGGACCGCGTCGAGATCCTGACCGCTGTACAGGGAGGCTGAGCACCATGGCCGACGATCCTTTCGTCCTCGGCGGCACCACGTACGCCTCGCGCCTGATCATGGGGACGGGCGGGGCGCCCAGTCTCGACGTCCTGGAGCGCGCGCTGACCGCCTCGGGCACGGAGCTGACGACGGTCGCGATGCGCCGCCTGGACCCGGGCACGCAGGGTTCGGTGCTCTCGGTGCTCGACCGGCTCGGCATCCGCGTGCTGCCGAACACGGCGGGCTGCCACACGGCGGGCGAGGCGGTGCTCACGGCGCGTCTCGCGCGGGAGGCGCTCGGCACGGACCTCGTGAAGCTGGAGGTCGTCGCGGACGAGCGCACGCTGCTTCCCGACCCGGTGGAGCTGCTCGACGCGGCCGAGGTCCTCGTCGACGACGGGTTCACCGTGCTCCCGTACACGAACGACGACCCGGTGCTCGCGCGGAAGCTGGAGGACGTGGGCTGCGCGGCCGTCATGCCGCTCGGCTCGCCGATCGGCTCCGGGCTCGGCATCCGCAATCCGCACAACTTCCAGCTCATCACGGAGCGGGCGCGGGTCCCGGTGATCCTCGACGCGGGCGCCGGAACGGCCTCGGACGTGGCGCTCGCGATGGAGCTGGGCTGCGACGCGGTGATGCTCGCCTCGGCCGTGACGCGGGCGCGCGAGCCGGAGCTGATGGCGCGCGCGATGCGGCACGCGACGGAGGCGGGGCGCCTGGCCCGCCGCGCGGGCCGCATCCCGCGCCGCCACTTCGCCGAGGCGTCCTCCCCGCTGGAGGGCCGCGCCGAGCTGGACCCGGAGCGTCCGGCGTTCTGAGGTACGGGGACGGGGCTGCGGTCCACGGACGGGGCTGCGGCGCGCGGGCGGGGCTGCGATCCGCGGACGCGTCGGCCCCGCCCCGTCCCGCCTCACCCCCCGCTCCGCACCCCCGTCAGGTGGTCCCGGAACTCCTGGAAGGCGTGCCACCCCGACGTGTCGCCCGCCTCGGTGAGCACCCAGCCCGCCGGGTCGCAGGCGCGCGCGCCCAGCGCCTCCGCGATGCGCAGGACGACGGGGAGGACGTCGTCCCCGCCGCCGCGCACGTGGAGCATGACCGCGTCGACCGGCTCCGCGTCCCCGATGTTCAGCTCCATGGACCAGCCGGGCCCCTCCAGTTCCCCCCAGGCCGGGTCGGAGAGGTCGGCCTCGGGCACGGCCCCCGCGAGCGCGGCGAGCACGTCGGCGCGCGGGCCGAGGGGAAGCCCGGGGGAGCCCTCGGGCAGGTCCTCCACCGAGGCGCAGCCCTCGGGCAGCCGCAGCACCAGCACGTCCCAGCTCATGTCCAGTTCCTTCCGTCCGGCCACGTGGGGGGGCGGGCGAGCGCGCCCGGTGACCGCCTCCACCGTGCCACCCGCCACTGACACCGCGTGACACGGCCGCCCCGGACGGCTCCGGTCGGCCCCGTAGACTCGCCGGGTGGACACAAGGCCGGCCGATCACAACGCCCCGCTCGTCGGGAAGGTCCTCGACGGGCGGTACCGGGTGGACGCGCTCATCGCGGCCGGGGGCATGTCGACCGTGCATCGCGCGGTCGACCTGCGCCTGGACCGGGTGGTCGCGCTCAAGGTCATGCACCCCGAACTCGCGACGGACGCGCTGTTCGTCGAGCGGTTCATCCACGAGGCGAAGTCGGTCGCGCGGCTCGACCACCCGAACGTGGTGGGCGTCTTCGACCAGAACGCGGACGGCGCCTCGGTCTACCTGGTCATGGAGTACGTGCCCGGCTGCACGCTCCGCGACGTGCTGCGCGAGCGCGGGGCGCTGAGCCCGCGCGCCGCGCTCGACATCCTGGAGCCGGTCCTCGCGGGCCTCGGCGCCGCGCACCGCGCGGGCCTCGTGCACCGCGACATGAAGCCGGAGAACGTCCTGATAGGGGACGACGGCCGGGTCAAGGTCGCGGACTTCGGTCTCGTACGGGGCGTGGGCACCACCTCGCGGTCGACGGGCGCCGTCCTCGGCACCGTCTCGTACCTCGCCCCCGAGCAGATCAGCGACGAGGCGGTCGACGAGCGCGCCGACGTGTACGCGTGCGGCATCGTGCTCTTCGAGATGCTGACCGGCGGCAAGCCGTACCACGGGGACTCGCCCGCGCAGGTCCTCTACCAGCACCTGAACACCGACGTCCCCGCCCCCTCCCACTTCTTTCCCGGCCTCGACCCGGCCTTCGACGCGCTCGTGGCCGCCGCCGCCGCGCGCGAGCCGGCCGCGCGTCCGCGCGACGCGGTGGCCCTCCTCGCGGCGGTACGCGACACGACGGCGCACCTCGACGGGGCGGCGCTCGACGCGGAGCCCCCGGCGGCGCGCGCGGGCGGGCACGACAACGCCGAGGACCGTACGAGCGTGCTGCCGCGCGCGCTGACCCTGCCGCGCCCGGGGGCCGCGGCCGAGGACGTGGGGCACACGAGCGTCCTGCCCACGCCCGCGCCCGCCCGCACCGGGCGGCCCCGGCGCAGGCTGTGGTCCGCGCTCGTCGTCGCCGTCGTCGTGCTGTGCGGCGGCGCGGGCGTCTGGTACGTCAACGCGGGGCAGTTCACCGAGGTCCCGCGCGTGCTCGCGAAGAGCGAGAAGGAGGCGAAGGGGCGCCTCGACGAGGCGGGGCTGCGGGTCAAGGACGTCAAGGGCCGCTACAGCGCCACCGAGCCGCGCGGCACCGTGCTGGGCACGGACCCGTCCCCGGGCGCCCGCATCCGCGACCACGGCGAGGTCACCCTCACCGTCTCGCTCGGCCCGCGCACGGTCGACGTGCCCCGGCTCACCGGCAAGACCCTCGCCGAGGCACGTACGGCGCTGCGCGGGCGCGGGCTCGACCCGGGCCTGGTCACCGAGCGCTTCGACCAGGACGTCAGCCAGGGCGCCGTGATCGGCACGGAGCCGCAGGCGGGCGAGAACGTGAAGGCCGGCTCGACGGTGCGGATCACCGTGAGCAGGGGCGCGCCCGTGGACGTACCGGACGTGAGCGGCAAGGACGAGGCGGAGGCGCGCGAGGAGCTGTCCGACGCGGGACTCGACGTGAAGGTGGCCGCCGAGCGGGTCTTCTCCCAGGACGCCGACGAGGGCGCCGTCGCGAAGCAGTCCCCCGGAGCGGGCAAGCGGCTCGCGGCGGGCGACACGGTGACGCTGACGCTCTCCAAGGGCCCGGACCTCGTGGAGGTCCCGGACGTGGAGGGCAAGCAGGAGGACGAGGCGAAGGGGCTCCTGGAGGACGCCGGGTTCGAGGTGAAGGTCTCCCGCTGGTTCCTCGGGCACACCGTGTGGGACCAGTCGGTGAGCGGCGGGGACACGGCACCGCGCGGGAGCACGGTGACGATCCGGGTGCGGTGACGGGCCGGGCGGGCGCCGGTCCGGCGGCCGTCACCGTCCGGAATCGCATCCGCACACCTGAACGACTCCTTCACCAAAAAAGTCCTCCGTGCCCGTATTTCACAGGGCAGACTTCTTCTCCCGGCCTCCACCGGAGAGGCCGTTTCGTGTGGGGGGAACCATGCGTCTGCGCACCGTCGCCGTCAGTGCCGTACTCGTCCTGAGCGCGGGTGTCACCGCGACCGCCTGCTCGTCCTCGGACAGCGGCCCGGCGAGCGAGGGGAAGCCGGCGCGCACCGCCGTACAGCCCGCCGCCGCCGATCCTTGCGCCGAGCGGTACCCCGACGAGAAGGACTGTCTGGTCGAGATGCCGGCCGACCTGGAGATGGGAGAGGCGCGGTTGGCGAGCGGGCCGCCGCCCCTGGATTCGCGGGCCGATGCCTCCGAGGGCTCGCCGACGCCCGCACCCGACCCCGGCTTCGCGGAGGTCGAGATCGGCAAGCCCGCCGGCTCCGAGGGCCCGTCCCTCCCGTAACCCCCGCGGGCGGGCCGCGCCCCCGGTCCGTGTCACCCTGGACGGGTGAACACCACCCCCCGCAACCCGGTCGGCGCGCACATCCCCGTCGCCGGGGGCCTTGCGAAGACCGGTCTCTCCTACGCGCGCGAGCTCGGCGCCGAGGTCGTGCAGGTCTTCGTCGCCAATCCGCGCGGCTGGGCGACCGGGCCCGGGGACCCGGCGCAGGACGAGGAGTTCCGTACGCGCTGCGCCGCCGAGGGCCTGCGCGCGTACGTGCACGCCCCGTACCTCATCAACTTCGGCTCGCACACCGGGGCCACCGTCGAGAAGTCGGTGGTCTCGCTGCGGCACTCGCTGCGCAGGGCGCGCGAGATCGGCGCGCGCGGTGTCGTCGTGCACACCGGCTCGGCGACCGGGGGCCGCACGCGCGAGGTGGCGCTCGCGCAGGTGCGGGAGCGGATGCTGCCGCTGCTCGACGAGCTGGACCACCCCGACGACCCTGACCTGCTCCTGGAGCCGACCGCCGGGCAGGGTGCCTCGCTGTGCGCGCGGACGTGGGACCTGGGCCCGTACGTGGCCGCCCTCGACGCGCACCCGAAGCTCGGCGTGTGCCTCGACACGTGTCACGTGCACGCGGCGGGGCACGACCTCGGCGCCCCGGGCGGCGCGAAGCAGACGCTCGACCTGCTCGTGGGAGAGGTCGGCGAGGGCAGGCTCAAGCTCGTCCACGCCAACGACTCGAAGGCGGGGTGCGGCTCGCACCTGGACCGGCACGAGAACATCGGCGCGGGCACTATCGGCGCGGAGGCGTTCGCGGAGCTGTGCGCCCACCCGGCCATGGCGGGCGTCCCGCTCGTCATCGAGACCCCCGGCGGCCCCGAGGGGCACGCGGCCGACGTGGCACGCCTCAAGGAGCTGCGCGGCTGAGCGGCGCTCACAGCCCCGGCCCGTCCCCCGCCTCCTCCTGGTAGGAGTACCGCTGCTCGCGCCAGGGGTCGCCGATGTTGTGGTAGCCCCGCTCCTCCCAGAAGCCGCGCCGGTCGGCGGTCATGTACTCGATGCCGCGCACCCACTTCGGGCCCTTCCAGGCGTAGAGGTGCGGCACGACGAGACGCACCGGGTAGCCGTGCTCGGCCGTGAGGGGCTCGCCGTCCTTGTGGGTCGCGAAGACGGTGTGGGGCGCGGTGAAGTCGGCGAGCCGCAGATTGGCGCTGTAGCCGTACTCGGCCCACACCATGACGTGCGTGACCGACGGCGCGGGCGGTACGAGGCCGAGCAGCGTGCGGGCGGGGACGCCGCCCCACTCGGCGCCGATGACGCTGAACCGCGTCACGCAGTGCAGGTCGGCCTCGACGGTGGCCCAGCCGAGCGCGGTGAACTCCTCGTGGCTCCAGCCGCGCTTGTCGCCGTCCGCCGTCGCGCCGAAGACGCGGAACTCCCAGCGCTCGGGCCGGAACTTCGGCACCGGGCCGTAGTGGGTCACCGGCCAGCCGCGCTGGAGGCGCTGGCCGGGGGGCAGCCGGTCCGTCTCCGCGGGACGGTCCGGGGAAGGCCCGCCCGGGGAAGGCAGGCCGTCTCTCTCGCTCTCCGCCTGGCCCATGCATCCATCCTGACAGACCGGGCGCGGTGCCGCCGACCGGGCAGCCGTTACCCGAGTGGCTTCGGGGGCAGACGTGACTAAGCGTGCACTTACTGGACTCCGCGGAAGCGGTGATGCGACGATGCGCGCGTTCCGTAGCAGGCCGGACACCAGACGTACCCGCCGCCTAGTCGTACTCCTGGAAGGAGCCCGGACGATGCAGGGCGACCCCGAGGTCATCGAATTCCTGAACGAGCAGCTCACGGCCGAGCTGACGGCGATCAACCAGTACTTCCTGCACGCGAAGCTGCAGGACCACAAGGGGTGGACGAAGCTCGCGAAGTACACGCGCGCCGAGTCCTTCGACGAGATGCGGCACGCGGAGATCCTCACGGACCGCATCCTGCTCCTCGACGGCCTGCCGAACTACCAGCGGCTCTTCCACGTCTCGGTGGGGCAGACGGTGACGGAGATGTTCCGCGCCGACCGGGAGATCGAGGTGGAGGCGATCGACCGGCTGCGGCGCGGGATCGAGCTGATGCGCTCCAAGGGGGACATCACCTCGGCGAACGTCTTCGAGGCGATCCTCGCGGACGAGGAGCACCACATCGACTACCTGGACACGCAGCTCGACCTGATCGAGAAGCTGGGCGAGGCGCTGTACCTGTCGACGGTGATCTCGCAGGAGCAGCCGGACCCCTCGGGTCCGGGCACGAGCGGCTTCAAGACGGACTGAGGCGGGACGCGGTCGGGCTGGGACGGCGTCGTACGGCTCGGGCTCAGGCGGCGTCGTCGAGACGCGCGGCCGGTGCGGGGAGGTGCGGCGGCAGCGGCACGGGTGCCTGTGCGGCCGGTACGGGGACGGGCGAGGGCAGCGGTACGGGCACCTGCGCGGCCGGTACCGGGACGGGCAGGAACACCGGCTCGTCGCGGTCCGCGGCCTCCCTGCGGGGGCACGCGCCCCGGCCGAGGAGGGCCTGGATGCGGCGGACGCAACCGCCGCAGTCGGTCCCGGCCTTGCAGGCGGAGGCGATCTTGCGGGGCGTGACGGCCCCGTTCTCCACGTGCGCGCGCACGTCCGCCTCCGTGATGCCGAAGCACGAGCACACGTACACGCGGGTCACCTCCTGCCGGAACCGCCGGTCGTCCGGTCCGTTCGGGCCGGCTGCCCCCTCGTGCGGGAGAAGTACCCACCCGCCTTGCTGAGGCAAACCTAACCTAACCCTCCCGGAGCGCGGCGAGGAACCCCGGATACGCCGATGGGGCACGGATCACAGCGATCCGTGCCCCTCGGCCGTACGGTCCGGCTCACCTCACTGCGAGCGGTACATCTCCGCGACGAGGAAGGCGAGGTCGAGCGACTGGCTGCGGTTCAGACGCGGGTCGCAGGCGGTCTCGTAGCGCTGGTGGAGGTCGTCGACGAAGATCTCGTCGCCGCCGCCCACGCACTCCGTGACGTCGTCGCCGGTCAGCTCCACGTGGATGCCGCCCGGGTGGGTGCCCAGCTCCTTGTGGACCTCGAAGAAGCCCTTGACCTCGTCGAGCACGTCGTCGAAGCGGCGGGTCTTGTGGCCCGAGGCCGCCTCGAAGGTGTTGCCGTGCATGGGGTCGGTGACCCAGGCGACGGTGGCGCCCGAGGCGGTGACCTTCTCGACGAGCGTCGGGAGCTTGTCGCGGATCTTGTCCGCGCCCATGCGCACGACGAAGGTGAGCCGGCCCGGCTCGCGCTCGGGGTCCAGACGCTCGATGTACTGGAGCGCCTCCTCCGGGGTCGTGGAGGGGCCGAGCTTGACGCCGATGGGGTTGCGGATCTTCGAGGCGAACTCGATGTGGGCGCCGTCGAGCTGGCGGGTGCGCTCACCGATCCACACCATGTGCGCCGAGACGTCGTAGAGCCGCCCGGTGCGCGAGTCGACGCGGGTGAGCGCCGACTCGTAGTCCATGAGCAGCGCCTCGTGCGAGGAGTAGAACTCGACGGTGCGGAACTCCTCGGGGTCGGTCCCGCAGGCCCGCATGAAGTTCAGCGCGTTGTCGATCTCGCGGGCGAGCTGCTCGTAGCGCTGGCCCGAGGCCGAGGTGCGGACGAAGTCCTGGTTCCAGGCGTGCACCTGGCGCAGGTCCGCGTAGCCGCCGGTGGTGAAGGCGCGCACGAGGTTCAGCGTGGAGGCCGAGTGGTGGTACATGCGGCGCAGGCGGTCCGGGTCGGGGACGCGCGCGGCCTCGGTGAAGTCGAAGCCGTTGACGGAGTCGCCCCGGTAGGTCGGGAGCGTCACGCCGTCGCGGGTCTCGGTGTCCTTCGAGCGCGGCTTGGAGTACTGCCCCGCGATCCGGCCGACCTTCACGACGGGCACGGAGGCCGCGTACGTGAGCACGGCGCCCATCTGGAGGATCGTCTTGAGCTTGGCGCGGATGTGCTCGGCGGTCACGGCGTCGAAGGACTCGGCGCAGTCGCCGCCCTGGAGGAGGAACGCCTCGCCGCGGGCGACGGCTCCCATCCGGGTGCGCAGCTCGTCGCACTCGCCGGCGAAGACGAGCGGGGGATACGACTCAAGGTCCGCGACGACTTCGCGCAGGGCCTCGGCATCGGGGTACGTAGGCTGCTGCGCCGCGGGCAGGTCTCGCCAGCTCGCCTTGGTGGCGAGGGCGTCAATATCAGCGTTCACGGTCACACGGCCACCATACGGGGTCCTTATGCCCGGCCGACGGGGCGGCCGAGGTGTGAGACAACGGTTCCGTCGTCTGGACGCGCGCCGGGAATCCGGTACTCTCCCCCTCATGTTCGCGACTCTTTCCACGTGGTGGTGGTCCGCTCCCTAGCGGTCCACCTCTGTCGCGTACGTCGCGAGAAGGCCGCCCGAGGGCGGCCTTCGGTGTTTCCGGGGTCGGGCCCTCAGCGGCTCCCGTTCTCCCCCGGAAGGAATCCGATGACCACCACCGCGCGGGTCCTCGCCCGTCTCACCGCCCCCGGCGCCCCGCCCTTCGCGCTGCTGCGGCGCCGTACCCCCGGGCTGGAGCCCGACACCGTCGAGGTACTGCTCGGACAGGTGCGCGAGGTGGAACGGCTCGCGGACATTCCTGACGAGGACGCCGCCCACCCGGTCCTCGCCCTCGTGCCGTTCGGGCAGATCAGGGAGCGCGGCTTCGCGGTGCGCGAGGACGGGACGCCGCTCGCGGTGCTCGTCGCCGAGGAGACGTACCGGCTGCCGCTCGACGAGGTGACGGCGCTGCTGCCCGCGCACCGCCCGGATGTCGTCGACCACGGCTTCGACCAGGACGACGAGGCGTACGCCGCGTCGGTGGGGCGGGTGCTGCGGGACGAGATCGGCTCGGGCGAGGGCGCGAACTTCGTCGTGCGCCGCACGTACCGGGCGCGGATTCCCGGCTTCGGGCGGCGGGACGCGCTCGCGCTGTTCCGGCGGCTGCTCGTGGGCGAGCGGGGTGCGTACTGGACCTTCGTCGTGCACACAGGGGAGCGCACGCTCGTGGGCGCGAGCCCCGAGGCGCACGTACGGATGACGGGCGGGACCGTCGTCATGAACCCCATCAGCGGCACGTACCGCTATCCGGCGGGCGGCCCGGACACCGAGGACCTGCTGCGTTTCCTCGCGGACGCGAAGGAGCGCGAGGAGCTGTCGATGGTGGTGGACGAGGAGCTGAAGATGATGGCGACCGTCGGCGACCTCGGCGGGGTCGTCGTCGGGCCGCGCCTGAAGGAGATGGCGCACCTCGCGCACACCGAGTACGAGTTGCGCGGGCGCTCGACGCTGGACGCGCGCGAGGTGCTGCGCGAGACGATGTTCGCCGCGACGGTGACGGGTTCCCCGGTGCAGAACGCCTGCCGGGTCATCGCGCGCCACGAGCCGGACGGCCGCGGCTACTACGCGGGCGCGCTCGCGCTCATCGGCCGCGACGCCTCGGGCGCGCAGACGCTCGACTCGCCGATCCTCATCCGCACCGCCGACATCGACCCGGCGGGCCGGCTGCGCGTCGGCGTCGGCGCGACGGTCGTGCGCGGCTCGGACCCGCACGGCGAGGTCGCCGAGACGCACGCGAAGGCGGCGGGGGTGCTGACGGCGCTGGGGGTACGGGAGGGGGCGGCGCGGACGGCGGCGGCGCCCGCGCGGCTCGCGGACGATCCGCGGGTGCGGGCCGCGCTCGACGGGCGGCGCGCGGGGCTCGCGCCGTTCTGGCTGCGGCTGCGCGAGGCGCGGGGCGGGGCGCCGGGGGCGCGGGTGCTCGTCGTGGACGCGGAGGACACGTTCACGGCGATGCTCGCGCACGTGCTGCGCGCGACGGGCTGCGAGGTGAGCGTGCGGCGGCACGACGAGCCGGGCCTGCGCGAGGCGGCGCTCGCCCACGAGGGGCCGGTCGTGCTGGGCCCCGGGCCCGGCGACCCCGCCGACCGCGCGGACCCCCGGATGCGGCGCCTCGGCGCGCTCGCGGACGCCCTGCTCGCCGGGCACCGGCACGGCGTGCTCGGCGTGTGCCTGGGCCACGAGCTGATCGCGGAGCGCCTCGGCCTCCCCCTCGTCCGCAAGGAGGTCCCGTACCAGGGCGCGCAGAGCGAGATCGGCTTCTTCGGCCGCAGCGAGACGGTCGGCTTCTACAACAGCTTCGTCGCCCGCTGCGACGAGGAGGCGGCCGGGGAACTCGCGGCCCACGGCATCGAGGTGAGCCGCGACCCCGCGAACGGTGAGGTGCACGCCCTGCGCGGCCCCGGCTTCGCGTCGGTCCAGTTCCACCCGGAGTCGGTCCTGAGCCTGGGCGGGGTGGAGGTGGTGCGGGAGCTGGTGGAGCGGGTCCTCGCCCCGCGGGCCGGGCACCGGTTCAGCCTCTCCGGGGACTGAGGAGCCGGGGGCCGGGGGTGGCGTCCCCGGCTCACGCCTCCCCGGCTCGGGGCACGATGACGTTCGGGGTGCGCCGCCCCGCCTCCCAGTCCCGCACGTTCTGGAGGGTCGTCGCGATGATCTGCCCCACCGCGTCCTGCGTGTAGTACGCCTGGTGCGAGGTGACGATGACGTGCGGGAACGTCATGAGGCGGGCCAGCACGTCGTCGTCCACGCCCTCCAGGGACTTGTCGAGGAAGAAGAGTCCGCTCTCCGCCTCGTACACGTCGAGCCCCACCCCCGAGAACCGGCCCTTGCGCAACTCCCCCACCAGCGCCTCCGTGTCGATGAGGCCGCCCCTGCTGGAGTTGACGAGGAGCGCGTCGTCCTTCATGAGGCGCAGCGCCGCCGCGTCGAGGAGGTGCGCGGTGGTGGGCAGGAGCGGCACGTGGAGGCTGACGAGGTCGGACTCGCGCAGGAGGTGTTCGCGGTCCACGTACTCCATGCCGAGGGCGAGGCAGTCCGGGTTCTCGTGGACGTCCCAGCCGAGCAGCCGCATCCCGAAACCGCGCGCGATGGCGGCGAAGGCGGCGCCGATCCTCCCGGTGCCGATGACACCGGCGGTGCGGCCGTGGAGGTCGCGGCCCATGAGGCCCTGGAGGCGGAAGTCGAAGTCGCGGGTGCGGGTCGCGGCGCGCACGAGGTTGCGGTTGACGGCCATGGCGAGGGACCAGGCGAACTCGGCGACGGAGTACGGGGAGTAGGAGGAGACGCGGAAGACGGTGAGGCCGAGCTGTTCGGCGACGTCGAGGTCGATGTTGTTGAAGCCGGTGGAGCGCTGGGCGATCATCCGCGTGCCACCGGCGGCGAGGGCCCGCAGCGTGGCGGGACCGAGGTCGGCGTTGACGCTCGTCGAGACGACCTCGTGCCCGTGGGCGATGGCGGCGGTGTCGGGCGTGAGGAACACGTCGACGCACCGCAGGCCGAAGTGCCCGGCGAAGGCGGCCTCAAGCAGCGGCCGTTCGTCGGCCTGCACCCCGAAGGCGAGAATTTCCACGTCGACTCCCTGGATTCGCGACCGGTTCCCGTATCACCGCGGGTCGTCGAGGCCCTGCTCGATCGCGTAACGGACCAGTTCCACACGGTTGTGCAGCTGCAACTTGCCCAAGGTGTTCTGTACATGGTTCTGCACGGTCCGGTGCGAGATGACGAGCCGCTCCGCGATCTGCTTGTAGCTCAACCCCTTCGCCACGAGCCGCAGGACCTCGGTCTCGCGCTCGGTGAGACGCGGGGTCTCCGGCCCGCCGCCGGAGGTCTTCGGCTCGGGCTCGGCGGCGAGCCTGCGGTACTCGCCGAGGACGAGCCCGGCGAGTCCGGGGGTGAAGACCGCGTCGCCGACGGCCGTGCGGCGCACCGCCTCGATCAGTTCCTCCGTGCTCGCCGACTTCACGAGGTAGCCGGTGGCCCCGGACTTCACGGCCTCCAGGACGTCCGCGTGCTCGCCGGAGGCCGAGAGCACCAGGACGTGCAGCTCGGGCCGTTCGCCCACGAGCCGCTTGCAGACCTCGACGCCGGGCAGGCCCGGCAGGTTGAGGTCCAGGACGAGGACGTCGGGGCGCGTGGCGGTCGCGCGGCGGACGGCCTGCGGTCCGTCCCCGGCGGTCGCGACGAGTTCGAAACCGGCCGCCTCCAGGTCGCGGGCGACGGCGTCCCGCCACATCGGGTGGTCGTCGACGACCATGACGCGGGCGGGCTGGGCGGGCGCGTTCATCGGGCGCTGTCCTTCCGGTCGTTGGTGCTCTCGGGCGGGCGCGGCAGGCGGAGTTCGACCTCGGTGCCCTGGCCGGGGACCGAGAGGAGCGCGGCGGTGCCGCCGAGGTCGGCGAGGCGGCCCCTGATCGACTGCGCGACGCCGAGGCGGCCCTGCTCGGCGGCTTCGGCGAGGCGGCCCTCGGGGATGCCGGGGCCGTCGTCCCGCACGGTCACGAGCACCGCGTCCGTCTCGTCCTCGACGAGCAGCCAGGCCCGCGCGTCCTCGCCCGCGTGCCGCGCGACGTTGTCGAGCGCCGCCGCGACCGCCGCGGTCAGCTCGCGGGCGGCGTGCGCGGCGAGCGGTACGGGGGTGCCGGGGCCGGCGAGGCTCGTCCGGGCGTCCGCGAGCGGGGCGAGGAGCGTCATGAGGTCGAGCGGGGCGCCCGGGTCGCCGGGGCGCGGCGCGGCGGGCGGCGGTCCGCCCCGGACGAGCGCGCGCAGGGCGGTCTCCTGCTCGCCCGCGAGCCTGCCCAGCTCCGCGGCCTCGCCGCCGAGCGCGGTGCCGCGCCGCTGCACCATGGCGAGGACCTGGAGGACGCCGTCGTGGATGTCGCGGGCGAGGCGTTCGCGCTCGCGGGTCGCGGACTCGATCTCCAGGGCGCGGGCGAGGGTGCGTTCGGAGGCGCGGGCGACCTCGACGACGTATCCGATGGCGATCGCGGCGATGCAGACGAGGAGCACGTTGTGCAGGGTGCTCTGGCTCGGGGTGCCGCGCTGCACGACGTTCGCGACGCCGACGAGCACGGAGGCGGCGGCGGCCGGGCGCCAGCCGCCCTTGAGCGCCCAGGCCAGGACGGCGCCCGCCGTCCATATCGAGGGCAGCGTCGGCACGCCGCTCGCGACGCGCGCGGCGCCGTCCGCGAGGGGCGTGAGGAGGATGCCGGTGAGGGCGAGGAGGAGGTCGGCGACGAGGAAGGGGCGCGTGCAGCGGGCCTCCGCGCGGACGCGGGGCAGGGTGAGGAGCGTCCAGGGCAGGAGGACGGCGTAGAAGGCCCAGGCGACGGCGGGGCGGGCGAAGTGCTCGCGCTCGGCGAGGAAGAGGGCGAGGGCGTAGCAGGCGGTGAGGGGGCGGTAGACGGTGAGGGCCTGCCACAGGGGCCGCTCGACGAGGCGGTTCGCCGCCTTCGGCGGCGCGGGCTCGGTCGTGGCCATGGTGCGGTGTCCCCCGTCTCTGCGCGCCGGGCCTGCGCCCGGTCCCCGGAGCACCCTACGAGAGGGGCCCGGAGGCGGAGACGGTGCCGCCCGCCGCGGGGTTCCACCGCACGCGGGGGAACGGGCTCAGGCCGCCTTCGCCCTGCCGTTCTTCGCGGCCTCCGCCTTGGCGGCCTCCGCGAGTTGGCGTTTGGCGGCGGTGGCGTAGATGTCGACGTACTCCTGGCCCGAGAGCTTCATGATCTCGTACATGACCTCGTCGGTGAGGGCGCGGAGGATGAACCGGTCGCCCTCCATGCCCTCGTAGCGGCTGAAGTCGAGGGGCTTGCCGATGCGGATGCCGGGCCGCATGAGCTTGGGGACGGCCTTGCCGGGGGGCTGGATCTTCTCGGTGTCGATCATGGCGACGGGGATGACGGGAGCGCCGCTGCCGAGCGCGACGCGGGCGAGACCGCCCGGCTTGCCCCGGTAGAGGCGGCCGTCGGGGGAACGGGTGCCCTCCGGGTAGATCCCGAAGAGTTCGCCGCGCGCGAGGACGTCGATGCCGCTCTTGATCGCGGCCTCGCCCGCGCCGCGCCCGCCCGAGCGGTCCACGGGGAGCTGCCCGACGCCCTTGAAGAAGGCGGCCGTCAGCCTGCCCTTGACCCCGGGGGTGGTGAAGTACTCGGCCTTCGCGATGAAGGTCACCCGGCGTTCCAGGACGGCGGGGAGGAAGAAGGAGTCGGAGAAGGAGAGGTGGTTGCTCGCGAGGATCGCGGGGCCTTCGTCGGGGACGTTCTCCATGCCCTCGACCCACGGCCGGAACGCCACCTTGAGCGAGGCACCCAGGGAGTGCTTCATCGCGTTGTAGATCACCGGTCCGCCTTCCGTCCTCCGTCTTGGCCGACCATACCGGCCGGTGCCCTCGCACGGCCGTTCCCGGCCGCCCGGGACCCTGGTCGGTGTCGGTCCGGTCGCGTACGGTGAAATACGCCGCGACACCGTACTGTGCCTGTTCCCCCGGGCGTGAGGGTCATGTCCGGCCCCGCGTGTCCGGGCCGTCGCGCCGCCCGTTCCGTCCGTTCGTCCTCCCGTTCCTCCCCGATCGTTCACCGAAGGAGCCCGTCGTGCCGGTCATCGCCGGAGCCGAGCCCTACCGCCACGAGGGCGGTGCCACCGGAGTCCTGTTGTGCCACGGTTTCACGGGGAGCCCGCAGTCGCTGCGGCCGTGGGCCGCGTACCTGGCGGCGCGCGGGCTGAGCGTGTCGCTGCCGCTGCTGCCCGGCCACGGCACCCGCTGGCAGGACCTCCAGGTCACCGGCTGGGAGGACTGGTACGCGGAGGTGGACCGGGCCTTCGCGGAGTTGCACGAGCGGTGCGCGACGGTGGTCGTGGCGGGGCTCTCGATGGGCGGGGCGCTCGCGCTGCGGCTCGCGGAGCGGCACGGCGACGCGGTCGCGGGCCTCGTCCTGGTGAACCCGGCGCTCAAGGTGCACGGTCTCGCGGCGCACGCGCTGCCCGTGGCCCGGCACCTGCTGCCCTCGACGAAGGGGATTGTCAGCGACATCGCGAAGGAGGGCGTCGAGGAGACCGGTTACCCACGCGTCCCGCTGCACGCCGCGCACTCGCTGCGGCGCTTCTTCCGGATCGTGGACCGCGACCTGCCGCGCGTGGAACGGCCGCTGCTCCTCCTGCACAGCGCGACCGACCACGTCGTGCCGCCGGCCGACTCGGCGCGCGTGCTCGCGCGGGTCTCCTCGGCGGACACCACCGAAGTGGTGCTGGAACACAGTCACCATGTCGCGACGTTGGACCACGACGCGGACCGGATCTTCGCGGAGAGCGAGTCCTTCGTGGCCCGGATCGCCCCCGAGTACGCCCATGTCGGCCTTGTCGGCCAGGAAGGGACGGCCAGCGGTGGCTGAGAACGGCGCGGAGCGCGAGGAGAGCAGGGAACCGGAGGAGAGCGGCGTGCCCCCGCTCGACGAGGAGGCCGCGTGGGCGGCGATCGTCGCGGGGTACGGCGAGGAGCCGGACGACCCGCCGGGCACGAAGCCCTTCAAGTCGGTCGAGGACCTCGCGGGCCTGGAGGCGCGCTCGCGGAACACCACGGCTCCGCCGGAGGACGAGGGCGAGAAGCCGCCGGAGAGGCCGGTGCTCGGCGGCTCGGTGGCCTTCGCGCCCGGCGTGCGCGGCACCCCGGCGCCCCCGGGCCCGCGCGACCACACCCCGGCGGAGGAGGACGAGGGCCACTTCGTCCCGCCGGACCCCGAACTCCCCGAGTCCGACGTGACCTCGAAGTTCGCGTGGCTCGCGGTGATCGGCGGCCCAATCCTGACGCTCCTGGCCGTGCTCCTCGACTGGGACATGACCTGGTGGCTCGCGACCCTGTGCATCGGCGGCTTCGTGGGCGGCTTCGTGACCCTGGTCATCCGCATGGGCGCGGGCGACGACGAGGACGAGGAGGACCCGGGCAGGGGCGCGGTGGTGTGACCGGTTCCCGCCTCTCCTGGGGTACCTCCCGGAGGGGCGGGGGGAGAGCGAGGGGCGGAGCCGGTGAGGCCCCGCCGCCCCGGCACGGGGCGACTACCCCTCGGCGGGCAGCCGCAGCACGGCCAGCACCGGCATGTGGTCGGAAGCGGCCCGCACGTCGGCGTCCTCCAGCGTCGGCACCCCGCACCCCAGCACCTCGACGCCCTCGCTCACGAACATCGCGTCGATGCGCTGGTACGGGTTCTCGGCGGTGGAGGTGAACTCCCCGCCCCAGGGCCGTACCGCCCACGCGTCGCGCAGCCGCCCCGCCACGTGCCGGAAGGCTTTCCCCTCGGGCCCCTCGTTGAGGTCGCCCCCGACGAGGACGTGCGGGGCTCCCAGCCGCTCCGCCCGTTCCGTCAACAGCCGGGCCTGCGCGAGCCGTTCGTCCTTCGCCAGACTCAGGTGGCAGCTCACGACGCCGAGGCGCGCGGCGCCGAACCGCACGACGGCCGTCGAGAACCCGCGCCGGTGCAGCCCGGGGGTGAGCGGCAGCAGGACGTCCTCGGTGCGCTCGACGGTCGCGCGCAGCGAGCAGAGCAGCGCGGGCCCGGCGGCGGTCGCGCCGCCGGCGAGGGTGACGAGCCCGGCGGAACGGGCGAGGCGGGAGAGGGCCTTGCGCCAGCGGAAGAAGCGCGGGGCCTCCTGGATCAGGACGAGGTCGGGATCGCAGGCGCGGATGACACGGCCGAGCGCGGCGGTGTCGTCGCGCATCGAGCGGATGTTGTAGCTGAGGACCCGTACGACGGCCGAGCCGTCCTCCTCGGTACGGGACGCGGGCAGGCCCTGGGGCGCGGCGGTGCTCATGGCGCCCAAGCTAACCACTCGCCCCCCACTCGTGATCACGGGCCCCGGGAAGCGGGACCGGTGCCGCGCGGAGCCGGGTGCCGCCCCGCTGCGAGCGGGACGGCACCACGTCGACAGGCTCTCGTACGGGGCGGGTTCAGCCCTGGCGGGCCAGGTCGGCGGCGCCGACGAGTCCTGCCTTGTTGCCGAGCTGGGCGGCGAGGACCTGGGCGTGCGGGCGCCAGGCGCCGCCGATGAGCCAGCGCCGGAAGGAGCGGCGGATCGGGTCGAGGACGAGGTCGCCCTCGTCCGAGACGCCGCCGCCGACGATGAAGGCGGAGGGGTCGAAGAGCGAGGCGAGGTCGGCGAGCCCGGCCCCGGCCCAGCGGGCCAGTTCGCGGAAGGAGTCGACGGCGACCGGGTCGCCCTGGCGGGCGGCCTGGCTGATGTGCTTGCCCTCGATGCCGTCCGGTGTGCCGTCGCCGAAGCCGAGCAGGACCTCGGCGTTCTCCGGGGTCGCGTTGGCGCGCTGCTTGGCGTAGCGGACGAGGGCGCGCCCGGAGGCGTACTGCTCCCAGCAGCCCTGGCTGCCGCAGCCGCACAGGAGGCCGTCGGGGACGACCCGGATGTGGCCGAACTCGGCGGCGACGCCGAAGCGTCCGCGGCGCAGCTTGTTGCCGATGATGATGCCGCCGCCGAGGCCGGTGCCGAGGGTGATGCAGATGACGTCCTCGTGCCCCTGGCCCGCGCCGAAGCGGTACTCGCCCCAGGCGGCGGCGTTGGCGTCGTTCTCGACGACGACGGGGAGGCCGACGCGCTTCTCGACCTTGTCCTTGAGCGGCTCGTGCCGCCAGTCGATATTGGGTGCGAAGAGGACGGTGGCCCGTTTGTCGTCCACGTATCCGGCCGCGCCGATGCCCACGGCCTCGATCTCGTGCCCCTTGCTGGCCCCGGCGACCGCGCTGGAGATCGCGTCGACGATGGCCTCGGCGGTGGGCGGCGTGGGCACGGTGAACGTGGAGAGGATCGTGCCCTCCTCGTCCACCACTCCTGCCGCGATCTTGGTACCGCCGATGTCGACGCCGATGGTGAGTCCCATGTGTCCCTCAGTTTTCGGTCGAGCCCCGCTGAGGCTCAACCTTACGCGAGGGCCTGTCAGTCGAGATCGATGCGCTCCCCCCGGCCGCCGTCGCCCTCCTCGGGCGGGCGCTTGCCCCGGGGATCGTCCGCGGGGCCCTGGGAGGGCTTCTCGCGCGTCCAGCGGGCCTCCTGGCCGGTGACGGCGGAGCGGTAGGCGGCGAGGAGTTCGGAGCCGGCCGCGGCGAGGTGGTCGAGCACCTCGGGGTTGCGGGCCAGGACGGGCTCGACGAAGGAGCGGGCCTGGCCGACGGCCTGGCGCACGGCCTCGCCCTGGAGGGGGCCGGCGGCGCGGGAGGTGAGGCCGGTCAGTTTCTCGGCGAGGGTGTCGGCGAGGCGCAGCAGTTCCTCGGCGGCGGAACCGGTCTCGGTCCGTCCCTCGCGGGCACGGCGCGCGCGCTCGGCGGCGAGGTCCTCGGCGCACGCCTCGGACCAGGCGTCGTCCGCGGCGTCCTCGGGCGGCTGGGACGGTGGGGCTTCGCTCATGGCGGACTCCTGGGGCACGGGTGTACCTCCGAAGGTACCGGACCCGCCCCGCCGGGCGCCGGGCCCGGGAACGTACCGGGTGGCGACCGGCGTTCCGTCCGGCGGGCGTCTACCCCCGCGGCCACAGGCCGGGCGTCGGCCGGAACCTGACGCGCAGCGCGTCCTCGCGCAGGGCCGCTCCCGTGACGTCGCAGCGGCGCAGGGCGGAGGGGAGGGGGCGGGTGCGGCGGAAGGGGCCCGCCGTGACGGCGAGTTCGTCCTCGAAGCGGTAGAGGTCGAGTTCCGCGCGGTCCGCGCCGGGCAGCGGCACGTGCCACTCGATGAGGCCGGTCTCCGCGCGCAGGTCGTGCAGGGTCCACTGCGGGGCCGGTACGGGCTCGCCGGGCGGCGGGGCGCCGAGCGCTTCGAGGTCGGCGGGCCCGGCCGGTTCGGCGCCGAGGTGCGGGATCTCGCGCACGTCCCCGCAGGTCCCGAGGGCCGCGCGCTGGGCCGCAGCGCCGAAGGCGCCTTCGGGCAGGACGCGGTTGGCGAGCGGGCGGTCGAGCGCGACGCCGTGCAGGCTCGCGGCGACGCGGGTCAGGCGCAGCGCCTCCGTCCCGGCGCGGCCCGGTTCCACGACGGGCAGCAGGCTCGTGCCGGGCCCGGTGAGGAGCGCTTCGCTCGCGGCGAGCGCGGCCTCGGCGCGCGCGGCGGCCTCGTACCACTCCTCGCCGGGCAGCGGGACGCCCGCGAGCCTGCCGAGCACGGGGCGCAGGGCGCGCGCCGCCTGGCGCTGCCGGGGCAGCAGCCGGTCGAGGTAGCGGCGCAGCAGGGCGGGGGCGGCGAGGAGCCCGAGCCCTTCGGTCCCGGCCGGGAGGTCCACGACGAGGAGGTCGTACGCGTCGCTCGCGTGCCGGTGGAGCGCGCCGAGGAGGGCGTACGGGGCGAGTCCGGGCGGCGGCGCGAGTTCGCCGTCCTCCAGGGGGGCCGCGCCGAGCAGTCCGAGGAGGGCGCCCGCGCGGTCCTGGAGGCCGCCGACGCCGTCGCGGAACGCGGCGGCGGGGTCGGCGACGACGACGCGCAGGCCGGGGACGGGGGCGGTGCCGAGGGGCGCCGGGCCCGGGGTGAGGAGGAGGGTGGGGGTCCCGGCGCGGGCCGCGGCAAGCGCGGTGGCGGCGGCGAGCGTGGTGCGTCCGGCCCCGCCGGGTCCGGTGACGAGGACGGTGCGCACGGAGGGGGTCAGCCCTCGGTGCCGGGCGCCGTGCCGGACTCGACGCGCTTCTTCAGCCCGGCGAGGGCGCGGTCGATGATGACCTTCTCGGCCTTGCGCTTGATCATGCCGAGCATGGGGATCTTGACGTCCACGGTGAGCTGGTAGGTCACCTCGGTCGCCTCGTCCTTGGCGCGGAGCCGGTAGGAGCCGTCGAGGGAGCGCAGCATCTGGGACTTGACGAGGGTCCAGGTGACCTCGTCGGGGCCGACCCACGTGTAGGCGAGGGTCTGGTCGTCCTTGATGGCGCCCGCGTCCATGACGAGGCGGACCTGCTCGGCGCGCCCCTGGGCGTCGCTCGCGAGGACGTCGGCCTCCTTGACCTCGCCGGTCCAGTCGGGGTAGCGGGCGAAGTCGGCGATCACACCCATGACCGCGGCCGGGGCGGCCTCGATGGTGATGCTTGAGCTGGTGTGTTCGGCCATCGCCGTGACTCCTCCGTGCTGCCGGGTGGCGGGGACGCGGTGCGGGGCCCGCGCGGGCAAGGCTACCGCTCCCCGGCAGGCGTCTCGTCAGGGCCCGTGCTCACCACGTGAGGGCCCAGGGACGGCCCGTCGACGCGAAGTGGCCGACGTTCACGCACTCGGTGGCGCCGATCCGCGCGCGGCGCACGAGGGGCTGGTGGACGTGGCCGAAGAGGTGGTAGCGGGGGCGGGTGCGGCGGATCGCGGCGAGCAGGGCGCCGCTGCCGCGCTCGAAGCGGCGCGCGACGGTGTCGTAGCAGAGTTCGGGCACGTCGGGCGGAATGTGGGTGCACAGCACGTCGACCTCGCCGAGTTGCTCGACGAGGGCCGCGTACTCCTCCTCGTCGCGCTCGTAGGGGGTGCGCATCGGGGTGCGCAGGCCGCCGCCGACGAAGCCGAAGACGCGACCGCCGATCTCGGCGCGCTGCCCGTCGAGAACGGTGACGCCCGCGTGCGCGTACTCGGGCCACAGGTAGGGGAGGTCGACGTTGCCGAAGGTCGCGTACGTGGGGGTGGGCATCGCGGCGAACAGGCGCGCGTACTGGCCGCGGGCGGCGCGCTCGATGGCGGGGCCCGGCTCCTCGCCGAGCGCCTCCCACAGGGAGCGGCCGAAGGCGTGCGCCTCGGTGAAGCGGCGCGCGGTGCGCAGTTCCACGATCCTGTCGGCGGCCTCGGTGCCGAAGAGGTCGGGGAAGATGCCGTGCGAGTGGTCGGCGTAGTCGAGGAACATGACGAGATCCCCGAGGCACACGAGCGCGTCGGCCCCGTCTCCGGCGTGCGCGAGGTCCCGCGCGTTGCCGTGCACGTCACTCACCACATGAACCCGCGTCATGCGTGCAGCCTAGTACGCCCCCGACGCACGGCCCTCACCTGCGGTTACTCCCCAAAGCACCGCACGGGGGACTACCCTTCCCCGCAAGCCCCGTCCGGGGAGTGTGACGGAGTGAACATCTCTCCGGACCCCCCTATCGGAACCGCTTACCGGTGGGTAACGTCCGGGCAGTCCGTCCCGCCCCCGCCGGGGGCACCCGCACCGTCGCGGCGCACGCGCACTCCACGTGGTGGCCACCGGTGCCCTACGAGGAGCAGCTTTGCGCGAGTTCAGCCTTCCGGCCCTGTACGAGGTCCCCGCGGGCGGCAACCTGGCCGACATCGTCCGCCGCAACGCCGCGCGCCACCCGGACGTCGCGGTGCTCGGCCGGAAGGTCGACGGGGTGTGGCGCGACGTGACGGGGACGGCGTTCCTCGCCGAGGTCACCGCGGTGGCGAAGGGGCTCGTCGCCTCGGGCGTGGGCCCGGGGGACCGCGTCGGGCTCATGTCCCGCACCCGCTACGAGTGGACCCTCGTCGACTTCGCGATCTGGATGGCCGGAGCGGTCACCGTGCCCGTCTACGAGACCAGCTCCGAGGAGCAGGTGCGGTGGATTCTCGGCGACTCGGGCGCGGTCGCGTGCCTCGTGGAGACCGGGGAGCACGCGCGGTCGGTGGAGGCGGTGCGGGGCGGGCTCTCCGGGCTGGAGCAGGTGTGGCGGCTCGACGAGGACGCGATCGGCGCGCTGACGGCGGCGGGCGCGGACGTACCGGACAGCACCCTGGACGAGCGGGCCGCGGCGGTCGGCGCGGACGACCCGGCGACGATCGTCTACACCTCGGGCACGACGGGCCGCCCCAAGGGCTGCGTCCTCACGCACCGCAACTTCTTCGCCGAGTGCGGCAACGTCGTGGAGCGCCTCAAACCGCTCTTCCGCACCGGCGAGTGCTCCGTCCTGCTCTTCCTGCCCGTCGCGCACGTCTTCGGGCGGCTCGTGGAGGTCGCGGCGCTCATGGCGCCGATCAAGCTCGGCCACGCGCCCGACATCAAGCACCTCACCGAGGAACTGAGCGCCTTCCGGCCGACGATGGTGCTCGGCGTCCCGCGCGTCTTCGAGAAGGTCTACAACGCGGCGCGCGCGCAGGCGCGGGCGGGCGGCAAGGGCCGCGTCTTCGACCGCGCGGCCGATACGGCGATCGCGTACAGCCGCGCCCTGGACACGCCGCAGGGGGCCTCGCTCGGGCTGCGCCTGCGCCACAAGCTCTTCGACAAGCTCGTCTACGCGAAGCTCCGCGCCGTGCTCGGCGGGCGCGGCGAGTACGCGATCTCGGGCGGCGCCCCGCTCGGCGAGCGGCTCGGGCACTTCTTCCGCGGCATCGGCTTCACGGTCCTGGAGGGGTACGGACTCACCGAGTCCTGCGCCGCGACGGCCTTCAACCCCTGGGACCGGCAGAAGATCGGCACGGTGGGGCAGCCGCTGCCCGGCTCGGTGGTGCGGATCGCCGACGACGGCGAGGTCCTGCTGCACGGCGAGCACCTGTTCACGCGGTACTGGAACAACGAGGAGGCGACGGCGGAGGCGCTCGCGGACGGCTGGTTCCACACCGGCGACCTCGGGACGCTCGACGCGGACGGCTACCTCGCGATCACGGGCCGCAAGAAGGAGATCATCGTGACGGCGGGCGGCAAGAACGTCGCGCCCGCCGTCATCGAGGACCGCATCCGGGGCAACGCGCTCGTCGCCGAGTGCATGGTCGTCGGCGACGGCCGCCCCTTCGTCGGCGCGCTCCTCACGCTCGACGAGGAGTTCCTCGCCCACTGGGCGAAGGACCACGGCAGGCCGGCCGCGTCGGTCGCGGCGCTCCGCGAGGACCCCGCCCTGCTCGCCGCGCTCCAGGAGGCCGTGGACGAGGGCAACCTCGCGGTCTCGAAGGCCGAGTCGGTGCGCAAGTTCCGCGTCCTGGACACGCAGTTCACCGAGGAGTCCGGCCACCTGACCCCCTCGCTCAAGCTCAAGCGCTCGGTCGTCACGAAGGACTACGCGGAGGAGATCGAGGCGCTGTACCGGAAGTGAGGCGGCCGTCCGCCGGAGGCGCGGGGCGTCTCCCGGAAGCGCGGCGGCCGGGGGCGGCCCCGCGCCGCCCCCTCTACAGCAGTTCCCTCAGCCGCTCCGCGAGCAGGTCCCACCGCCACTTCTCCTCGACCCACGCGCGTCCCGCGGCCCCCATCCGCTCCCGCAGCCCCGCGTCCCCGAGCAGCGCGACGATCCGCTCCGCCGTCTCCGGGACGCTCTCGCCCCGTACGACGAACCCCGTCTCGCCCTCCTTCACGGCGTCCGGCGCACCCCCGGAGTCCCCCGCCACGACGGGCAGACCCGTCGCGGACGCCTCCAGGTACACGATCCCGAGCCCTTCCACGTCGAGCCCCCCGCGCCGCGTGCGACACGGCATCGCGAAGACGTCTCCCGCCCCGAAGTGCGCGGGCAGTTCGGACCACGGGACGCCGCCGGTGAACCGTACGGAGTCCGCGACGCCCGTCTCGCGCGCAAGACGCCGCAGGTCGTCCCCGTACGGGCCGTCCCCGACGATCAGGAGCACGGCGTCCGGCTGCGCGCGGAGCACGGCGGGCCAGGCCCGGAGGAGCGTGTCCTGCCCCTTGCGCCGCACGAGCCGCGAGACGCACACGACGACGGGCCGGTCCGCGAGCCCCATCGCGGCGCGCAGCGCGGGCCCTCCCGAGCCGGGGTGGAAGACCTTCTCGTCGACGCCCGGAGGCAGTTGGACCATGCGGGCGGCGGCCTCGGGGGTGAGCGCGCGGGCGATCCTCGCCCGCGTGTAGGCGCCGAGGTACGTGAGCGTGTCGGTGCCTTCGCCGATCCGCCGCAGCAGCGCGCGGGCCCCGGGAAGCTGCGCCCAGCCCGCCTCGTGCCCGTGCGTCGTGCCGACGAGCCGCGTGGCCCCGGCGGCGCGCAGCGCGGGCGCCATGAGCCCGAGCGGGGCGGCGGCCCCGAACCACACCGAGGTCGCCCCGTGCCGCCGCAAAAGCAGTTCGGCGCGCGCGGTGGTGCGCGGGGTGGGGAGCAGCATCGTGGTCTGGTCGCGGTACACGCGGAAGGGCTGCTCGGCGTCGAAGGCCGCCGTGGCCTCGCGGCCCTCCCGGCTCCGTTTCCACGTCGAGGCGTAGACGACGAAGCGCTCGGGATCGAGGCGGAGCGCCATGTTGTGCAGGAACGACTGAATACCGCCGGAACGTGGCGGGAAGTCATTGGTGACGATCAAGGTCCTGTCCATCGTCGCTGAACAGTACCGGTCGGCGGGCGGACCGGGCGCTCGCCTCCGCTTCCGCCGCCCGGCGGGCGAACCGGGACACAGTGCCCGGCACGGTGGCCCGGGACGGGTACGGCAGGCATCATGACCCGGGTGCCCGAGGGCGTGGCGGCGACGACGAGACGAGAGCGGGACGGTACGTGAGCGGACGGACTGGGCGGGCGACGTGGACGCGGACAGGGGGCGCGCTCGCGGTGTGGGCGGCGACACGGACGCTGCTCCTGCTCTGGGTGCTCAGGGTGATCGTGCCCCCCGGTCTCGACGTGACGTACGACGTCTCGGGCTTGTACGTGAAATGGGCGAAAGTACTGTCGGGCGGCGTCTTCCCCGAGCACGACGTGACGTGGCAGTACCCGCCGGGCGCGGCCCTCGCGGTCCTCGCGCCGAAGCTGCTGCCCTTCCTGTCGTACGCGACGGCGTTCTACGTCCTCGCGCTGGTGTGCGACGCGCTCGTCACGGCGCTGCTGCTGTACGCGGCGACGCGGCCGGGGCGCCGCTTCGCCGGGGTGTGGGTGTGGGTCGTGGGGGTGGCGCTGCTCGGGCCGGTGGTCTTCGCCCGCTACGACGTGATGGTCACGGCGCTCTCCGTCGCGGCGCTGCTCGCGGGGACGCGCCGGGCGCGCGCTTTCGGGGCGCTCGCGGCGCTCGGCGCCGTCGTCAAGGTGTGGCCGGTGCTGCTGCTCGTCGGGACGCCGCGCGGGGAGGGGACGCGCCGCTCGTGGACGAGCGCGGCGGTCACGGGACTCGTGCTGCTCGCCGGCTTCGGGCTCCTGATGCCGGGCAGCCTCTCCTTCCTGACCGCGCAGCGCGACCGGGGTACGGAGGTCGAGTCGCTGGGCGCGCTCGTGTTCCACTTCGCGCGGCACTTCGGCTGGGACGGGCGCGTCGCGTTCCACTACGGCTCGATGGAGTTCCTGGGCACGGGCGTGCCGCTCGTCTCGGCGCTCGCGCAGGTGCTCAGTGTGCTCGCGCTCTGCTGGCTCGTGCTGTGGCGGATGCGGGCGCGGGTGTGGAGCGAGGCGACGTTCGCGGACGCGGCGTTCACCGCGCTGCTGCTCTTCACGACGACGAGCCGGGTCATCAGCCCGCAGTACATGGTGTGGCTCCTCGGCCTCGGCGCGGTGTGCCTGCTGTACCGGGGCGGGCGGATGACGCTCCCCGTGGTCCTCACGGTGATCGCCTCGTTCGTCACGTGGCTGGAGTTCCCCGTGTACTTCGGCGACGTGATCGGCTCGACGCCGTTCGGCATCGGGCTGCTCGTCGCCAGGAACGGGCTGCTCGTGGCGGCGACGGTGCTCGCCTGCCGGGCGCTGTGGCGGGAAACGGTACGGGCCGTGCCGCGCGGCGGGAGTGCGGAGAGCGAGCGAATGCCGGGCTGGGCGACGACGGACGCCTAAGGGTTCGGGTGCCGGACCGCGGGCCGGTCCCGGGCCGGGCAGGGGCCGCGGCGGGCCGAACCGTCGGGGGCGTCTAGGCGAGTTGCTCGCGCACGTAGCCGCGCCACCTGCCCACGAGTTCCGCCTCGTCCACCCCGAGCACCTTGCGGGCGGCGGCGGCGACCGCGCCGTCGCGGCCCTCGTGCTCCCCCACCGCGCGGTAGAAGTCGCGCAGTTTCGGCTCGCCCCACTGCTCGGCGATCATCCGGCAGGCGAGCCAGCCGCCCTCGTAGGCGCGGGCGAGCCGGCCGGGGTCCCCGGAGAAGGCGAAGTCGGCGTCGGTGGGCAGCGTGTCGGGCGCCTCGCCCTCGCGGACCGCCTCGGCGAGTTCGGGGGCCACCTGGCGGGGGGTGCGCCCGCTGCCGTGGTAGCCGCTCCAGTCGGCGAAGCCCTCGGAGAGCCACAGCGGGGTCGCGGCGGTCGTGGCGGAGCGGGTCGCGACGTGCGTGGCCTCGTGGATGAGCACGAAGCGCTTGCCGAAGGCGCCGAGTTCCTCGTACGCCTCGGGGTTGACGGTGACGCGGTCGGCGGGCACGTGGGCCGCCGAGCCGAGTTCGCCCGTCGTGACGGCGGCGATGCCCCGGTAGTCGGCGGGCTTCTCGCCGAGGAGCGCGGCCATGCGGTCGAGCGAGGCGGGCAGCAGCACGATGAGCCGCCCCGCCCACCGCTCGGGCCACACGCGGCGCACGGCGGGCACCGCGTCGTCGGCGAGCCCCGCGACGTCCGCGAGCTTCGCGCGCGGCTGCCCGACGCCGAGCACGAGCGAGTCCGCGCCGCGCACGGCGGTCATCCTGCCCTGCTCCCAGAGCTGTTGCGGGGCCCCCGGCGCGGGCTTGTCGGCGCTCACGTACCACCGGCCGGAGACGCGGCGCAGGGTGAGGGCGCGCCGCACGGTGACGGGGGCGCTGTCGTAGCCCTCGACGCGGTACGAGAGCGTCGCGCGGACCGCTGCCCGGTCCCCCTCGGGCCTGACGGAGGTGACGCGGTAGGCCCAGGCGGTGGGGCGGAGGGCGTCGAGGTTGGTGAAGACGGTCCCGGCGCGCTCGCGCGCGGGGCCGGGCGCGGCGGTCGCGAGCCAGTCGGCGCGGTCCCCGTCCCGTACGGCGTCGCCGCGCGCGTCGAGCACGGCCCGCACCCGCGTGCCCGTGTCGCCGCCGCTCTCGCCCCCACCGCCCGCGCAGCCGCCGAGCAGCAGCAGGAGGGCGAGCGCCGCGGCGCGTCCGGGGCGGGGGCGGAGGGGTCGGCTTCGGGCCACGCGGCGAGCATACGGCGAGGCGCCGCCCCTCCCCCGGCACCCCCGCCCCGCGTCCCCGGCACCGCCCGGGAACGCGTCCCTCCCGGGGCTCAGGGCCGGGTCACCGAGTTGATCGGCAGCATGTGGACGGACTCGTAGCGCACGGCCGCGCCCGGGTGGGGGGCGTGGATGACCTGGCCGCCGCCGACGTACATGCCGACGTGGCTCGCGTCCGAGCGGTATGTGACGAGGTCGCCGGGGCGCGCCTGCGAGAGCGGTACCCGCTGCCCCGCGCCCGCCTGGGCCTGCGACGTGCGGGGCAGGCCGACCCCGGCCCGTGCCCAGGCCCACTGCATGAGCCCGGAGCAGTCGAAGGCCCCGGGCCCGGAGGCGCCCCACACGTAGGGGCGGCCGAGCGCGGAGCGGGCCGCCGCGACGGCCGCGGCGGCCCGCCCGGAGACCGCCGCCGTCCCGGGCGGCACGTCGAGGCCGGCCCCGCGCGCGGCCCGCGAGTACGCGCCCGCGAGGTCGCCGACGCCCCCCGCGGCGCCGTCCCGCACCGCGGCGCGCTCCCCGGCCGGCAGCCCGTCGAGGAGCCGGCGCGCGGCGGTGAGCTTCGCCTCCACCGTGCGCTTGTGCCGGGCGATGTCCTCACGGGTGCGCTCCAGGCGGCGCAGCGCCTCCCGCGCCTCGGTGCGGTCCTGCGCGAGGACGCGCCGCGCCTCGACGAGACGGCCGAGTTCGGCGGCGCGCTGGTGGCCGACCTGGTCGAGGAGGGCCGCGTGGCTCAGGTAGCGCTCGGGGTCGGAGGTGAGCAGGAGCGCGAGGGCGGGGTCGATGCCGCCGGAGCGGTACTGCGCGGCGGCGAGCGAACCGACGGCGCCGCGCATCGTGTTGACGCGTTCCTGGGCGCGGGCGACGGCGTCGGTGGAGCGGCGCACGGTGACGCGGAGCTTGTCGGCACGCTCGTCGGATTTGTTGTACGCCTCGGTGGCGCGCTCCGCCTGGGCGTAGAGCCGGTCGAGTCCCGCCCGGACCTCCTGGCGGTCGGGGTGCGGGGCGGCCTCGGCGGGGGCCGCGGCCGGGACGGCGGCGAGCGCGGCGGCTGCCGCGGCGGTGAGGACGGCGCCGCGCGCGGTGCGCCCGGTGGAGAGGGAACGGCGGTGAGACGCCACGGCGTTCGCTGTCCTTTCGCTGGGGCACGGGCGCGGGCGCCCGGTGCGTCGGGGCGGGTCCCGGACGCGCGCCGGGCCGGAGCCCGGCGGCGGTGCCGGAACGCGCGCCGACAGTAGCCCCACCCCGGGACGGGCACCAACGACCGACGGACTTGCGCTTTGGGCGAGTTCGTCCGCCTTCCGCCGCCCCCACGCAGGTCACAGCGGGTCCCCCGGGTCAGCACGGGGGCGCGGGATTCCCCCGATCGGGCGGGTGTGGCGCGGCCGGTACGGGACACGACGGAGCCCCGGGAAGCGGGTGCTTCCCGGGGCTCCGGTGAACGCCGTCGCGGCCGTCAGGGGTTCAGACGCGCACGCCGAACTGGAAGGGCATGTTGCCGATCGACTCGTAGCGCACGACGGTGCCGGTGCGCGGGGCGTGCAGCACCTGGCCGTTGCCCGCGTAGAGACCGATGTGGTGCAGGTCGCCGTAGAAGAGCACGAGGTCGCCGACCTGGAGCTGGCTCTGCGAGTAGATGCGGGTCCCGGCGTTCGCCTGCGCCTGCGAGGTGCGGGGCAGCGAGACCCCGGCCTGCCGGTAGGCCCAGGAGGTGAGGCCCGAGCAGTCGTAGGAGCTGGGGCCCGTGGCGCCGAAGACGTACGGCTTGCCGAGCTGCGACTGGGCGGCGGAGAACGCCGCGCCCGCCATGCCCGAGCCCTTGCCGGGGTTGGCGACGGTGCCGGGGGCCGAAGTGAGCGCGGTGCGCTCGCTGGCGCGGTTGGCGCGGTCCTGCTCCGCCTGCATCGCGGCCTTCTCGGCGGCCGTCATCGAGTTGAGGATGCGCTGCGCCTCGGCGAGCTTGGCCTTGACCTCGCTCTTCTTCTTGCCCAGTTCCTTGCGCGTGTCGGCGAGGTCGGCGAGCTTGTCGGCGGCCTCCTTGCGCTCCTGGGCGAGCTTGCGCTGCTTGGCCTGGATCTGCTTGAGCTGCTGCGTCTGCTGCGCGCTCAACTGGTCGAGGGCACCGGCCTGCTGGAGGAAGGAGTCCGGGTCGGCGGAGAGGAAGAGCTGCACGGAGGGGTCGATGCCGCCGGACCGGTACTGGGCGGCGGCGACGGCGCCGAGCGACTGCCGCTGCTCGTTCAGCTCGTCCTGGCCGCGCGCCACCTTGTCCTGGATGGCGTCGACCTCCTTCTCCAGCTTCTTCTGCTTCTCCGTGGCCCCGTTGAGCTTCTCGGTCGCCTGCTCCGCTTCGTCGTAGAGCTTGTCGACCTTCGACTTCACCTCGGACTTGGTCGGCTTGGGGTCTGCGTGCGCGGCCTGCGAAGTGAGGGCCACGGCAGCAGCGGCGGTCGCGGTGAGCACGGTCACGCGGGCGCGGCTCGGCTGCTTCGGTCGACGGTGGGACGCCACGAAGGCGAGCTCCTTCTTCCTCCAGCCGCCTACCGATCCACCGGTGGGCGGTGCCCTCTCACCGCCACCCCGGATGGGTGATCAACCGAGCGAGAGTTCGGGCCGACAGTAGTGACCTTCTTGTGATCAGTTCAAATCCTCACCGGTAAAAACCTGCGACTCCGGGGTTTCTTTACCCACAAGCCACCTGCGGTGACGAAGAACTGACCGAGCGTCGCGCCCCAAGCCCCACGAAGCACACCAGATAACGCGTCGGTCACAGATCATACGAACCGAGCCGCAACAGCCATACCGGGCACATGTGTTCCCCGGCCCCCCGCAGAGGGGTCACCCCCGCGACAACCGCTTCAGGAGCATGACGCTCGGCACCGGGCGCGCCCCCGCCTTCGCGATGCCGTCCGCCACTTCCTTGTCCGTGGAGACCACGACGACGGGCCGCCCCGGCGGCTCGGCCCGCACGAGCTGCCGGATCAACTCGTCCGCCGTCACCCCGGCCTTGCTGAACAGCACGCGCACCCCGCGCGGCGGCGCGAGCAGCACGGGGGCCGCGAGTTCGGCCCCGTCGAAGACGCACGTCACCTCGGCCCCGCTCTGCGCCGCGAGCTGCGAGAGCCCGCCGAGCAGCCGGAGCCGCTGCTTCTCCAACGGCATCATCGGATAACCGGTTTTCGTGACGTTGTACCCGTCCACGACGAGATGCGCCTGCGGCAGCGCGAGCAACTGGTCCAGGATCGCCGGATCGTCCTCGGCGAGCGCGCGGGCCGCGATGTCCTTCGGGCTGAACTTCGCCGGCTCCCGCGCGTCCACGGTCTCCGCGGGCCGTACCGAGACGGGCGGCAGCGCCAGTTCGCGGCGCAGCCCCTGGGCCGCGTCGAGTACGGTGTCGAGCAGCAGCCGCAGCCGCATGTCCTCGACGCTGCGCCCCTCGCGCGTCGCCTTCCGGCTCGCCTCAAGGGCCGCCTCGACCTCGCCGAGCCGGGCCCGCACCCGCCGCGTCTCGCTCTCGGCGGCGCTCAACTGCGCCTGGAGCTCGGCGCGCTGGGCCTCGGCCCGCTCCTGCTCCTTGCGCAGCGCGGCCTCGCCGCGCTTGATGTCGCTCTGCGCGGCCCGCAGCTTGCGCCGCACCGCGTCGCTCTCGCGGCGCAGCCCCTCGACCTCGCCGCGCAGCCGCTCGCTGTCCGCGCGCCCGCGCTCGCGCGCCTCGTCGCGCTCCGCGCGCAGCCGGTCCAGCTCCTCCCTGGCCGCCTCGTCCATCCGCTCGGCCCCGGCCCGCTCGGCCTCCTCACCGGCCGCGGCGACGAGCTTGAGCCAGCCCGGGGGACGCAGCAGGTACGCGACGGCGGCGACGTCCACGGGGTCGGCGGCGGGCGGCGGAGTGCCCTCGTTCAGCGCCGCGCACAACTCCGGCTGCGCGGCGCACAGCCGCTCCGCGACCCGGGCCCGGAAGGCGGCGTCGTTCTCGACCGCGGCGGCCATCGCGTTGCCCGCGTACTTGAGCCGCCTGCTCGGTGTGAACCGCGCGTACTGGCGCAGCTGCGCGGGGAGTTCCCCGACGGTGAGGCCGCCGAATCCGGTCGCCACGTACCGTACGACCCGGTGCCTGACACCTTCGGGCAGCGGCCCGTCCAGCGCCTCGCCCTCGCGGTCCCCGCCGTGCTCCCGCGCCTCATGCCCGGCCTCGTCCTCCGCGTGCCCCGCGCCCTCCCGGGCGCCGTCCCCGTGGCCGTCCCGCTCCGCGCCGTGGGGCGCACCGGCGGGCTCGGCGTTCGCTTCCTCCACCATGTCCTCACCCCACTCGCTCGTGCGGGCCGGCTCTCAGGCGGCCGGCCCCGGCCTGTCCACCAGTTCGATCTGGTCCACCGCGTTGCACCAGCGGCAGCGGACCGAGTCGATCGTCTCACTCACGACTTCGCGCTCCTCGACGTTCGGTTTCCCGGCGAGGTCGAGGTGGACGTACTCGACGACCTTCGATGAACGGCTCACGTCGAACCTGGTGAGATTGCCGCACAGCGTGCAGCGCCAGCGCGTGGTCTCCGTCGGCAGGGGAACGGTCATCGTCTGCGTCGCTTCCTTCTCGTCGTCGTGCGCTTGAGGGTGCGGGTGCCCGTGCTCGTGCGGCCGGATCGTGTCTATGTTGCCCGTAACCCTACGGCCTGTGGACGGGACCGCGCGGCGGGGACGGAGGCCCGGACTAAAGTGGGCCCACCAGGACAGCGAAGGGGACCAACAGCCGTGATCACCGCGATCGTGCTCATCAAGACCAGCGTCGACCGAATCCCGGAGATCGCCGAGTCCATCGCCGCGCTGGACAGCGTGAGCGAGGTCTTCTCGGTCACCGGCTCCTACGACCTCATCGCGATGGTCCGCGTCGGCCGCCACGAGGACCTCGCCGAGATCATCCCGAACCGGATCAGCAAGATCCCCGGCGTCGCCGCGACCGATACGCACGTGGCCTTCCGCACGTACTCGCAGCACGACCTGGAGGCCGCCTTCGCGATCGGCCTCGATTCCTGAGGCCCGCCTCCCGGGCGGAGACCCGCCTCCCGCCCGCGTACGTACGAGGGAGGGGCGCCGGTCCCACGACCGGCGCCCCTCCCCCGCGTCCCGCTCAGACCGCCGGCACGCAGCGCCCGCCCTCGGTGCGGTAGGTCCACCGCGCGCCCTGCTCGACCAGCTCGCGCACCGCGCCGAGGAAGCGCTCCACGTGCTCGTCGGGCGTCCCGGCACCGAAGCTGACCCGCACCGCGTTGAGCGAGCCGCCCTCGGGCGCCCCGCACTCGCCGGGCGCCCCGGCGTCCGCGCCGAGCAGCGTGCGGACGAGCGGGTGGGCGCAGAAGAGCCCGTCGCGGACGCCGATCCCGTACTCGGCCGAGAGCGCCGCCGCGAGGTGCGAGCTGTTCCAGCCGCTCACGACGAAGGAGAGCACGCCGACCCGCTCGGCCTCCGGACCGAAGAGCCCGAGGACGCGGATGCCCTCGATCGCGGCGAGCCCGTCCCGCACCCGCGCCACGAGCTGCTGCTCGCGCGCGACGAGCGCGTCGAAACCGGCCTCCGTAAGCGCCTTGCACGCGGAGGCGATCGCGTAGGCGCCGATGACGTTCGGCGAGCCCGCCTCGTGGCGCGCGGCGCCCGTGTGCCACTCGACGTCCACGCCGCCGTCCGCGCGCCTGCTCACGGCGCGGCTCGCGCCGCCGCCCGCGAGGTAGGGCTCCGCGTCCTCCAGCCAGTCCGCGCGGCCCGCGAGGACCCCCGCGCCGAAGGGCGCGTACAGCTTGTGGCCCGAGAAGGCGACCCAGTCCACGTCCAGTTCACCGAGCGAGACGGGGTGGTGCGGGGCGAGCTGCGCGGCGTCGAGGACGATCCGCGCGCCGTGCGCGTGCGCGACCCGGGCCAGCTCGGCGACGGGCCACAGCTCCCCGGTCACGTTCGACGCGCCCGTGACGCAGACGAGCGCGGCCCCGGTGCCGGTACGGGCCTCCAGCGCGCTCTCCAGCGTCGCGACGGCCTCGGCGGGGCTGCGCGGGGCGTCGAGGTGGGTGACGGCGGCGGTGCGCCAGGGCAGCAGCGAGGCGTGGTGCTCGGTCTCGAAGACGTACACCTCACAGCCCTCGGGGAGCGCGGCGGCGAGGAGGTTGAGCGAGTCGGTCGTGGAGCGCGTGAAGACCAGCTCGTCATCCGCCCGGCAGCCGAGGAAAGCGGCGACGTCGGCGCGGGCGGTCTCGAACAGCTCGGTGGACAGCTGCGAGAGGTAGCCGGCCCCGCGGTGCACGCTGCCGTAGTACGGGGCGTAGGCGGCGACGTCGTTCCAGACGCGCTCCAGGGCGGGGGCGCTCGCGGCGTAGTCGAGCGCGGCGTACTCGACCTCACCCCCGGTGACGAGCGGCACGCGCACCTCGCGGCCGAGGACGGGCAGCGGCGCGGCGGGGGCGGTGGCAAAGGAGGTGGCAGCGGCGGAGGCGGCGGAAACGGACATGGCGAACTCCCGTACGTGAGGCGGAGGGCAGCGGAAGGCGAGCTGCGAAGGCGGGGGGTTCCGGGCGGTACGCGGTGCCCGGCGACGTATGACGGCGAAGGGCGCCGCACCCTGACGTGGTGAAGGGTGTGCGCCCTACGACATTCGCTTGCTCACGGAAAACCGCTCCCTCGACGACCAGGACCCCTGGTGCCTGACGCCCGCGAAAGGGAGGTGTGCCAACGCCCCTGACGGGCGCGGAGGGGTCCGCGCTTGCCGCAGACCTCGCTGCCTGCGGCCAGGTCTTCACCCGGGGCACCCCGCCACGGACGGAGGGTTGCCGGACAGCAGGCCGGGGCCGTAGGCGCTGTCACTCATGACCTGCCAGCATCCTGCCACAGCGCCCCGGCCCGCGCCCAGGGGGTTCCAGAATGCGGAACGGGCGGTACGGGTCCTCGTCCCGTACCGCCCGTACTGCCCGTACCGTCGCGGGCCTTCAGGCGTTGCTGGCGCGCACCCACCGCTCCAGCGCCGCCTCCGCGGCCCCCGAGTCCAGCGACTCGGCCGCCCGCCCCATGCCCTCCCTGATCCGGTCCACCAGCGGCTCCCCGCTCGGGCGGAGCGCCGCGAGCGCCGCCGCCGAGTTGAGGAGCACCGCGTCCCTCACCGGTCCGCGCTCGCCCGCGAAGAGGCGGCGGGCCACCTCCGCGTTGTGCGAGGCGTCCCCGCCGCGCAGGGCCGAGACCGGGGAGAGGGCGAGGCCGACGTCGCGCGGGTCGAAGCCCTCCTCGCGCACCGCGCCGTCCTGGACGATCCACACCCGCGAGGTCGCCGCCGTCGTGAGTTCGTCGAGGCCGTCGTCGCCCCGGAAGACGAGCGCGGAGGAGCCGCGGGCGGCGAGCACCCCGGCCATGATCGGCGCCATCCGGGCGTCGGCGACCCCGGTGGCCTGGGCCCGGACGCGAGCCGGGTTGGTGAGCGGGCCGAGGAAGTTGAAGGTCGTGCGGATGCCCAGCTCGCCGCGCGCCGCCGCGACGTACCGCAGCGCCGGGTGGAACTTCACGGCGAAGCAGAAGGTGATCCCGGCCTCCTCGGCGACCCGCGCGACCCGCTCCGGGCTCAGCTCCAGGTTGACGCCGAGCTTCTCCAGGACGTCGGAGGCCCCGGAGGCGGAGGAGGCGGCGCGGTTGCCGTGCTTGACGACCTTCGCCCCGGTCCCCGCGACGACGACGGCGGACATCGTGGAGATGTTGACGGTCTTGGCCCCGTCCCCGCCCGTCCCGACGATGTCGACGGTCTCGCCGGGGACCTCGATGGTGCGGGCGTGCGCGTACATCGCCTCGACGATGCCGCTGATCTCCTCGACGGTCTCGCCCTTGGCGCGCAGGGCCACGGCGAAGCCGGCGATCTGCGCGTCCGTGGCCTCGCCCCGCATGATGCGGTCCATCGCCCAGGCGGTGTCGGCGGCGGACTGGTCACGGCCGGAGAGGAGTCCGTCGAGTACGGCCGGCCAGGAGCGGTCCGCCGCGGTGTCGCCTCCGACGGGGTGCACAGCGCTCATGGCCGCTCCTGGTGTGTGGGTACGGGGGGGCGGCGCCGGCCGCCTTTCGTCGTCCCCCACCTTATCGGCGCGCGGGCAGCGCGAAGGGCCCCGTCCGCCCACCGGGAAAGTGGGACGGGGCGGGGCCCTCAGGTGGCGTGTCGCGTGACAGTGCGGGGATCAGTGGTGGCCGTGGCCGCTCGTGATCTCCTTGTACTCCTCCTCCGTCGGCTTCGGGATCTGCGTCCCGTCGCCGTAGTAGCCCTTGGAGAGCTTGGAGCGGAGCTTCTCCGCGCCGGAGACCTTGCGCCGGACACCGTTCTCGTCGGTGGTCGCGCCGATCTCGAAGGGCGCGACCTGCTCGTGCGCGGTGAGCGTGTAGCGCTGCTCGGCGCTGAGCGGCTCGTGCACCTCGATGAACTCACCGTGCGGCAGGCGCTTGATGACGCCGGACTCGCGCCCGTGCAGCACCTTCTCCTTGTCGCGGCGCTGGAGGCCGAGGCAGATCCGCTTGGTGACGATGAAGGCGATGACCGGGCCGACGAAGAAGCCGATCCGCACGAACCAGCTGATCGCGTTGAGCGACAGGTGGAAGTGGGTGGCCCACAGGTCGTTGCCGCCGCCGACGAGCGTGATCATGTACATCGTCACCCAGGCGACGCCGAGGCCCGTGCGGACCGGGGCGTTGCGCGGGCGGTCGAGGATGTGGTGCTCGCGCTTGTCGCCGGTGACCCAGGACTCGATGAACGGGTAGACCGCCATCGCGCCGAGGACGAGACCGAAGACGACCAGCGGGATGAACACACCGAGGACCAGCGTGTGGCCCCACAGGTTGATCTCCCAGCCGGGCATGACACGGATGAGACCTTCGGCGAAGCCCATGTACCAGTCGGGCTGGGCGCCGGTGGACACCTGGTCGGGCCGGTACGGGCCGATCGCCCAGATCGGGTTGATCGTCGCGATGCCCGCGATGGCCGCGATGACGCCGAAGACGAGGAAGAAGAAGCCTCCGGCCTTCGCCATGTACACCGGGAGCAGCGGCATGCCGACGACGTTCTTCTCGGTGCGTCCGGGACCCGCGTACTGCGTGTGCTTGTGGTAGAAGACCAGGATCAGGTGGCCCACCATGAGCCCCAGCATGATGCCGGGCAGCAGCAGGATGTGGATCGAGTAGAACCGGGCGACGAAGTCGCCGCCGGGGAACTCCCCGCCGAAGAGGAACATCGAGATGTACGTGCCGACGATCGGCACGGACAGGATCGCGCCCTGCGTGAAGCGGACACCGGTGCCGGAGAGCAGGTCGTCCGGGAGCGAGTAGCCGGTGAACCCGGTGAACATGCCCAGGGCGAAGAGCAGGAAGCCGAACAGCCAGTTGATCTCACGCGGCTTGCGGAAGGCGCCCGTGAAGAAGACGCGCATCATGTGCACGAACATGCCGGCGAGGAAGATGAGCGCGGCCCAGTGGTGGATCTGCCGGATGAGCAGACCGCCGCGGACCTCGAAGCTGATCTTCAGCGTGGAGGAGAACGCCTCCGACATGAGCTGGCCCTGCATGGGGCCGTAGACGCCGTGGTACTCCACCTCGTTCATGCTCGGGTGGAAGAACAGCGTCAGGTACACACCCGTGAGGATGATGATGAGGAAGCTGTACATGCAGATCTCGCCGAGCATGAAGCTCGGGTGGTCCGGAAAGATCTTCCGCATGTTGGACTTGGCCAGGCTGTAGATGCCGAGCCGTCCGTCCGCCCAGTCGGCGAGCCGTTCCCCGGCGGGCGCCTGACTGCGGTCCGGGGCGTCGGCGCCCGGTGCGTGCGTGGTCTCGGTGCTCATCCGCGCTCCCAGAAGGCAGGGCCGACGGGCTGGTCGAAGTCGCCGAGCGCTTCGAGGTAACCCTCGTCGTTCACACCGATCCGCAGCTGCGGCAGCGGGTGACCGGCCGGGCCGAAGATCACTCGGGCGCCGTCGGAGAGGTCGAAGGTGGACTGGTGGCACGGGCAGAGGACGTGGTGCGTCTGCTGCTCGTACAGGCTGATCGGGCAACCGACGTGGGTGCAGATCTTGGAGTACGCGACGATGCCCTGGTGCGACCAGTCCAGCTCGCGCTTGTCCTTGATGTTCTCCGGGGCGATCCGGATGATCATCAGGGCGGCCTTGGCGATCTGGTTCTGGAAGTCGTGGTCCGTCTCCTCCAGGCCCTCGGGCTTGGCGAACGTCAGCGAACCGGTGATGACGTCCTCGGGACGCAGCGGCTCGTTGGTGTTCATGTTGACGATGACCGAGCCCTTTTTCCACTTCGTGGAGCGGAGCTTCTTCTCGGGCAGCGGACCGAGGTCGCGCAGCAGCACGACGCCGGAGAGCGGCACGAGGGCCAGCGCGCCGAACATCGAGTTGCGGATCAGCTTGCGGCGGCCGAGGACCGAGTCCTTGGCGCCCTGCTTGAAGTCCGCGATGACCTTCGCCTTGGTGTCGGCGTCGGCCTCGATGTCGTGCCGCTCGTCGACCAGCTCGACGTCCGACATCAGGGTGCGCGCCCAGTGGACGGCGCCCGCGCCGATCGAGAACAGCGCGAGACCCAGGGTCAGGCCGAGCGAGAAGTTCAGCGCGCTGACGTGCCCGAAGGGCCAGATGTAGACGATCTTGCCGGGCTTGAAGATCACGTACGAGGCGATGAAGCCGGCCGTCGCGAGCATCGACAGGGTGAAGAGGAAGGCGACCACGCGCTCGCTGCGCTTGGCGGCCCGCTCGTCCAGGTCCTGGATGCGGTGCTCGTGGGGCGGCAGCCCCGGGTCGGCGAAGGGGTTCTTCGCCAGCTCGGCCGAGTGCTGCTCGGCGCCCTGCCCGGCGGGCAGGTTCTCTTCGGGATTGTCTTGGCTGCTCATGACTTCTTGGCCTTTGCGGTCCGGACGGCGACCCACGTGGCGACGGCGATCAGCGCACCGAGCCCGAAGACCCAGGCGAAGAGACCCTCGCTCACCGGACCGAGACCCCCGAGGTCCAGACCACCGGGGTTGGTGGCCTTGTCCCCGTTGACGTCGCGCAGGTAGGCGATGATCTGCTTCTTCTGCTTCTCCGGCATCGTGGTGTCGGGGAAGGAGGGCATGTTCTGCGGGCCGGTCTGCATGGCCTCGTAGAGGTGCTTCGGGTCGACGCCCTCAAGTGAGGGAGCGAACTTGCCGTGCGTCAGCGCACCGCCCTCACCGGTGAAGTTGTGGCACTGCGCGCAGTTGGTGCGGAAGAGCTCGCCGCCCTTGGCGCTGTCCGACCCGGCGGGGTCGTACTGGTTCTTGGTCGGCACCTCGGGGCCCGCGCCGAGCGAGGCCACGTAGGTCGCGAGCTGGTCGATCTCCTTCTCGGAGTAGATGACCTTCTTGCGGGGCGCCTGGGCGCCCTGCTGCTGGAGCGGCATACGGCCGGTACCGACCTGGAAGTCGACGGCCGCGGCGCCCACGCCGACGAGGCTCGGGCCGTCGCTGCTGCCCTGTCCACCGGTTCCGTGGCAACTGGCGCAGCCGACGTCGTAGAGCTTCTTGCCCTCGTCGATCTTCAGGGACTGGGCTGTTTCCTCAGCCTGTGCCTTGTCCGCAGGCGCGAACGCGGCGTACAGCCCCCCGGTGGCCGCCAGCGCGAGGAGTAGGACGACGACCGCCGCCAGCGGATGGCGTCGTCGTACGGAGAGCTTTTTCACGGATTACCCCGGTGTCAGGATCTTCTGCGTCGGTGCTACTGGATGTGGGCTTCTCGCCCGGGTTACTTGATCAGGTAGATCGTGGCGAAGAGGCCGATCCAGACAACATCGACGAAGTGCCAGTAGTAGGACACGACGATGGCCGCAGTGGCCTGGTGATGTGTGAACCTCTTGGCCGCGTACGTCCGGCCCAGGACCAGCAGGAAGGCGATGAGGCCGCCCGTCACGTGCAGTCCGTGGAATCCGGTCGTGAGGTAGAAGACGGAACCGTAGGGGTCGGAGGAGAGCGAAAGGCCCTCTTCCTTGACCAGGTCCGTGTATTCGAAGATCTGACCTCCGATGAAGATCGCGCCCATCACGAAGGTGATCGAGAACCACGTGCGGAGCTTCTTCACATCGCCTCGCTCGGCGGCGAAGACGCCGAGCTGGCAGGTGAGTGAGGAGGCCACCAGGATGGCGGTGTTGGTACCCGAGAACGGAACGTTCAGGGCATCCGCCATTTCCTTCCAGTGTTCCGGTCCGGTCACCGATCGCAGGGTGAAGTACATCGCGAAGAGGGCCGCGAAGAACATCAGCTCGGAACTCAGCCAGATGATGGTTCCGACGCTGGTGAGGTTCGGCCTGTTGACCGACGGGTGCGCGGGCCCGGTTTCTACTGTCGTTGCTGTCGCCACGACCGACATTATGTCGGTCGCTTATCCCGCCCTCACTCCCGGGGGTGCCGTTCGGTGTGTCCGCCCCGTGTGTCGGGCCCGAACGGCCCATCGTTGAGCTGTTCGCAGCGGTGTTGACGGGCAGTCGGACGGAGTAGCATCCGGCCCACCGGGGACCCGGTCACACCCGAGGCCAGGAGGAGAAATGCAGCCGATCGCCACCGTGCTGATCTACAGCGACAACGCCGAAACCCGCACCCAGGTACGGCTCGCCACCGGTCGCAGGCCCGCCCCGGACGCGCCCGAGGTGCAGTTCGTGGAGTGCGCGACGCTCCCGGCCGTGCTCAAGGAACTGGAGCGCGGCGGCATCGACGTCTGCGTCCTGGACGGCGAGACGGCCCCCGCGGGCGGTATGGGCGTGTGCCGCCAGATCAAGGACGAGATCTTCCGCTGCCCGCCCGTCCTCGTCCTGATGGGCCGCCCCCAGGACGCCTGGCTGGCCACCTGGAGCCGCGCGGAGGCCGCCGTGACCCTCCCGGTGGACCCGGTGGAGTTCGCGGGGGCCCTGGCGGGACTGCTGGGAAAGTCCAGCCTCTCCGGCGTGTGAGGAGCGGCGTGGGGGGGGAGCCCCACCAGGCCCGCGAAAGGCCCTCCCCGCGCCACAGCGGCGCGGGGAGGGCCTTTCGGGATTTCACTCCCCCGGGTGATTTACAGCTGCGGCCTGAGCCGCGCCTGCTCCACCCCGCCGGGAGCCGTGTTGCGCCCGCTCCCGGTCACCGCACTGCCTTCCCCCCACTTGGCCCAGCTCAGGTTCCAGTCCCCGAACCCGTTCCCGAACGGGGCCATCTCCTCGCCCTCGCTGTTGACGACCCGCACGACGTCCCCCTCCCGCACGGTGTCGAAGAACCAGTGGGCGTTCCCGGTGCTCATCCCGACGCACCCGTGGCTCGTGTTCGCCGAGCCCTGCGAGCCGACCGACCACGGCGCGGCGTGCACGTACTCACCGCTCCAGGTCACCCGCGTGGCCCAGTAGACGGGCAGGTCGTAGGACTCCGAGCTGCCCGCGGCGATGCCGACGCTGCCGCTGCGCATCCGGACGAACGACTCTTTGCCCAGGATCACCTTGATCCCGTTGCGGGTCGAGAAGCCCGGCTTGCCGGTGGTCACCGGCAGGGTCTTTATCTCCTTGCCGTTCCTGCGCACCGTCATGTGGTGGCTGCCGGAGTCGACGAGCGCCTCGACGCGGTCGCCGAAGGTCAGGGAGAGCGGCTTCGCGTCCGCGCCGCGCAGGGTGTCGGTGACCTTCACGCCGTTGAGGTTGGCGCTCACGTTCACCGTGGAGTGCGCGGGCCAGTAGGTGCGCGGCCGGTAGTGGAGCTCCTTGGAGTCGACCCAGTACCAGGCGCCCTCGACGTTCTGCGAGGACCGCACCTTGAGGGAGCGCTCGACGACGGCGCGGGCCGCCTTGTCCTTGACCGGGGCGCTCAGCTGGGCGGTGATCGGCTGGCCGACCCCGTAGGTGCCGGCCTTGGGGCCGAAGGTCACCTTGAGGCGGTTCCTGCCCGCGTCGGCGGTGTGGAAGCGGAGGGTCTTCAGCCCGGGCGCGCCGTCCTTGTTCTCGGTGGCGACGCGCACCGTGTAGTCGGCGGCGGCGGCGAGGGGTCCTGTCGAGTGCCAGCGGGTCCCGTCCGCGGAGAGGGCGCCCGCGACCTGGCGGCCGAGGCCGTCGCTGGCGGTGACGTCGGTGATCCGGCTGTCCTTGCTGGTCACCTCCAGCGGCTTGTCCGGGTCGACGCGTTCGGCGCCCGCCGTGTTGAAGGTGACGTGCCCCGCAGCGTCGTACGGCCGGGCGGTCAACGAGTTTCCACGGGCGTCGCCGCCGCAGGCCGAGAGGCCGGCTCCAAGAGCGGCCACCAGCACAGTGCAGCTCAGTACCGTACGGGTTCGCGGTGTGTGGCTCATGGCCTCAACGTACGAAGCCGACGCCCGTTCAGCGCGGTCGGCTGAGCTGTTCGGGTGGCCCGGCGGAGCGCGAAAAGAGGGGCCCGGACCCACCGTGCGGTGTGTCCGGGCCCCTCCTGACGCGGCATGTGCTACTGGTTCTGGTTCTCTCCGCGGTAGTACTCGAAGACCCAGCCGAGAAGGCCGATCAGGAGGATCGGGGCCGAGAAGTAGAGCAGCCACCAGCCGACGGCCACCGAGAGGAAGGCCAGCGCGCCGCCGACGCCGAGGGCGAGCGGCTGCCAGCTGTGCGGGCTGAAGAAGCCCACCTCGCCGGCGTCGTCCGCGACGTCGGCCTCCTTGTTGTCCTGCGCGCCCGCATCGATCCGCCGGGCGGTGAACGCCAGGTAGTAACCGATCATGATGCAGAGCCCGAAGGCGAGGAAGAGCGCCGTGGTACCGGCCGGCTCCTTCGACCACACGCCATAGACGACCGCCATGGCGAGGACGAAGACGCTCAGCCAGATGAACATCTTGCCCTGGACCTTCACCGTCCGACCTCCTTGCCGCCGACGAGCGCGGTGTCGCGCTGGTCGCCGTTCTCCAGCTGGTCGAGAGCCGCGATCTCCGGGTGGTGGAGGTCGAAGGCCGGGGATTCACTGCGGATACGGGGCAGCGAGGTGAAGTTGTGCCGCGGGGGCGGGCAGGAAGTGGCCCACTCCAGGGAGCGGCCGAAGCCCCACGGGTCGTCCACCTCGATCTTCTTGCCGTACTTGGCGGTCTTCCAGACGTTGTAGAAGAACGGCAGGATCGACAGGCCGAGCAGGAAGGAGCTGATGGTCGAGACCGTGTTCAGCGCGGTGAAGCCGTCGGCCGCCAGGTAGTCGGCGTACCGGCGCGGCATGCCCTCGGCGCCCAGCCAGTGCTGGACGAGGAAGGTGCCGTGGAAGCCGACGAAGAGGGTCCAGAAGGTGATCTTCCCGAGCCGCTCGTCGAGCATCTTGCCGGTGAACTTCGGCCACCAGAAGTGGAATCCGGCGAACATCGCGAAGACGACGGTGCCGAAGACGACGTAGTGGAAGTGCGCGACGACGAAGTACGAGTCCGAGACGTGGAAGTCCAGCGGCGGGGCCGCGAGGATCACGCCGGTGAGACCGCCGAAGGTGAAGGTGATGAGGAAGCCGATCGACCAGAGCATCGGTGTCTCGAAGGACAAGGAGCCCTTCCACATCGTCCCGATCCAGTTGAAGAACTTCACGCCTGTGGGCACGGCGATCAGGAACGTCATGAAGGAGAAGAACGGGAGGAGCACTCCGCCGGTCACGTACATGTGGTGCGCCCACACCGTCACCGAGAGACCGGCGATGGCGATGGTCGCGCCGATGAGGCCCACGTAGCCGAAGATCGGCTTGCGCGAGAAGACCGGGATGACCTCGGAAATGATGCCGAAGAACGGCAAGGCGATGATGTACACCTCTGGATGGCCGAAGAACCAGAAGAGATGTTGCCAGAGCAATGCCCCGCCGTTTGTCGCGTCGAATACATGCGCCCCGAATTTTCGGTCCGCTTCGAGCGCGAAGAGCGCGGCGGCGAGCACCGGGAAGGCGAGCAGCACCAGGACACCGGTGAGCAGCACGTTCCACGTGAAGATCGGCATGCGGAACATCGTCATGCCGGGTGCGCGCATGCAGATGATCGTGGTGATGAAGTTGACCGAGCCGAGGATCGTGCCGAAGCCGGAGAAGGCCAGGCCGAGGATCCACATGTCGGCGCCGACGCCCGGGGAGCGGACGGCGTCCGAGAGCGGCGAGTAGGCGAACCAGCCGAAGTCGGCCGCGCCCTGCGGGGTGACGAAGCCGCCCACCGCGATGACGGAGCCGAAGAGGTACAGCCAGTACGCGAACATGTTCAGCCGCGGGAAGGCCACATCGGGGGCACCGATCTGGAGCGGCATGATCCAGTTGGCGAAACCGGAGAACAGCGGCGTCGCGAACATCAGCAGCATGATCGTGCCGTGCATCGTGAACGCCTGGTTGAACTGCTCGTTCGAGATCAGCTGGTTACCGGGCCTGGCGAGCTCGGCGCGCATGATGAGCGCGAGCACACCGCCGATGCAGAAGAAGACGAACGAGGTGATCAGGTAGAGCGAGCCGATCGTCTTGTGGTCGGTGGTGGTCAGCCACTTCACCACGACGTTTCCGGGTTCACGGCGGCGGACCGGGGGCTCGGAGACGAGCGTCCCTTCCGCGGTCGCGACCCGCTGAGGGTCGTTGTCGATACTCACAGGTTCTTCGTCTCCCGGTTCTTCTCGTGGCCCGACTGCTCGATACCGGCCGGGATGTAACCGGTCTGGCCGTCCTTCGCGAGCTGCTTGAGGTGGGCCTCGTAGCGCTCGGGGGAGACGACCTTGACGTTGAAGAGCATCCGGGAGTGGTCGACGCCGCAGAGTTCGGCGCACTTGCCCAGGAAGGTGCCCTCCTTGTTGGGGGTCACCTCGAAGGCGTTGGTGTGACCCGGGATGACGTCCTGCTTCATGAGGAAGGGAACCACCCAGAAGGAGTGGATGACGTCACGCGAGGTCAGGACGAAGCGGACCTTCTCGCCCTTGGGGAGCCACAGGGTCGGACCCGGGTTCCCGGTCTGGGGGTTCTTGTCCGCCGGGGTGCCGGCGATGTGGACGCCTTCGGCGCCCTTGGGGAAGTCCGCCGCGAAACGGTCCGGGATCGCCTTGAGGTCCGCGGACTTCGCGGCATCGCCGGTGGAGTCGTCCCCGTCGACGTTCTCGACGTAGTTGAAGCCCCAGCTCCACTGGTAGCCGACCACGTTCACCGTGTGGGCCGGCTTGTCCGAGACGTCCAGCAGCTTCGACTCGTCGCGGGCGACGAAGTAGAAGAGGACGGAGACGATCAGCAGAGGGACAACCGTGTACAACGTCTCAAGAGGCATGTTGTACCGGGTCTGCCGGGGCACCTCGACCTTGTGGCGGCTGCGCCTGTGGAAGAACGCGCTCCACAGGATCAGCCCCCAGACGAGGACACCCACGGCGAGGGCCGCCGCCCAGGAGCCCTGCCACAGCGAAAGGATGCGCGGCGCCTCCTCCGTGGTGGGGGTGGGCATACCAAGGCGGGGGAAGTCCTTGTATGAGCAACCGGTAGCGGTTACCAGGATCAGGCCCGCAGTCAGCACCTGCGGCAGCTTCCGCCGCATCGGGCGCCGCGACGAGCGGTCGGAGCCGTTGGGACTCACGTAGCGCCTTCCCGAGAGTCTCGCCCGCACCGAGGCGTACGCGGCCTCCACGCTGGTCGGTCGCCGTGCCCCCGCGGCGGGCAGGGTTTGGATGTTTATGCGGACCAAACCCTACTGGACTCAATTTGGGGTCGCGCGGGGAGGGTCCCCAACGCGCCGCAGCACTCCCCGAAGGGGTGGAATCGCCCCTCGCACAGGCCATCTGACGCCCCTTCTCCCGGGCGGCTCCGGCGTGTCGCACAGGGGTACGGGGCGGGGCCCCGGAAAGAAGGAGCGCGGGACCGGGCGTGTCGCGGCGGGGGCGGGAGGCGCGGGGGACGGAAGCGGTGTGCTTGTCGTACGGGGCGGGGAAGGGCGCCGGGGGCAAGGGACCGGGGAAAGGAGCTTGCTCGTGCGGGGGCGGGACAGCTCTCGCGCGCGGGGGCCCTTTCCTCGGGAGCCCTTTCCGCGGGAACCCCTTGGCGCGGAGCCCCTGCGCGCGGGCGGTGCGGAGCGGCCGGTACGGGCGGGGGCGGCGCGTGCGGGAGGCGGGCGGGGGCTGGCGCCCGGGCGCTGGTGGGGCGGGGTTAGTTTGGGCGCGTGCCGTACTTCGACGTGGCCTCGGCCGCCCCGCTCCATCCGGTCGCCCGGCAGGCGCTGCTCGCGGCCCTCGACGAGGGCTGGGCCGATCCGGCCCGGCTCTACCGCGAGGGACGGCGGGCGCGGCTGCTCCTGGACGCGGCCCGCGAGACGGCGGCCGAGGCGGTGGGCTGCCGCCCGGACGAACTCGTCTTCACGCCCTCGGGCACCCGCGCGGTCCACGCCGGGATCGCCGGGGCGCTCGCCGGCCGGCGGCGCGTGGGCGGACATGTCGTGGTCTCGGCGGTCGAGCACTCCTCCGTACTGCACGCCGCCGAGGCGCACACGCGTACGGGTGGTGAGGTGACGGAGGTCGGCGTGTCCCGTACGGGCGCCGTCGAGCGGGGGGCGTTCGCGGCGGCGCTGCGCGGGGACACCGCGCTCGCCGCGCTCCAGTCGGCGAACCACGAGGTGGGGACGGTGCAGCCGGTCGCCGAGGTGGCCGAGGCGTGCCGCGCGGCGGGGGTGCCGCTGCTCGTGGACGCGGCGCAGTCGCTGCTGTGGGGACCCGTGGAGGGCGACTGGTCGCTGCTCGCGGCGAGCGCGCACAAGTGGGGCGGCCCGGCGGGCATCGGGCTGCTGGTGGTGCGCAAGGGCACGCGCTTCGCGCCCCCCGGACCCGCCGACGAGAGGGAGAACGGTCGGTCTCCCGGCTTCGAGAACCTGCCCGCGATCGTCGCGGCGGCGGCCTCGCTGCGCGCGGCGCGCGCCGACGCGGTCGCGCGGGCCGGGGAGTTGCGCGCGCTGACGGAGCGGCTGCGGGAGCGGGTGCCGCTGCTCGTGCCGCGTACGGAGGTGGTGGGCGAGCCGGAGCGGCGCCTGCCGCACCTGCTCACCTTCTCGTGCCTCTACGTGGACGGCGAGAGCGTGCTCAGCGCCCTGGACCGGGCCGGTTTCTCCGTCTCGTCCGGTTCGTCCTGCACCAGCTCGGCGCTGACGCCGAGCCACGTCCTGCGCGCGATGGGTGTCCTGAGCGAGGGCAACGTACGCGTCTCGCTCCCCCTGGACGTGCGCGCGGAGGACGTGGACCGCTTCCTGGAGGTGCTGCCGGGGGTGGTCGCGGGGGTACGGGAGCAGCTCGGCGCCCCGATGGACGAGGAGCCGCCCGCCGTCCCCTCCCCCGCGCCTCTCGTCGTCGACACCCTCGGCAAGCGCTGCCCGATCCCGGTCATCGAACTCGCCAAGGTCTTCCCGCGCGTCGCGGTGGGCGCCACGGTCACCGTCCTGTCGGACGACGAGGCGGCGGCCCTGGACATCCCGGCCTGGTGCGAGATGCGGGGTCAGGAGTACGTGGGGAGAGAGGGAACGGCGTACCGGGTGCGGAAAACCGGTCCCGGCGCGTGAGGAGCGGTGTGCGGGGCGGAGCCCCGCGCACCCCCGCTGCCACGATCAGCCCGCGAGATGCGCCCGCACCTCGTCCCCGGCCTCCAAGCCGTACCGCTTCGTGAAGCGGTCCATGAAGTGCGTCCGCTCCAGCTGGTACTCCTGGGTCCCGACCGTCTCGATGACGAGCGTCGCGAGCATGCAGCCGATCTGCGCCGCGCGCTCCAGGCTCACGCCCCACGCGAGACCGGACAGGAAACCGGCCCGGAACGCGTCGCCGACGCCCGTCGGGTCCGCCTTGCGCAGCTCCTCGGGGACGCCGACCTCGATCGGCTCGTCGCCGACCCGCTCGATCCGTACGCCGTTGGCGCCGAGCGTCGTGACGCGGTGGCCGACGCGGCCGAGGATCTCGGCGTCCGTCCAGCCGGTCTTCGACTCGATGAGGCCCTTCTCGTACTCGTTGGAGAAGAGGTACGTGGCGCCGTCGAGGAGCGTGCGGATCTCCTCGCCCTCCATGCGCGCGATCTGCTGCGAGAAGTCGGCGGCGAAGGGGATGCCCCGGCCGCGGCACTCCTCGGTGTGGCGGAGCATCGCCTCGGGGTCGTCCGCGCCGATCGTGACGAGATCGAGACCGCCGACGCGCTCGGCGACGGCCTGGAGCTCGATGAGGCGGGCCTCGCTCATCGCGCCCGTGTAGAAGGAGCCGATCTGGTTGTGGTCGGCGTCCGTCGTGCAGACGAAGCGGGCGGTGTGCAGGACCTCGGAGATGCGCACCGAGGCGGTGTCGACGCCGTGGCGGTCGAGCCAGGCGCGGTAGTCGTCGAAGTCGGGGCCCGCCGCGCCCACGAGGATCGGCGCGGTGCCGAGCTGGCCCATGCCGAAGGCGATGTTGGCACCGACCCCGCCGCGCCGGACGTCGAGGTTGTCGACGAGGAAGGAGAGGGAGACCGTGTGCAGCTGGTCGGCGACGAGTTGGTCGGCGAAACGGCCGGGGAAGGTCATGAGGTGGTCGGTGGCGATGGAGCCGGTGACTGCGATCCGCACGGGTACTCCTGGTGGGGGCGGGATGGACGGGGTTCACGGTATCCGGCGGAGAGTGGCCCTGCGCCGGGTGGGCCTCACGGGGCTCTGCCCCGGGACCCCGCTCCTCAAGCGCCGGAGGGGCTGGATTTGTGGGCGGCGCCGTGGATCGGGATGCCCTTGCGCGGAGCTGACCTCACGGGGCTCCGCCCCCGGCCCCGCTCCCCAAGCGCCGGAGGGGCTGGATTTGTGGGCGGCGCCGCCGATCGGGACGCCCCTGCGCCGAGCTGACCTCACGAGGCTCCACCCCCCGGCCCCGCTCCTCAAGCGCCGGAGGGGCTGGATTTGTGGGCGGCGCCGCGGATCGGGATGCCCTTGCGCGGAGCTGACCTCACGGGGCTCCGCCCCCGGCCCCGCTCCCCAAGCCGGAGGGGCTGGTGAGTGGCGCGCGCTGGTGAGTTGGGTGCGCGCTGGATTCCGGGTTCGTGTGGAAACCGGGTCTCCTGGTGGGGAACCGGACCGGGTGGTGTGGCGTCAGAGGTTTGTCTCGTCAGCGAAGGAGTGGGTTGGCATGAGCATGAAAATTCGGGTCTTCGCGGGGGTCGCCGGAGTGGGGCTGCTCGTCGCGGGGTGCGGCGGGAACGGGGACGGGGGCTCCGCGCCCGCCGGGAGTGTGGCCGCGAGTGAGTCGCCTCCGGGAATCGCACCCGGGGAGCCGGACCCGCACGGGGTGCGGTACCGGGCGGCGGGGGCCCTGCCGAAGGGGCCGGAGAAGGCGGGGGTCTACGGGGTCGACGGGAGCGTCTCGCGGGGCGCGGCGGAGCGGCTGGCGCGGGCGCTCGGGGTCCCGGGGGGCGTGCGGGCCGAGGGGGGCGAGTGGCGGGGTGACGGGCTGACCGTCGCCCGGCAGGCGCCCGGAGCCTGGAGCTATGTGGCCGAGGGCGGCAAGTGCGCCCAGGGAAAGGGGTGTTCGGCGCCCGGCGAGACCGAGGCGCGGGAGGCCGCTCGGCCGGCGCTCACCGCGCTGGGGCTCGCGGGGGCCGAGGTCGGCGCCGACGAGGTACGGGGCACGAGCCGGGTCGTGGAGGCCGATCCCGAGGTCGACGGGCTGCCGACGGACGGCTGGTCGACGCGGCTCCAGTTCGCGAGCGGGGGCGAGGTCGTCGGCGGTACGGGGCGGCTCGACGTGCCCCGTACCGCCACCGGGGACCGGTACCCCGTGCGGTCCGCCGCCGACGCGCTCGCCGCGCTCAACGAGGGCGCGGGGAAGGACGGAACGGCCGTTCCCGTCTCGCGGGCGCGCTTCGGGCTCGCGGCGCGTACGCGAGAGGGGCAGCCCGTCCTCGTACCGGCCTGGCTCTTCTCGGTGCCCTCGCAGTCCGCGACGCTCGCGCAGACCGCGATCGACGAACGGCACCTCGGCTCGGGCGAGCCCCGGCATCCGGGCGGGCCGAGTTCGGCGGGGCCCGGGGCCACGAGCCGTTCGGTGCCGCCCGTCTCGTACGCGGTGGCCGGGCGCGAGCTGAGCCTGCGCTTCACGGGCGGCGTGTGTGCCCACTACCGGGCGCACGCGGAGGAGAAGGGCGGGCAGGTGCGCGTCCACCTCACGGAAGAGAAGGAGCCGGGGAAGGTGTGCGTGATGATCGCGAAGGACCTGACCCGCTCGGTGACCCTCGACCGGCCGCTCGGGGACCGGACCGTCGTGACGACGGCGGGAAAAACGGTCCCGGCGGCGTGAACCCCTGAGCCCGTGAGCCGGTGATCCCCTGAGCCCGCGAGCCCCGGCGCCCCCGCTCCCCTGGGGCCCAGCCGAGCGTGGCCCGCTCCCCCACCGGCCCGGGTGCGAGGGCCGCGCGCAGGCGGTCCGTCGCGCCGTGACAGGACGGCGCGCCCTCCCACAGTCCGAGCGGTTCGGACGGTGCGGTGAGGACCCGGTCGACCGCTTCGAGGGCGAGGGGACGCGGGGCCGTGAGGTCCGGGAGCGGTCGCCGGGGGCCGTAGACGGACTCCGCGGGCTCCCCGCGCGGGTACTGGGCGGCGAGAGCGCGGCGGCGGCCGCCGCGTGTTCGCCATCGTCGAGGTACGTGCCGGGCGGGGTATCGGCGGCTGGGCCGGGGCGGCTCCCACCAGCCCGGCGCGGGCGGCCGGTTCGGCGTCGTCCGGGCCACGGCACCCAGTCGGCCGCCGCGTCGTTGCCGAACGGTCCGCTGTCCCAGGTCCCCAGGGGCCCTCCCCTGTCGTCGTGGCGCCCGCATCCTGGCAGCCGACACCGGCACCGGTCCGGACACGACGAAGGCGGCGACCCCCCGGAAGGGGTCGCCGCCTTCTTCCTGCTCGCGCTCGCGCGGAACGCGGGCGGCTCAGTGGAAGGAGTCGCCGCAGGCGCAGGAGCCGGTCGCGTTCGGGTTGTCGATCGTGAAGCCCTGCTTCTCGATCGTGTCCACGAAGTCGATCGAGGCGCCGCCGAGGTACGGGGCGCTCATGCGGTCGGTGACGACCTTGACGCCGCCGAACTCCTTGACGACGTCGCCGTCGAGCGAGCGCTCGTCGAAGAAGAGCTGGTAGCGCAGGCCGGAGCAGCCGCCGGGCTGGACGGCCACGCGCAGCGCGAGGTCGTCACGGCCTTCCTGGTCCAGCAGGGCCTTGACCTTCGACGCGGCGGCGTCGGACAGGAGGATGCCCTCGCTCACGGTGGTGGTCTCGTCCGATACGGACATCTGCTTCTCTCCCGGGTTGTACGGAGACTGCTTGCCGACGTTCCAACCGGCACGGTCGGGGAGTTATTCCCGCGCGGCCACGGACCGCGTTCCCTCATCGTCGCATACGCCACCGGGACGGGTCAGGGGCCGCGAAGGGGCACACATCACATCGGGCCGCACAGTGTCGTCAACCTGACGGTAAGCGGATATCATAGATAACGTCAATACGACGAAAAGGGGTCCGACGTCCTAGGGCGACGTCCCCGACGCGGCCACACCGCCGCCTGTCCAGAGAAGAAAGGGTGCGTGACGTGACCACGGCCCAGCCCCCCGTCGATCTCGATGTGCAGCCCACCCCGCTCGCCCTGCTGCTGCTCGGCCGCGAGGCCGACCCGCGCAGCGAGCGCGGAGTGGAGTGCCCGGGAGATCTCCCCGAACCCTCCGACCCGGACCTCGTGGCCCGTGCCCGCGCGGCCAAGGAGAAGCTGGGCGAGAAGGTGTTCGTCCTCGGCCACCACTACCAGCGGGACGAGGTCATCCAGTTCGCCGACGTCACCGGCGACTCCTTCAAGCTCGCCCGCGACGCCGCCGCGCGCCCCGAGGCCGAGTACATCGTCTTCTGCGGCGTGCACTTCATGGCCGAGTCGGCCGACATCCTCACCTCCGCGCGCCAGCGGGTGATCCTCCCCGACCTCGCCGCCGGCTGCTCGATGGCCGACATGGCGAGCGCCGAGCAGGTCGCCGAGTGCTGGGACGTCCTGACCGAGGCGGGCGTCGCCGAGCAGGTCGTCCCCGTCTCGTACATGAACTCCTCCGCCGACATCAAGGCGTTCACCGGGCGCCACGGCGGCACCATCTGTACCTCCTCGAACGCGAAGCGGGCCCTGGAGTGGGCCTTCGCGCAGGGCGAGAAGGTGCTCTTCCTCCCCGACCAGCACCTCGGGCGCAACACCGCCGTGCGGGACATGGGGATGTCGCTCGACGACTGCGTCGTCTACAACCCGCACAAGCCGAACGGCGGGCTCACCACCGAGCAGCTCCGCGCGGCGAAGATGATCCTGTGGCGCGGGCACTGCTCGGTGCACGGGCGCTTCTCGGTCGACTCGGTGAACGAGGTGCGGGAGCGGATTCCGGGGGTGCGGGTCCTCGTCCACCCCGAGTGCAAGCACGAGGTCGTCTCCGCCGCCGACGAGGTGGGCTCGACCGAGTACATCATCAAGGCGCTCGACGCCGCCCCCGCCGGGTCGAAGTGGGCCATCGGGACCGAACTCAACCTCGTACGGCGGCTCGCGAAGGCGCACCCGGACAAGGAGATCGTGTTCCTCGACCGGACCGTGTGCTTCTGCTCGACGATGAACCGGATCGACCTGCCGCACCTCGTGTGGACGCTGGAGTCGCTGGCGGAGGGGAAGGTCGTCAACCGGATCGAGGTCGACGCGGAGACGGAGTTCTTCGCGAAGGCGGCGCTGGAGCGGATGCTGGCGCTGCCGTAGGAGTGGCCCCGGGTGGGGGCGGGCCCTTTGTGGGGCTCCGTCCCACGCCCCGCTCCTCAATCTCCCCCAGCCTCCCGCCGGGGGCCCCCGGAGGGGCTGAAATGCGGGCGGGCCTCTTGCCACAGCGACTGTGGCAAGAGGCCCGCCCGTTTGTGTACCGCTTGCTCAGACGTTCACCGGTTCCCTCGGGGTCGGGACCTCCGTGCCGTCCTCGCCCTTCTTCTTCGCCTTCTTCGCCGCCCTGCGCTCCTTCCTCAGCTCGACCATCGCGTAGAGGGTCGGGACGAGGAGGAGGGTCAGGAGGGTCGAGGTGATGAGGCCGCCGATGACGACCACCGCGAGGGGCTGCGAGATGAAGCCGCCCTCGCCGGTGATGCCGGTCGCCATCGGGATGAGGGCGAAGATCGTCGCGAGCGCCGTCATGAGGATCGGGCGCAGGCGGTGCCTGCCGCCCTCGGTGACCGCCTCGATGACCCCGTAACCGCGGTCGCGGTACTGGTTGATGAGGTCGATCAGGACGATCGCGTTGGTCACCACGATGCCGATGAGCATCAGCATGCCGATCATCGCGGGGACGCCCAGCGGCGTGCCCGTGACGAGGAGCAGGCCGAGTGCGCCGGTCGCCGCGAAGGGGATCGAGACGAGCAGGATCAGCGGCTGGATCAGCGAGCGGAAGGTGCCGACGAGGAGCAGGAAGACGATCGCCACGGCGGCGAGCATCGCGAGCGCCAGCTTGCCGAGCGAGTCGTTCTGGTCGGCCGTCACCCCGCCGATCTCGGTGGTGGCACCCTGCGGGAGCTTCAGCTCGTCGAGCTTCTTGGTCAGCTCCGTGCTGATCGAGCCGGTGTCGTCGCCGACCGGCTTGGCCGTGACGGTGGCGGCGCGGGCGCCGTCGATACGGGTCATCGAGACCGGGCCGTCGACGAGCCTGACCGTCGCGAGGTCGCCGAGCTTCGCGCCGCCGACCGGGAGGGCCTTCAGCTCGGCGACGGTCGTCGCCGGGTGCGCGGAGCGGACCACGACATCGCGCTCGGTGTCGTCGAGCGTCGCCGTGGTGGTCCTCGTGCCGTTGACCTGCTCGGCGACGAGCGCGCCGAGTGCCGCCTGGCTGAGACCGGCGTCGGCCGCGGCGGGCTTCGCGGTCACGGAGACCCGCGGGACCGAGGTGGCGAGGTCGTTCTCGACGGACTTGACGTCGTCGATCTTCTTGACGGCGTCGGTGACCTGCTGGGCCGCCTTCGCGAGCGAGTCGCGGTCGGGGGCCTTGACGACGACCGAGAGGTCCTGGTCACCGAAGCCGCCGCCCGCCGAGACCTTCAGCTCCCCGGCGCCGTCGAGCTTCTTGAAGCCGCTTTCGAGCGCGTCCTGGACCTTGTCGGCGTCGTCCTCGCTCTGGAGCTTGATCTGGTACGAGGCGTGGTTGGAGTCGGTCGAGCCGCCGAAGGCCGCCATGAAGCCGGAGGAGCCGACGGTGACCTGGACGTCGCTGACCCCGTCGACGCCGTCGAGGAGCTTCTCGACCTTCTTCGCCGCCGCGTCGGTGCTCGCGAGGCTCGTGCCCGGCGGGAGTTCCTGCGTGGCGCTCAGCGAGTCCTGGCCGCTGTCGTCGAAGAAGTTCGTCTTGAGCTGCGTGGCCATGCCCAGTGTGACGACGAGGACGAAGACCGCGATGAGCAGCGAGGTGACCCTGCGCCGGGTCGCGAAGCCGATGACCGGCAGGTAGGCGCGCTGGAGGCGGCCCTGGGACTCCTTCTCCTCGGCGGCGCGGCGCGCGGCCTCGGCCGCCTCGGGGCTCGTGATGTCCTTCGGGCCGCGCAGGAACCAGTACGAGAGGACCGGGACCACGGTGAGCGAGACGAGGAGCGAGGCGAGCAGGGCCGTCGTGACGGTGAGTGAGAAGGAGCTGAAGAGTTCGCCGACGATGCCGCCGACGAGACCGATCGGCAGGAAGACCGCGACGGTGGTGAGCGTCGAGGCGGTGACCGCTCCGGCGACCTCCTTGACCGCGGTGAGGATCGCCTCCTTGCGCTCCTCGCCGTAGCCGAGGTGCCGCTTGATGTTCTCCAGGACGACGATGGAGTCGTCCACGACGCGGCCGATGGCGATGGTCAGCGCGCCGAGGGTGAGCATGTTGAGCGAGAGGTCCCGCGTCCACAGCACGATGAGCGTGAGCAGCACGGAGAGCGGGATGGAGACCGCGGTGACGAGCGTCGAGCGGATCGAGGCGAGGAAGACCAGGATCACGACGACGGCGAAGCCGAGGCCGAGCGCGCCCTCGGTGGTGAGACCGCTGATCGCCTTGGAGACCGGCGGGCCCTGGTCGACGACGACCTTGAGGTCGGCGCCCTTGCCGAGCGAGTCCCGCAGGTCGCCGAGCTTGTCCTTGACGGCCTTGGAGATGCCGACGGCGCTGCCGTCCTTGTCCATCGTCACCGCGACGGCGAGACTCGGCTTGCCGTCGGTGCGGGTGATCGAGGTGGCGGTCGCCTCCTGCTGCTTCACGCTCGCGACGTCGCCGAGGCGGACCGGCTTGGGCGCCTCGCCCTGGGCGCCGCCCTGACCGGCCTGGCCGACGACGCGCAGGTCCTCGATCTGCCGCAGCGAGGTGAAGGGCGTGCCGACCTGGACGGTGCGGTTCTCGCCGCCCTCGTCGAAGGAACCGGCGGGCATCGTGACGCCGCCGGACTTGAGCGCGTCACCGAGCGCCGCGGCGCTCAGGCCGGCGCGGGCGAGCTTCGCGGTGTCCGGCGTGATGGTGACCTGGAGGTCGCGGACCCCGTCGATGGTGACCTGCGAGACCCCGTCGATCTCCTTCAGCTCGGGCACCACGGTGCGGTCGAGCTGGTCGGAGAGGGCCTGCTGGTCCCTGGGCGAGGTGGCGGCGAGGACGACGGTGGGGATGTCGTCGGTGGAACCGGCGACGACCTGCGGGTCCACGTCGTCGGGGAGCTGGGAGCGGGCGCGGTTGACGGCCTGCTGGACGTCGGCGACGAGCTGCTTGGTGCCGCTGCCGAAGTCGAACTGCGCCATGACGACGGCGTTGCCCTCGCTGGCGGTCGACGTCGTCGTGGAGAGTCCGTCCACGGCGTCGAGCGACTTCTCCAGCGGCTCGACGACCTGCTTCTCGACCACGTCGGGCGAGGCACCCTGGTAGGGCGCGATGACCGACACCATCGGGAGTTCGATATTGGGCAGCAGTTGCTGCTTGAGCTGAGGTATCGCGATCGCTCCGAAGACGATCGCGACGATCGACATCAGCCCGATGAGGGCGCGTTGAGCGAGGCTGAATCTCGACAGCCAGGACATGTGTTCTCTCTCTGTGGCTACGCGGCAAGGGCGGGGCGCACGGTCCTGAACCGCCGGGTGCCGGGCGGGTCCCGGAGCGCTGGGGAAGACGGGGCGACCGTACTCCTCCACGATGGGCCATGCCGAAAGCCGGTTCGAGCGCTCCCAGGACCATTTCGTGGGGCCGCTCTACTGCGGTCGGAGTAGGCGGGAGCCCGCGCCGTGTCAACCCCCGGGCTGAGCGGGCGGGTGGAGACGGCCGGATGAGGCCGGTGCAACCAGGGGCGGAGAGCGGGCGTTTGCCCCGTTCCGTGCCGGACCGCGTCACTCCGTGCGCGGGCGGACGAGTCCCGTCTCGTAGGCGATGACGACGAGTTGGGCGCGGTCGCGGGCGCCGACCTTGGCCATGGCGCGGTTCACGTGGGTCTTGACCGTGAGCGGGCTGACTTCGAGGCGTGCGGCGATCTCGTCGTTGCTGAGCCCGGCGGCGACCTGCACGAGGACCTCGCGCTCGCGCCCGGTGAGCGCGGCGAGGCGCGCGCTGTCCACCCCGGCGGCGGGCCCGGCGCCGGGGGCCTGGGCGAGGAAGCGCGTGATGAGGCTGCGGGTCGCGGCCGGGGAGAGCAGCGCGTCTCCCGCCGCGGCGGTACGGATCGCGCCGAGCAGTTCGGAGGGCTCGGCGCCCTTGCCGAGGAAGCCCGCGGCCCCGGCGCGCAGCGACTGCACGACGTACTCGTCGACCTCGAAGGTCGTGAGCATCACGACGTGCACGGCGGCGAGCGCGGGGTCCGCGCTGATGTGCCGGGTCGCGGCGAGTCCGTCGGTGCCGGGCATGCGGATGTCCATGAGGACGACGTCGGGCAGGTGGCTCGCGGCGAGCCGGACGGCCTCCGCGCCGTCGGACGCCTCGCCGATCACCTCCATGTCGTCCTCGGAGTCGACGAGGACGCGGAAGGCGCTGCGCAGCAGCGCCTGGTCGTCGGCGAGCAGCACTCGGATCGTCATCGGCGCTCCTGGTCCCGGCCCGCGGCCGGTCCGGGAGCGCTCTGCCCGGGGACGGCGACGGGCGCGGTGGGGTCGGGTGGTTCGAGGGGCAGTATCGCGTGGACGCGGAAGCCGCCGCCGAAGCGGGGGGCGGCCGTGAGGTGGCCGCCGAGCGCGGCGGCGCGCTCGCGCATCCCGAGCAGCCCGTGCCCGCCGTCGTCCGCGGGGCCCGCGGCCTCGGCGCCGCGCCCGTCGTCGAGCACCGTCACCTCGACCTGGCTCCCGACCCGTACGACGCTGATCTCGGCCTGCGCCCCGGACCCCGCGTGCTTCTGCACGTTGGTCAGCGCCTCCTGCACGACGCGGTAGGCGGCGAGGTCGACGGCGGCGGGGAGCGGGCCGCCGACGAGGGGCTCGGGGGTGACGAGGCGGACGGGCAGCCCGGCGTCGCGGAAGGTGCCGAGGAGGTCGTCGAGGCGTTCGAGCCCGGCGGTCGGCTCGGTGGGCGCGGTGGGGTCGCCGGACTGGCGGAGCAGGCCGACCGTGGCGCGCAGTTCGTCGAGCGCGGAGCGCGAGGCGCGGCGCACGTGCGCGAGGGCCTCCTTCGCCTGGTCGGGGCGGCGGTCCATGACGTGCGCGGCGACCCCGGCCTGCACGTTGACGAGGGCGATGTGGTGGGCGACGACGTCGTGGAGGTCGCGCGCGATGCGCAGGCGCTCCTCGGCGACGCGGCGCCTGGCCTCCTCCTCGCGGGTGCGCTCGGCGCGGTCGGCGCGCTCGCGCATCGCGGTGATGAAGGCGCGGCGGCTGCGCACCGCGTCGCCCACGGCGACGGCCATCGCGGTCCAGGCGAGCAGCCCGAAGTTCTCCTGCGCGTACCAGGGCAGCGGCCCGGTGAGCATCGCGACGCCGACGAGCACGGCGCTCGTGAGCAGCCCGATGCGCCAGGCGGTGGGCCGGTCGGTGTGCACGGCGAAGGTGTAGAGCGCGATGCCGCAGGCCACGACGACGGGCGCGCGCGGGTCCCCGGTGGCCAGTTCGACGGCGGTGCACAGCGCGGCGGCGACGAGGACCGCGACCGGGTACCTGCGGCGCAGCACGAGGGAGAGGGCCGCGAGGGTCATGAGGACGACGCTCAGCGTCTCGGGCGGCTGCTCGGCCCAGCGCGGGCCCTCGGGCTGGTGCGGGTTGCCGAAGCTGCCGACGATCATCCCGCAGAGCACGAAGGCGGCGAGCAGCGCGTCGGGCCCCGTCGGGTGCGCCTTCGCCCAGCGGCGGACGCCGTGCAGGGACGGGGGAAGGTGGTCGGCCATGGCGGTCCTTTGCTGGCTCCCCCGGGCTGGCGGTCGGGCGGTCGGCGCGGCGGGGAGGGGTGGCGTCGGGGCGGGTACGGGCCCGGCCCCTGTCCGTACGGGCTCCCCCTGTCGTACGGACCCGGGCGGGCCGCTCCCGCCGGGTGCGGGCGCGTACCGACCGGCCCGTACGGTCCCGGGAGTGGTCCGCCCCCGGTGCGCGTACGCCTCGGGGCGCCCCCGTCCGTGTCGGCGGGTGGCGCCCCGAGGAGGGTTTGGGCGGGCTCAGCCCGGGATCAGGCCCTCGTCGCCGCTGAGCAGGTCCCGTACCTCGTCGAGGCTCGCGTCGGGGGACGGGAGGATGAGTTCGGAGGGCTCCAGGGCGTCGTCGGGCAGCGGGCTGCCGAGCGAGCGCACCTTGTCCAGCAGGGCGTGCAGGGTCTTGCGGAAACCGGGGCCGTCGCCGTTCTCCATCTCGGCGAGCAGCTCCTCGTCGAGCGTGTTCAGCTCGGCGAGGTGGCTCTCGGCCAGTGCGAACTGGCCCTCCCCCATGATCCGGACGATCATGACCTCTCCTCGGGCGGCTCGTGGGGGACCCCGCCTGGCGGTCCCCCGGCACTGCGGGGAAGCGACGGGCCCGTACCTACCGGCGGACGCGCCGCTGCCCGGGCCCCCGGCGGGGACCCGGGCGTGGGGCTCACTGCTTGTCGAAGCGCGGGTCCCGCTGCGGGGACTGCTGTCCCTGCTGCTCGGCGGAGCCGGGGCCGGACTCGATCGCCTGCTGGCCCGAGGAGCTGCCCCCGGCCAGTTCCGCCTTCATCCGCTGGAGCTCCAGCTCGACGTCGCTGCCGCCGGAGAGGCGGTCCAGCTCGGCCTGGAGGTCGTCCTTGGCGAGCCCCGACGAGTCGTCGAGCGCGCCCGAGGCGAGCAGTTCGTCGAGGGCGCCCGCGCGGGCCTGGAGCTGCGCGGTCTTGTCCTCGGCGCGCTGGATCGCGAGGCCGACGTCGCCCATCTCCTCGGAGATGCCGGAGAACGCCTCACCGATGCGGGTCTGCGCCTGCGCCGCGGTGTAGGTGGCCTTGATGGTCTCCTTCTTGGTGCGGAAGGCGTCCACCTTGGCCTGGAGGCGCTGCGCCGCGAGGGTGAGCTTCTCCTCCTCGCCCTGGAGCGTCTCGTGCTGCGTCTCCAGGTCGCCGACCTGCTGCTGGAGGGCGGCCCGGCGCGAGAGGGCCTCGCGGGCGAGATCCTCGCGGCCCAGCGAGAGCGCCTTGCGGCCCTGCTCCTCCAGCTTGGCGGAGTCCTTGCGGAGCCCGTTGAGCTGGAGTTCGAGGCGCTTGCGCGAGGTCGCGACGTCCGCGACGCCCCTGCGCACCTTCTGGAGCAGTTCCAGCTGCTTCGTGTACGAGTAGTCGAGGGTCTCGCCGGGGTCCTCCGCCTTGTCGAGGGCCTTGTTAGCCTTCGCGCGGAAGATCATCCCCATACGCTTCATCACACCGCTCATGGGCTTCGCGCGCCCCCTTCTGACGGCTTTCGGCTCTCTGCGTTTCCAACAAGACCCACAGTACGGGCCCTGGGTCTATTACCGCACTGTCCGAGCGGCTTTCCGCTCCTCCCCAAGAACGACTGGCGCCCCGTGACTCTCAGGCGTGAGGAGTAGCCGCCCGGCTCCCGCGCGGTGTCCCGCCCGGTTCCTCCCCGGCCCCGCACCCCGCTCCCGTGGCCGGAATTCCCCGGTAAATCCCCGCTGTGCCCGCTTATGCGGACGCTCGGCGTTGCGGGATCGTTCCCCGTCCGGCCCTCGCCCATGCGCCGCGACCCCTTACCCTTGGGTTTTGTGTTCCGTAGCCGTACGAAGGATGAGAAGGCACCCGCCTCCGCGCCGGTGACCGACTCCAAGCTGCCCCGTGACCCTCAGGCGCCCAAGGGCCGCCCCACGCCGAAGCGGAGCGAGGCCCAGGGCCCGCGCCGCAGCGTGACCAATACGCCGTTGTCGCGCAAGGACGCCGCCAAGCGGCAGCGCGAGACGCGGCGGGTCGCGCTCCAGAAGCAGCGGGAGGCGATGGACAGCGGCGACGAGCGGTACCTGCCGGTCCGCGACAAGGGCCGTGTGCGCAAGTTCGCCCGCGACTACGTGGACTCGCGCCGCGTCGTCGCCGAGTGGTTCCTGCCCGCCGCCGTCGTGATCCTCGTCTTCAGCATGGTGCGCGTCGGCGCGCTCCAGAGCGTGGCGCTGCTCTGCTGGCTGCTGCTGATCGTCCTGATCGTGGCCGACTCGCTGCGCCTGGCCTTCGGCCTGCGCAAGGAGCTGAACACGCGCTTCCCCGACGACCGCCACAAGGGCGCGGTCGCCTACGCGCTCATGCGCACCCTCCAGATGCGGCGGCTGCGGCTGCCCAAGCCCCAGGTGAAGCGCGGGGAGAGGCCCTGAGTACAGCCCCTTCCGGATACTCCGAACACTTCGACGGTTTCGACGGTTTCCCGGGGCAGGGGCGTACGGGCCTCGCCGGGCAGGGGCGCACGCACCTCCCGGCACAGGGGCGCGCGGACGGTGACGCGCGGGCGGCGGGTGATGACACCCCGCCGCCCCTCCCGCACCAGGTGGGCGGCGTCCCCGGGCAGCGCGGCGCCTCCCGCGAGGCGTCGCCCACCGAGCTGTGGCTGCGCACGCTCGGCGGCGTGGCGGGGGCGGTGCGCCAGGTCCTCGTCGCGCGCCAGCTCGACGAGCGCCTCGCCGCCGCCTTCCCCGCCGGGCGCCGGCTGCGGGTCCTCGACGTCGGCACGGGGCAGGGCACCCAGGCACTGCGGCTCGCGCGCGCGGGGCACGAGGTCACGGGCATGGAGTCCGATCCCGAGATGCTGACGACGGTCCGCGCCGTCCTCGCCGCCGAGGCACCGCAGGTACGGGAGCGGGTCCGGCTCCTGGAGGCCGAGAGCACCAGGACCGGAGCACACTTCACCCCGGGCAGCTTCGACGTCGTCCTGTGCCACGGGGTCCTCATGCACGTCGAGGAGCCCGACGCGGTCCTCGCGGGGCTCGCGCGGGTCCTCGCGGCGGGCGGGCTGCTCTCGCTGCTCGTACGGAACGCGGACGCGCTCGCGCTGCGTCCCGGGCTCGACGGCGACTGGGACACGGCGCTCGCCGCCTTCGACTCGCCGCTCACGCGCGACAGCGCGGGCCGCACGGTACGGGCCGACCGGCTCGGCCGCCTCACCCAGACCCTCGGCGGCATCGGCGCGCCGCTCGCCGCCTGGTACGGCGTCCGCGTCTTCACGGACCGCTATCCGGCGCACGCGGCCCCGCCCCGCGCCGAGGAGTTCGACCGCATCCTCGACGTCGAGGACCGCGCGGGCCGCACCGATCCCTACCGCCGCGTCGCCGCGCTGCTGCATCTGTGCGGGGTACGCGGCTGAGCAGCCGCGCGCCGCCCGTACGAAACCGCCCGCTTCCGCATAATCCGGGCCATGAACTCCCTCTCCGCCCGGCCCCGAGTCCTGCTCGCCGCCCTCTGCGCCACCGCTCTGCTCACCGGCTGCTCGGCACAGGCCGGGACGCCCCGCGAGAAGACGGCGGGGGCCCCGCGCGCCGGGCTGCCGCGCGCGTCGAGCGAGTTGCAGAGCGACTACGAGAAGGTCATCAAGGACGTCCTGCCCTCGGTCGTGCAGATCACCGCCGGGGACTCGCTCGGCTCCGGGATCGTCTTCGACGACAAGGGCCACGTCGTCACGAACGCGCACGTCGTCGGCGAGGAGAAGTCCTTCGAGGTCACGACGGCGACGGGCGAGCAGGAGCTGAGCGCGGACCTCGTGAGCAGCTACCCGCAGCAGGACCTCGCGGTGATCAAGCTGAGCAATCCGCCCAAGGGCCTCGAGGCGGCCTCCTTCGGCGACTCGGGAAAGGCCGCCGTCGGGCAGATCGTCCTCGCGATGGGCTCCCCGCTCGGCCTCTCCTCCTCCGTGACGCAGGGCATCGTCTCGGCGACGGGCCGCACGGTGACGGAGGGCCGCTCGGGCGGCGGCACGGGCGCGACGATCGCGAACATGGTGCAGACCTCGGCGGCGATCAACCCGGGCAACAGCGGCGGCGCGCTCGTCGACCTCGACGGGAAGGTCATCGGCATCCCGACGCTCGCGGCGACGGACCCCGGCCTCGGCAACAGCGCGGCGGCGGGCATCGGCTTCGCGATCCCGGCGGCGACGGTCCGCTCGATCGCGGGCCAGATCGTGCGGGACGGCAAGGTCACGAACTCCGGCCGCGCGGCGCTCGGCATCACGGGCCGCACCGTCCTCGACCGCGACCTCGAACCGGCGGGCGTCGCGATCGCCAGCGTCCGCGACAACGGCCCCGCCGACAAGGCGGGCCTGCGCGCGGGCGACATCCTCACCCGCCTCGGCGACGACGAGCTCACCACGATCGACTCGCTGACGTCCCTCCTGACCGCAGAAAGCCCCGGGGACCGCGTGGAGTTGACGTACACGCGGAACGGGGACGAGAAGACGGCACGGGTGACGCTCGGGGAGATGTAGGCGCGGCGCGGCTCCCGGGAGGCGGTACGGGAGCGGGCGGCCGGTGCCGGAGGGGCGCGGGCCCGCGGGGCGGCCGGTACGGGGCGGGGCGCTCCCCCGCCCCGTACCGGCCGCCCCGTTCAGGTGTTCAGCCGAGGCCGCCGATGCCGAGGCCCTGGCCCGGCTCGACCGGCTGGGAGTCCCGACCCGGCGGCTGGGAGGTGTCCCCGGGGACGGCCGTCTCCTCGTCCGCCGTCAGGGCGGGCTCGGAGACGTCCGTCGCCGCGGCCTCGCTCAGGCTCAGGGGGCCGTAGACGAGCTTGTCCTCCTCCAGGAGGTGGACCCGGTCGGTGCCGCCGGCGAGCAGGGCGCGCCACTGCTCCCCCAGCCACGACTCGGCGTCCCCCTGCGTCGTGAACTCCTCGGGCTGTACGGCGGGCTGGGTCTCCGCCCCGTCAGCGTTCTCGAACCGCCACGTCCATGCCGCCATTGAAAGCCTCCATGATCCGGGTCCTCCCCGAAGCGTAGCCGGACGGGCGGCCGGTGGAAGGGCAGGCGAAAATCAGCACCGTGGATGTGACTCTGCTCGGCACCGGCGCCCCCGCCGGACTGCCCAGGACCGACTGCCCCTGTGCCCGCTGCGCCCGCGCCCTCGGGGCCGGGGCGCGCGCGGCCACCGCGCTGCTCGTCGACGGGACGCTGCTCTTCGACCTGACCCCGGGTGCCGCCTTCGCCGCCGCCCGCGCGGGGCACGCGCTGAGCGGGGTGCGGCAGGTGCTCCTCAGCCATCCGCACGAGGGCCCGCCCGTCGAGGTGCCGCCGGGGCTGCCACAGCCCGCGCGCGTCCCGGACGGGCGTGAGCTGGCCCTGATGAGCGGTCACCGGGTGCGCGCGCTCGCGATGGACGCCCCGGGGACCGGCTACGCCGTGACGGGCCCCGAGGGCGAGCGGCTGCTCTACCTGCCGCCGGGCGGCGCGGTCGCGGGGATGCGCGGCACCGTCGACCCGTTCGACACGGTCGTGATGGACGTGACGGGCCGCCCGGACGGCGTCGCGCTGCTGCGCCGCGCGGGCGCGATCGGCGAGGACACGGTGCTCCTCGCCGTCCACCTCGACCACGACGTCCCGCAGGGCGCCGAGCTGGCACGCCGCCTCGCCGCCGCCGGGGCGCGCGCGGTGCCCGACGGGACGGCCGTGCGGACCCGGCCGGTGCCCGGCACGGGCGTCCGGGAGCTGTCGCGCGACGAGGGCCCCTACCGCGCCCCGCGCGTGCCGCGCCGCACCCTCGTGCTGGGCGGCGCGCGCTCGGGCAAGTCGGTCGAGGCGGAGCGGCGCCTGGAGACGTACCCGGACGTGGTGTACGTCGCGACGGGCGGCACGCGCGCGGGCGACCCCGAGTGGGCCGAACGGGTCGGCGCGCACCGCGAGCGGCGCCCGGCGAGCTGGCGGACCGTCGAGACCTGCGACCTCGTGCCGCTCCTCGCCGAGGAGGGCCCCCCGCTGCTCGTCGACTGCCTCTCGCTGTGGCTCACGGACGCGATGGACGAGGTCGACGCGTGGGACGACACGGCGTGGGCGGGGGGCGGGCGCGAGGCGCTGCGCAAGCGGGTGGCGGAGCTGGTCGAGGCGGTGCGGTGCGCGCGGCGGCGGGTCGTGCTGGTCTCCAACGAGGTGGGGTCGGGGGTGGTGCCCGCCACCGCGTCGGGGCGGAGGTACCGGGACGAGCTGGGGCGGGTGAACGCGGGCGTCTCCGGGGAGTGCGAGGAAGCGGTGCTCGTCGTCGCGGGGCGGGTGCTCCCGCTGCCGGGGTGACCTCTTCCCCGGCCCCGCCGCCCGATCGCCGGAGGGGCTGCGTACAGGCCCCCTTCGTTTCGGTACTGTCTGCCGAATGAGCGGCATTGATCTCGACGACTTCTCCGATCTCATTGAGCGGCCCGACGGCAAAGTGCGACGGGCCGCCGAGGAGCGGCGTGCGCGGCTGACGGTGCCTCAGGGGGCGCTCGGGCGGCTCGACGCGCTCGGGGAGTGGCTGTCCGCCGCGCGGTCGGCCGTGCCCGCGGCGCCCGTGCGGCAGCCCCGCGTCGTGTTGTTCGCCGGGGACCACGGGGTGGCCGCGGCCGGTGTGTCGCGGCGGCCCGCGGGCGGGGCCGCGGCGCTCGTACGGGCCGTGCTCGACGGGGCCGCGCCCGTCGCCGTGCTCGCGCGGGCGCAGGACGTGCCCGTACGCGTCGTGGACATCGCGCTCGACTGCGACCCCGCCGGGCTGCCCGCCGAGGTGACACGGCACCGGGTGCGGCGCTCCTCGGGGCGCATCGACCGTGAGGACGCCCTCACCGTCGAGGAGGCCGAGGCGGCGGTACGGGCCGGGATGGCCGTCGCCGACGAGGAGGCCGACGCGGGTACGGATCTCGTGGTGCTCGGGGACGTGAGCGTGGGCGGCACGACGGCCGCGGGCACGCTCGTGGCGGCGCTGTGCGGGGTCGACGCCTCGGTCGTCACGGGGCGCGGCGGCGAGCCGATCGACGACCTCACGTGGATGCGCAAGTGCGCGGCGATCAGGGACGCGCTGCGCCGGGCCCGGCCCGTGCTGGGCGACCAGCTCGCGCTCCTCGCGGCCGTGGGCGGCGCGGACCTCGCCGCGACGACGGGCTTCCTGCTCCAGTGCGCGGTGCGCCGTACCCCGGTGATCCTCGACGGGGTCGTCTCGGCGGCGTGCGCGCTCGTCGCGCAGCGGGCCGCGTTCCGCGCGCCCGACTGGTGGCTCGCCGGGCACACGAGCGGGGAGCCCGCGCAGGCCAAGGCGCTCGACCGGATGGCGCTCGAACCGCTGCTCGACCAGGGGGTGCGGGTCGGCGAGGGTGTCGGGGCGCTGCTCTCGCTGCCGCTCGTGCGCGCCGCCGCCTCGCTGACGGACGAGCTCCCGGAGCGCGCGGAGGGGACCGGGGCCGCCGACGCGGAGGAGTGAGCCGCGCGCTCACCCGCCCGTGGGCGGCACGTCCTCGTCCGGGGTGCCGCCCACGAGGTCCTGGAAGCGGCGCACCCAGCGCCGCCAGGTGCGGTCCGCGTGGTAGGCGCGCAGCAGGGCGCGGGCGCGGCGGTGGGGGCGGTCGGCGTAGCGGCGGCGGGCCCAGGGGGAGCCGGGGCGGGCGAGGCGGACCGCGCCGACGAGCGCGACGAAGGGCACGAAAACGCCGATCAGGCCCAGGCGGATCTTGCCCTTGGCGAGGCAGACGACGACGAAGCACAGGTCGAAGAGGATCGTGCCGATCGCCGTGGCGCGTCCGGCGGCCTCGCCCTGCGAGACCTGGTCGACGCCGATCGGCACGGCGCCCGCGACGACGAGCGCGCCGAGCGCGGCGGTGAGGACGACGACCTCGACGCTCTGCCTGCCCTGCTCGCTCCAGTAGACGTCGGCGAGGTGGAGGATCAGGGCGAACTCGTCGAGGACGAGTCCCGTGCCGATGCCGAAGACGACGGCGCAGATCCCGGCGGCGATCCCGTGCTTGCCGCTGCCGACGGCGCCGAAGCCGCCGACGACGGCGAGGATGATCCCGGGCACGCAGTGGTGGACGTGCACGCCGCCGGGGGTGAGGTTGCGGAAGGGGCCGCGTCCGGCGCGGATGAGGCGCGTGATGGTGCGCGTCACGAGGAAGGTCACGACGAAAGCGAGCAGGGCGAGCAGGAGGGGCAGTTTGCCCGGCTCGACGAAGTTGCGGTCCAGCCAGTGCCCCATACGCCCCTCCTCGTCCCGCCTCCCGCCCGTTGTATCCCCTCCGGCCGCCCGCTGCCCGTCCGCGGACCCCGTACCTGCGAAAATCCCCCCATGGACGGCATACGTTTCGCTTTCGGCACCCTCACCGTGCTGCCGGTACGGGTGCGGCGCTGGGATCGCGGGGCCGCACGCGCGGGGATGCTGTGGGCGCCGCTCGCCGGGCTCGTGGTGGGGCTCGGCGCGGGGGCGCTCGGCGGGGCGCTGAGCGCGCTCGGCGCGGGCGCGCTCCTCGCGGCGGTCGCGAGCACGGCCGTACCGGCGGTGCTGACGCGGGGGCTGCACCTCGACGGGCTCGCGGACACGGCGGACGGGCTCGGGAGCGGGAAACCGGCCGCCGAGGCGCTCGCGATCATGAAGCGTTCGGACATCGGTCCCTTCGGGGTCGTGACGCTGCTGCTCGTGCTCCTCGCGCAGGTCGCGGTCCTGGACCGGCTCTACGGGCTCGGCTGGGCCGAGGGCGCGCTCGGCGCGGCGGTCGCCGGGGTGACGGGGCGGCTCGCGATGACGCTCGCGGCGCGGCGCGGGGTCCCCGCGGCGCGCCCCGAGGGGCTCGGCGCGGCGGTCGCGGGGACGGTGCCCCCCGCGGAGGCGTACGGGGCCGGGGCGCTGTGCCTGCTCGCGTGCGCGGCGGCGGGGCTCGGCGAGGGGCCCGGCGCGGTCGTGCGGCTCGGTGCGGCGGTGCTCGGGGGCGCGGCGGGCGCGGCGCTGCTCCTTCGGCACTGTGTGCGGCGCTTCGGCGGGGTGACGGGGGACGTCTTCGGCGGCCTGGAGGAGACGGCCGCGACGGCGGCGCTCGTGGTCCTGGCGCTGGGGCGCTGAGCGTGGGGCGCCGAGTGGGCGCGAGCGCACGGGACTTGGCGGCGTGCGGGGCCGCGCGTCCCGTACCGCCCCGCCGGGCCCGTACGCCGTAGGCCCCGCCGCCATGGGCGAGAGCCGTCACGGAGCGTAGGCTCTGCCCCGGCGCCGGTCCCATCGGACCCCGCGCGCCGGGCCGTCACCCCTGCACGAGCACGCAGGCGCCTTCGCGCACCCGAGGCCCCGAGACACGAGAGAGAGATTTCACCACCGTGACTGCTCTGACACTCAGCACCGCCGCCGTTCCCGGCCTGCGGGCCGACGCGATCGTCGTCGGTGTGGTCAAGGACGACGAGGGCCCGCGGCTCGCCCCCGGCGCCGAGGCCGTCGACAAGGGCTACGACGGGAAGCTCGCCGATCTCCTGGAGACGCTGGGCGCCACCGGTGCGCCGGGTGAGCTGACCCGCCTCGCGGCGCCGAGCGGCTTCAAGGCCCCGCTCGTGATCGCCGTGGGCCTCGGCGCCGAGGAGGACGAGGGCGGTTTCGGCACGGAGACCCTGCGCCGCGCCGCCGGCGTCGTCGCCCGCTCCCTGGCCGGCAAGGCCAAGGCCGTCTACGCGCTGCCCGTCGGCGACGCGGACGACGTCGCCGCGATCGGCGAGGGCGCGCTGCTCGGCGCGTACGCCTTCACCACGTACAAGGACGACGAGGGCGTCAAGGCGCCGCTCGCCGAGGTGGTCCTCGTCGGCGCGAAGCCGCGCGACAAGGGGCACAAGGCCGCCGCCGAGCGCGCGCAGGTCCTCGCCGAGGAGCTGAACCGCGCCCGCGACCTCGTCAACATCCCCGCGAACGACCTCTACCCGGAGTCCTTCGCCGCGCTCGTCCAGGGCCTCGCCAAGGACTACGGCGTCAAGGTGACCGTGCTCGACGAGAAGGCGCTCACCAAGGGCGGCTTCGGCGGCATCATGGGCGTCGGCCAGGGCTCGCAGCGCCCGCCGCGGCTGGTCAAGGTCGAGTACAAGGGCGCGCGCGCCAAGGCGTCGCTCGCGTTCGTCGGCAAGGGCATCACGTACGACTCGGGCGGCATCTCGCTCAAGCCGGCCGGGCACAACGAGACGATGAAGTGCGACATGGGCGGCGCCGCCGCGGTGCTCGCCTCGGTCCTCACCGCCGCGAAGCTCAAGCTCCCCGCGCACGTCACCGGCTGGCTCTGTCTCGCCGAGAACATGCCGTCCGGTTCGGCGACGCGCCCGGGTGACGTGCTGCGCATGTACGGCGGCAAGACCGTCGAGGTGCTCAACACGGACGCCGAGGGCCGCCTCGTGATGGCCGACGCGATCGCGCGGGCGAGCGAGGACGGCCCCGACGTGATCGTGGACGTCGCGACGCTGACCGGCGCGATGATGGTCGCGCTGGGCAACGAGATGTTCGGTGTCATGGCGAACGACGACGAGTTCCGCGCGACGCTGCACGAGCTGTCGGAGTCGGTGGGCGAGCCGTCCTGGGAGATGCCGCTGCCGAAGTCGCTCCTCAAGGGCCTCGACTCCGGCGTCGCCGACCTCGCCAACGTGGGCGGCCGGATGGGCGGCGGGCTGACCGCCGGGCTCTTCCTGCAGGAGTTCGTGGGCGAGGGCATCCGCTGGGCGCACCTCGACATCGCGGGCCCCGCCTTCAACGAGGGCGCCCCGTACGGCTACACCCCGAAGGGCGGCACGGGCACCGCGGTGCGCACCCTGGTGCGGCTCGTCGAGGCGGCCGGCGAGGGCGAGCTGGGCTGAGGCCCGCACCCGTACGACGTGAGACGGCCGGTGTCCCCCGCGGGGGGCACCGGCCGTTCCCGTGCCCCCGTCCCCCGGGCCGTCCTCAAGCGCGGGCAAAGGACACCAGGGAATGACAAAGCGGCCCATTTCGTTGACGAGGGCGACGACATGGGCCCGGCCCGTCCGCCCTCCGCGAGCGGCGGGGCAGCCGCCGTCCCGCGTGTCGCACGTCTCACACCCCGGGGGCGCGTCCGTTCTCCCCCTGGTAGGTGCGAAGATGGGTGATTGGCAGGACAGGGCCCCACCCGAGGGCCGAAGTAACGAGCGGCCGACGACCGCCGCCGACCGGTCATCCACGACCGGAGCACGGCGCACATGCATGGAGGACGTGACGTGGCGAACGACGCCAGCACCGTTTTCGACCTAGTGATCCTCGGCGGTGGTAGCGGCGGTTACGCCGCGGCGCTGCGGGGGGCGCAGCTGGGTCTGGACGTCGCCCTGATCGAGAAGGGCAAGGTCGGCGGTACCTGCCTGCACAACGGCTGCATCCCCACCAAGGCGCTGCTGCACGCCGGTGAGATCGCCGACCAGGCTCGCGAGAGCGAGCAGTTCGGTGTGAAGGCCACCTTCGAGGGCATCGACATCGAGGCCGTCCACAAGTACAAGGACGAGGTCATCTCGGGCCTGTACAAGGGCCTCCAGGGCCTGATCGCCTCGCGCAAGGTGACCTACATCGAGGGCGAGGGGCGCCTGTCGTCCCCGACCTCGGTCGACGTCAACGGCCAGCGCGTCCAGGGCCGCCACGTGCTGCTCGCGACCGGCTCCGTCCCGAAGTCGCTGCCCGGCCTGGAGATCGACGGCAACCGGATCATCTCCTCGGACCACGCGCTCAAGCTCGACCGCGTCCCGAAGTCGGCGATCATCCTGGGCGGCGGCGTCATCGGCGTCGAGTTCGCCTCGGCGTGGAAGTCCTTCGGCACCGACGTCACGATCATCGAGGGCCTCAAGCACCTCGTCCCGGTCGAGGACGAGAGCAGCTCGAAGCTCCTTGAGCGCGCGTTCCGCAAGCGCGGCATCAAGTTCAACCTGGGCACGTTCTTCCAGGGCGCCGAGTACACGCAGGACGGCGTGAAGGTGACGCTGGCCGACGGCAAGACCTTCGAGGCGGAGGTGCTGCTCGTCGCGATCGGCCGCGGCCCGGTCTCGCAGGGGCTCGGTTACGAGGAGCAGGGCGTCGCGATGGACCGCGGCTACGTCCTCGTCGACGAGTACATGCGCACCAACGTGCCGACGATCTCGGCCGTGGGCGACCTCGTCCCGACCCTCCAGCTCGCGCATGTCGGCTTCGCCGAGGGCATCCTCGTCGCCGAGCGCCTCGCGGGTCTCGCGAGCGTGCCGATCGACTACGACGGTGTTCCGCGCGTCACGTACTGCCACCCCGAGGTCGCCTCGGTCGGCATCACCGAGGCCAAGGCCAAGGAGATCTACGGCGCGGACAAGGTCGTCGCACTCAAGTACAACCTGGCGGGCAACGGCAAGAGCAAGATCCTGAAGACCGCGGGCGAGATCAAGCTCGTCCAGGTCAAGGACGGCGCCGTCGTCGGTGTGCACATGGTCGGTGACCGCATGGGCGAGCAGGTCGGCGAAGCCCAGCTCATCTACAACTGGGAGGCGCTGCCCGCCGAGGTGGCCCAGCTCATCCACGCGCACCCCACGCAGAGCGAGGCGCTCGGCGAGGCCCACCTGGCGCTCGCGGGCAAGCCCCTGCACTCGCACGACTGACATCCCTCGGGATCACGGACTTTTTCCACTTTCGTAAGGAGCAACTGAAACCATGCCGGTTTCCGTCACCCTTCCGGCGCTCGGCGAGAGCGTCACCGAGGGCACTGTCACCCGTTGGCTGAAGGCCGAGGGCGAGCGCGTCGAGGCCGACGAGCCGCTGCTGGAGGTGTCGACCGACAAGGTCGACACCGAGATCCCCTCGCCCGCCGCCGGCGTCCTCTCCTCGATCAAGGTCGCCGAGGACGAGACCGTCGAGGTGGGCGCCGAGCTGGCGCTCATCGACGACGGCTCCGGCGCCCCGGCCGAGGCCCCCGCGCAGGAGGCCGCCCCGGCCGCCGAGCCGGAGCAGCCCGCGCAGGCCGCGCCCTCCACCGAGGCCGAGGCGCCCGCCCCCGCCCCGACCGCCGAGGCCGCCGCCGGCTCCGGCTCGGCCGAGGGCACCGACGTGGTCCTCCCGGCGCTCGGCGAGAGCGTCACCGAGGGCACCGTCACCCGCTGGCTCAAGGAGGTCGGCGACTCGGTCGAGGCCGACGAGCCGCTGCTTGAGGTCTCGACCGACAAGGTCGACACCGAGATCCCCTCCCCGGCCGCTGGTGTCCTCCTGGAGATCACCGTCGCCGAGGACGAGACCGCCGAGGTCGGCGCGAAGCTCGCCGTCATCGGTCAGCCCGGCGCCGCCCCGGCCGCCGCCCCGGCCCCGGAGCAGCCCGCCCCGGCGCAGGAGGCCCCGAAGCAGGAGGCTCCCCAGCAGGAGGCCCCCAAGCAGGAGGCGCCGAAGCAGGAGGCCCCGGCCCCCGCCCCGGCCCCGCAGCCCGCGCCGCAGCAGGCCGCCCCGGCGCCCGCGCCGGCCCCGCAGCCCGCCGCCCCGGCGCCCGCCCCCGCGCAGCCCGCCCCGGCCGCGCAGGCTCCCGCGCCCGCCGCCGCTTCGGCGAGCGACGAGGGTGCCTACGTGACCCCGCTGGTGCGCAAGCTCGCGCACGAGCAGGGCGTGGACCTCTCCTCGGTCAAGGGCTCCGGTGTCGGTGGCCGTATCCGCAAGCAGGACGTGCTCGCCGCCGCCGAGGCCGCCAAGGCCAAGGCGCAGCCCGCTCCGGCCGCCGCCGCCCCCGCCGCCCCCGCGGGCAAGCAGGCGCCGAAGCTGGAGGTCTCGCCGCTGCGCGGCCAGACCGTGAAGCTGACCCGCATGCGCAAGGTCATCGGCGACAACATGATGAAGGCCCTGCACTCGCAGGCGCAGCTCACCACGGTCGTCGAGGTCGACGTGACGCGGCTCATGAAGCTGCGCGCGCAGGCCAAGGACTCCTTCGCCGCGCGCGAGGGCGTCAAGCTCTCGCCGATGCCCTTCTACGTGAAGGCCGCCGCGCAGGCGCTCAAGGCCCACCCGGTCGTCAACGCCCGCCTCAACGAGGACGAGGGCACCGTCACGTACTTCGACTCGGAGAACATCGGCATCGCCGTGGACGCCGAGAAGGGCCTGATGACGCCGGTCATCAAGGGTGCGGGCGACCTGAACCTCGCCGGGATCGCGAAGAAGACCGCCGAGATCGCCGGCAAGGCGCGCGGTGGCGGCCTGACCCCCGACGACATGTCGGGTGCGACCTTCACGATCAGCAACACGGGTTCGCGCGGCGCGCTCTTCGACACCGTGATCGTCCCACCGAACCAGGTGGCGATCCTCGGCATCGGCGCGACCGTCAAGCGCCCGGCCGTCATCGAGACGGCCGAGGGCACCGTCATCGGCGTGCGCGACATGACGTACCTGTCGCTCTCCTACGACCACCGCCTGGTGGACGGCGCCGACGCCGCCCGCTACCTCGGGACCGTCAAGGCGATCCTGGAGGCCGGGGAGTTCGAGGTCGAGCTGGGTCTGTGACCTTCCCGCACGGACCGGTGCATACCGCAGCGGCCCGGGGAGCACGGAGGGTGGCGCACCGCCGCCGTCTGTAAGGTTCCTCACCCACGGCGCCCCCGTCCGGACCATGTCCGGGCGGGGGCGCCGCCGTATGGTTCGTACCGACACCCTGTCGAAGGAGTCGTAGGAGCCCCCATGACCGCGCCCGTCGTCCATTCGCTGCGTGACCAGATCCGCGAGCACATCGTGGAAGGGATCGTGAGCGGTCGCTGGAAGCCGGGCGAACGGATCGTGGAGCGGCGCATCGCCGTCGAGCTGGAGGTCTCGCAGACGCCGGTGCGGGAGGCGCTGCGCGAGCTGGAGAGCCTGCGGCTCATCGAGTCGGCGCCGAACAAGGGCGTCCGGGTGCGCAACATCACGGCGGCCGACCTGGAGGAGTCCTATCCGGTGCGGGCCGGGCTCGAACAGATCGCGGCGGAACTGGCCGCCGAACGCCTCGCCACGGACTGCTCCGCCCTGGAGCCGCACGTGACGGCTCTGTACGAGGCCGACAGTGCCTCGGACGGCACCGGGCAGGTCCGGCACACCGTCGCCTTCCACCGCGCCCTGGTCGGCGCGGCCGGGAACGCGGTCCTGCTGCACACGTGGGAGGGGCTGGGGATCGAGGTCTTCACGGCGCTGTCGATCCGCTGGCTGGGGACGCGGCAGCAGTCGTACGCGGAGGAGCACGAGCAGTTGGTGCGGGCCTTTCGCGCGCGGGACCCGCACATCGGGCCGCTGGTGAAGGCGCACGTCCTGGGGTGCGCGCCGCGGCCGTGAGGCCGGGGCTCACGTGAGCGTCCCGTACTCCCACCCGAGCGGCGAGTCCGGCAAATCACCCCAGGTCAGGCGACACTCGGTGCCGATTCGACGGGCACTGGATGCCAATTTCCCGTTCCGGGCAATTTTTTCCCTCCCAGCCTTTGATCGATCATCGATCAGCGGCTTACAGTCGACGACGGACTCCACCGAGTCCCGCGCCCTGTCCTGCCTCCACAGGGCTAACACCCCCCTTCGACACGGAAGGCGGCGACATGACCGACCCCACCCGCATCCAGCCCAGCGAGCTCGACCAGCTCCCGGACCGCGACCCCGAGGAGACCGCCGAATGGCAGGCGTCCCTGGACGCCGTGACCGAGGCGGCCGGGCCGCACCGCGCCGCGTACCTGATGCGGCGCACGCTGGAACGCGCCGAGGGCAACGGTCTCGCGCTGCCCGAACTCCTTGAGACCGACTACCTCAACACCATCCCCACGGCCGCCGAGCCCGAGATCGACGGCGACCCGGAGATGGAGGCCCGCGTCACCGCGTGGAACCGCTGGAACGCGGCGGCCATGGTGACGCGCGGCTCGAAGCACGGCGTCGGCGGCCACATCGCCACCTTCGCCTCGGCCGCGTGGCTCTACGAGACCGGCTTCAACCACTTCTTCCACGGCAAGGAGCGCGACGGCTCCGGCGACCAGATCTACGTCCAGGGCCACGCCTCGCCGGGCATCTACGCCCGCGCCTTCCTCGACGGCCGCCTCACCGAGGAGCACCTCGACCACTTCCGGCAGGAGGCGAGCGGCAAGGGACTGCCGTCCTACCCGCACCCGCGCCGCCTGCCGTGGCTGTGGGAGTTCCCCACGGTGTCGATGGGCCTCGGCCCGCTCTCCGCGATCTACCAGGCGCGCTTCAACCGCTACCTGACCAGCCGCGGCATCAAGGACCTCTCGAACGCGCACGTGTGGGCCTTCCTCGGCGACGGCGAGATGGACGAGCCCGAGTCGACGGCCGCCCTCACGCTCGCGGCCCGCGAGGGTCTCGACAACCTGACCTTCGTCATCAACTGCAACCTCCAGCGCCTCGACGGCCCGGTCCGCGCGAACTTCAAGATCGTGCAGGAGCTGGAGGCCGAGTTCCGCGGCGCCGGCTGGAACGTCGTGAAGACGCTGTGGGGCTCCGCCTGGGACGAGCTGTTCCGGCTCGACACGACGGGCGCGCTCGTACGCCGCCTGCGCGAGGTACCGGACGCGCAGTTCCAGACGTACCAGACGCGCGACGTCGCCTACATCCGCGAGCACTTCTTCGGCGCCGAGCCGGCCCTCGTCGAGCTGGGCAAACTGCTCAGCGACGACAAGATCCTGGAGTGTTTCAAGACCTCCCGCGGCGGCCACGAGCCCCGCAAGGTCTACGCCGCCTACCGCGCCGCGCTCTCCCACGAGGGCCGGCCGACCGTCATCCTCGCGCAGACCGTCAAGGGCTACACGCTCGGCAAGGGCTTCGAGTCCAAGAACGCCAACCACCAGATGAAGAAGCTCACGGTGGACGAGTTCAAGGACATGCGCGACCTGCTCGGCCTGCCGATCCCCGACTCCGCCTTCGTCGACGGCCAGGTGCCCTACGGCCACCCCGGCGCCGACTCGCCCGAGGTCCGCTACCTGCACGAGCGCCGCGCGGCTCTCGGCGGTCTCGCCCCGGCCCGCCGCACGCAGCCGCTCGCGCCGCTGCCCGCCCCCGCCGACAAGGCGTTCGCCGCCTTCGACAAGGGCTCCGGCACGCAGCCGGTCGCGACCACGATGGCGTTCGTCCGCCTCGTGAAGGACCTCATCCGCGACAAGGAGACCGGCAAGCGCTGGGTCCCGATCGTGCCCGACGAGGCCCGCACCTTCGGCATGGAGTCGCTCTTCCCTTCCCTCGGGATCTACTCGCCCAAGGGCCAGACGTACGAGCCGGTCGACCGCGACCAGCTCATGTACTACCGCGAGGCGAAGAACGGCCAGATCCTCAACGAGGGCATCACCGAGGCCGGTTCGATGGCGGACTTCATCGCCGCCGCCACGTCGTACGCGACGCACGGCGAGCAGATGATCCCCTTCTACATCTTCTACTCGATGTTCGGCTGGCAGCGCACGGGCGACCAGATGTGGCAGCTCGGCGACCAGCTCGGCCGCGGCTTCCTCGTCGGTGCCACGGCGGGGCGCACGACCCTGACGGGTGAGGGCCTCCAGCACGCGGACGGCCACTCCCCGGCCATCGCGGCGACGAACCCGGCGGCGCTCACGTACGACCCGGCCTTCGCCTACGAGATCGCGGCGATCGTCAAGGACGGTCTGCGCCGGATGTACGGCGAGACGCGGGCGGACGAGGACCCGAACGTCTTCTACTACCTCACCGTCTACAACGAGCCGATGCCGCAGCCGGCGAAGCCCGAGGGCGTCGAGGAGGGCATCCTCAAGGGCCTCTACCGCTTCAACACGGCCGAGACCGCCGGGCTGAGCCTCGGCGAGAAGGCCCCGCGGGCGCAGCTCCTCGCCTCGGGCACCGCGATCCACTGGGTGCTCAAGGCGCAGAAGATGCTCGCGGAGGAGTGGGGCGTGGCCGCCGACGTGTGGTCGGCGACCTCGTGGGGCGAGCTGCGCCGGGACGCCATGGAGGCGGACGAGGCGCTGCTGCGCGGCGAGGAGCGCGTCCCGTACGTGACGCGCGCCCTCTCCGGGGCGCCGGGCCCGGTCGTCGCGGTGAGCGACTACATGCGCCAGGTGCCCGACCAGATCGCGCAGTGGGTCGAGCAGGACTGGACCTCGCTCGGCGCGGACGGCTTCGGCATCTCCGACACGCGTGACGCGGCCCGCCGCTACTTCGGCGTCGACGCCGAGTCCGTCGTCGTCGCGACGCTCGCCCAGCTCGCCCGCCGCGGCCTGGTCAAGCCGGCCGCCGTCAAGGAGGCCCGCGAGCGCTACGGCCTCTGAGCCGGGCGGGGCGTCCGAGCCCCCGGTACGGGACGGGGCGCGGCCTTCGGGTCGCGCCCCGTCCCGTACCCGTGTCCGCCCTTTTGCCCGCTTCCCCGAGCCGTGCGTGAATGGACTCGTCCCAGGGCGCCCGCGCACCGCGCCGCCGCCCGTGCCACCGACCGGAGCGGGAGCACGGTCCATGAAGATCGCCAACGTGTCCTCGACGCCCTGCTGGGCCGATCTGACGACGCCCGACACGAGCGCCGCGCGCCGCTTCTACCGGTCCGTCCTCGGCTGGGAGTCCGGCGAGCTGCCGGGGCGGGACGCCCGGGGCTACGGGCTCTTCGCGCTCGACGACGGGCGCACCGTGGGGGGCCTCGCGCCGACCGCGCGCCCGGACCGCCCGGCCGCCTGGCTGCCGTACTTCCAGGCCGAGGGCGTGGACGCGGTGACCGCGCGCGTCGAGGGCGCGGGCGGGACGGTGACCGCGGGGCCCTCCGACATGCTCGACCAGGGCAGGTACGCGGTGTGCGCGGACCCGGCGGGCGCGGTCTTCGGGCTGTGGCAGCGCCGCGCGCACCCCGGTTTCGGCGTCGTCAACGCGATCGGCGGTTTCTGCTGGTTCGAGCTGGCGAGCCGCGATCCCGCGGTGCCGACCGACTTCTACGCGACCGTGCTCGGCTGGGCGACGACGAGTCCGGACGAGAACGGCTACCGCATGTGGACGGTGGACGACGAGCCCTTCGGCGGACTGCTGCGCATGAACGACTCCTTCCCGCCGCACGTGCCCCCGCACTGGATGGTGTACGTGGCCACGGCGGACTGCGACGCGACGGCCGCGCGCTGTGCCAAGGCGGGCGGCAGCGTGCTCGTCCCGCCCCGCACGATCGCCTCGGGCCGCTTCACCGTGCTGAGCGATCCGCAGGGCGCGGTCTTCGGGGCGCTCGCGCTGAACCCGCTGAGCGGTCTGGCGGAGCTGGCCTGAGCCGGGCGCGGTTCCGCGTCGAGCCCGTACCCCTTTCTCGCCGTCCGTACCCGCACGTATGGGGCAGAACGCACGTTCCCGCCCGGCCCGGCGTGCGCGGGGCGCGGTGAGGGCGGATGCTGTGCTGGTGATGGACGAGACGCAGTTCTGGGAGCTCATCGACTCCGCCCGCGAGGCGGCGGACGGCGATCCGGAGGAGCAGGCCGACGTGGTCGTCGACCGGCTGCTCCAGCTCGACCCCGAGTCGGTCGCGGACTTCGCCCGTCATTTCACGGTGCGCTTCCGCCGGGCGTGGACGTGGGAGCTGTGGGGAGCGGCCGGGGTGCTGCTCGCCGCGCCCGAGGGGGCGGACGAGGAGAGCTTCGACTACTTCCGCTGCTGGCTCATCGCGCAGGGCCGCTCCGTCTTCGAGGGCGCGCTCGCCGACGCCGACTCACTCGCGGAGCTGCTGCCCGACTTCGACGAGGAGATCGACGGGGACGCGGGCGAGCTGGGCGAGGCGGCCGAGGACGCCTACGAGCAGCTCACCGGGGCCCCGCTGCCCGCGCTCGGCCTGCCCCCGGAGCCCGAGGTGCCCGAGGGCACGCCGTTCCCGCTCGACGACGAGGACGAACTGGAGTCGCGGTATCCGCGGCTGTGGGAGCGGTACGGGGGGTGAGGGGGCGGGACGGGGGTGCCCGGCCGCTGCGGTAGGGGCCGGGTGCCGTGGGGGTCGGGCGGTCGGGTGCCGTGGGGGCCGGGTACCGTCGGAGGCGGCCGAATGTCGCGCGGCCGGGCGGACGCGTGACGTACGCGCGCGACGGCCGGGGGCCCGCGCCCCCGCTCAGGCCGCGCCGCCCTCCGGTCCCACCACCGGGTCGGGCAGGTCCGGCGGGTCGGGGGCGAAGACGAGCATCGCGACGTCGTCCGTGATGTCGCCGCGCGCGTAGTCGCGCAGGTTGTCCCAGAGGGTGTCGGTGAAGGCGATCGGGTCGTCCGTGCGCAGCCGCGCCGCACGCTCGGTGAGCGGGTAGAAGGTGCCGGTGCGGTCGCGGGTCTCGGTGACCCCGTCGGTGTACGCGAAGAGCCACTCCCCCGTCCGCAGGGGCACCGTCAGCGTGCGGTAGCCCTCGGAGGGGACGCCGAGGCCGAGCGGGGGACCGGCGATGACGGGCAGTTCGCGGGCGCCCCCGGTGTGGAGGAGGAGCGGCGGCGGGTGCCCGCAGGAGACGATCCGCACCTCCGTGGAGCCGGGCGGGAATTCGAGGAGCACCGCGGTCGCGAAGAGTTCCGAGACGGCGTCGGTCTCGCCCTCGACCCGGCCCGCGGCGATCACGTCCTCGGCGTCGACGCTGAGCCTGCGGTCCAGTTGTCCGGCGACGCCCGTGAGGCGTTCCTGGTCGAGCACGGCCTCGCGGAAGGCGCCGAGCAGCGCGGCGACCGTACCGACCGCCTGGAGCCCGTGGCCCTGCACGTCGCCGACGAGCGCGCGCACCCCGTACGGGCCCTCGCGGACGTCGAAGAGGTCCCCGCCGACGAGCGTGCCGTGCTGGGCGGCGCGGTAGAGGCCCGCGCAGCGCACCGGGCCGACGCGCGGCGGCAGCGGGGGCAGGACGGCGAACTGGGCGGCCTGCGCGACCGTGCGGACGGTGACGAGCTGTTCGTCCCTGCGGCGCCGCGCCCAGGCGATGACGACGCTGAGCACGGCGACGAAGGCGACCGTGACGAGGTCGGAGTCGCCCGCGCGACCGAGCCGGATCGCGGGCACCCACAGCAGGACGAGCACGATGCCGCCGAAGACGGCGGTGCCGACGGCCTTGTAGGTGAGCGCGGCGAGCGGCGGGATCGCGCCGATGAGGAAGCCGAGCTCGAACCTGTTCCCCACGATCGCCTGCACCACGGCGAGCGCGAAGAGCAGGTAGACGGGGAGCCACCGCAGCCACCGGGAGGGGCGGGCCACGCGCAACGGGTCCCCGGTGCGGTCCTGGCGGCGCAGCACCGCGCGCGCGGCGACCGCGACCCGCCAGGGCCGGTTCTCGCCGCGGCTCGTGTTGTCGGGCTCCGGCCCCTGCATCGGGTGTGCTCCCTCCGGGCCCGCTGTCGATCCGGACCGTTCGCCCCGCCTTCGTGCGGCGCGGTCCCACCCTCGTACGGTGGCGCCCGCGTCGCACGCCGGGTGGCCCCCGCATCACTCCTCGGGGTGTACCACGAGACCCATGAGGACATCGTCCACGTACGCCCCGTCGAGGTACATCTCCCCCGGCAGGACGCCTTCGACGGCGAAGCCCTCGCTCTCGTAGAGGCGCCGCGCGGGCGTGTTGTGGCCGAGCACGCGCAGCGTGAGGCGGCGGGCGCCCTCGGCGCGGCAACGGGCGACGGCGGCGAGGAGCAGGGCGCGGGCGACACCCCGGCCCCGTACCGCGGGATCGACCGCGAGGCCCTGGATCGCGCGCACGTGGGCGTTCGCGGGCAGCGGGATGGAGGGGACGAGGCGGAGGTAGCCGACCGGGTGGCCCGGGTTCTCGGGGACTTCGGCGACGAGGTGGGCCTCGGGGCCGCGCTCCGGGCGGAAGAAGGACGGGAGCGGCGGGACGGGGCGCGGGGTGATGGCGTGGAGCGTGGACCAGGTGGCGGCGTCGAGGGCGGCGAGCGCGGGCTCGTCCCCGGCGCGGGCGGGACGGACGAGGGGAGCCCCGGGGGCGGGTGGCCGCGCGGACGCGGCTATGGGCTGTTCGGTCGGCATGGGGCCATCCTTCACCCGGGCCGCTCACCGCTCACGCCATTTTCCCGGCCCGGCGGGGCACGATGACGGCATGGAAGAGCACGAGGACGAGACGGGCGCGGCGGCGGGCTTGGGCTTCGCCGAGGACGAGGCGGCGGTACGGGAGGTGCCCGCGCGGCGGCGGGTGGCGATCGCGGGGGCCTCCGGGCTCATCGGCGGCGCCCTCGCCCGCTCGCTGCGCGCCGACGGGCACACGGTCGTGCGGCTGGTACGGCGCGAGGCGCGGGCCGAGGACGAGGCGCGCTGGGACCCGGAGCGCGGTGACGTGGACACGGCGGCCCTCGCGGGCTGCGACACCGTCGTGAACCTGGCGGGCGCGGGCATCGGCGACCACCGCTGGACCGACGCGTACAAGCGGACCATCCGCGACAGCCGCGTGCTCGGCACCGCCGCGCTCGCCGACGCGGTCGCCTCGCTCGACCAGCGGCCCGAGGTCTTCGTGTGCGGCAGCGCGATCGGCTACTACGGCGACACGGGCGAGCGCGCCGTGGACGAGAGCGCGGGCCCCGGCGAGGGCTTCCTGCCGGACGTGTGCGTGGAGTGGGAGGACGCGGCGGGGGCCGCGGCCGAGGCGGGGGTGCGGACGGTGTTCGCGCGGACCGGGCTCGTCGTCTCGCGCGGAGGCGGCGCGTGGGGGCGGCTCTTCCCGCTCTTCAAGGCGGGGCTCGGGGGGCGCATCGGGAACGGGCGGCAGTACTGGAGCTTCATCGCGCTCCACGACCACATCGCGGCGCTGCGCCACCTCATCGACACGCCCACGCTCGAAGGCCCCTTCAACCTCACGGCGCCCGAGCCCGAGACCAACCGCGAGGTCACCGCGGCGATGGGCCGCGTCCTGCGCCGCCCCACGCCCTTCCCCGTCCCGGCCCCGGCGCTGCGCCTCGCCCTCGGCGAGTTCGCGGGCGACGTCCTGGGCAGCCAGCGCGTCGTCCCCCGCCGCCTCCTCGACTCCGGCTTCCGCTTCGCCTTCCCAAGCGCGGAGGAGGCGATCGCGGCGGCGGCACGGGACTGAGGGCGGCGGGGGGAGCCGGAGAGGGCAGGGACGGAGGGCGAGGGGCGGCTGGGGGCGGCCCGCGACCGTACGGGAAGCGCCGGGGGCGGTACGGGGCCGCGGCGCTGCCGTCCCGACGGCCCGGCGTGCCCCGTACCGAGCCACCCCGTGCCACCCCGCGCCCCCGCACGAGCGCTCCCCCGGCCCGTACCCCCGCTCCTAGGCTCGTCGAGGAACTGGGCTCATAGCGCGGGCTGTTCGGGGCACACGCCCCAGCGGCAGACGCCCGACCCCGAGGGAGGGGCCGTGTTCGATACGGCACAGCAAGCGGATGTGATCATCGTCGGAGCCGGAGTGGCGGGCCTCTCGGCGGCGCACCACCTGGTCAGTGCGGGAGTGACGGTCTCCGTGCTGGAGGCGGGACCGCGCGTCGGCGGTCGTATGGCGACCGAGGAGGTGGACGGCTTCCGGCTCGACCGGGTGGGCCGGCTGCTGAGCACCGCGCACCCCGAACTGCGCCGCACGCCGGGCCTCGAAGGGCTCGCGCTGCGGCCCTTCGCGCCGGGCGCGCTCGTGCACAGCGCGGGGCGGCTGCACCGTATCGGCGACGGCAGGCGCACCAGGGGCGCACTGACGGCGGCACGCGCCCTCGCGAGCGCCCCCCGACCGTACGGGGCCGGGGTCCGCGCCCTCGACCAGGCGCGGCTCTCCGCCGTCCTCACCCGGCTCGCGCACGCCGACGACGCGCGGCTGAGCGCGCGCGAGGAGCGCACGGCGGCCGAGGCGCTCGCTGCGCAGGGCCTGCCGCGCCGTACCGCGCAGACGTTCCTGCGCCCGTTGCTCACCGCGCTGCTCCTCGACCCCGAGCTGTCCACGTCCTCGCGCGTCGCGGACTTCGCGCTGCGCGATTTCGCGCGCGGACGGCTCTGCGTGCCCGAGGGCGGCTCGGGGGCGCTCGCCGAACAGCTCGCCGCGACGCTCCCGGCGGGCACGATCCGTACCGGCGTGCATGTCACGGCGGTGTCGACGTCCGCCGTGACGACGAAGGAGCACGGCGAACTCGGCTGCCGCGCGCTGCTCGTGGCGACGGGGGCGCGGGACGCGGCGGAGCTGCTGCCGGGCCTTCGCGTGCCGCGCTTCCACGAGGTGACGGTCTTCCACCACAGCGCGCCCGTCGCGCCCGCCACGGGGTCCTCGCTCGTCCTGGACGGCGACCGCTCGGGCCCGGTCTCGCACACGGCGGTGCTGAGCGCCGTGGACCCGGGCCGCGCGCCCGCCGGGCGCGCCCTCGTCTCCTCAACGGTCCCGGGCCGCCCGCCCGCCGGCCTCGACGGCCCCGTCCGGGCGCACCTCGCGGCGCTGTACGGCGTACCGACCCGGGACTGGGACCTGCTCGCCGTGCACCACGACGCGGAGGCGGTCCCGGCGATGGCCCCGCCGCACGACCCGCGCCGCGTGGTCCGCGTCCTGGACGGCCTCTACGTGTGCGGCGACCACCGCGACACGGGCTCGGTCCAGGGCGCCCTCAGCTCAGGCCGCCGCGCCGCCCACGCGGTCCTGCGCGACTTCGGCGTGACGCCCACGGCGCGGACGCGGGGGTTGCCGGAGGTGGTGGCGGCTTGAGGGGGGAGGCGGGGCGGTGAGGGGGTGAGGGGACGGCGGGGACGGTGAGGGGGAGACGGGGGCGGTGGGGGGCTGAGGGGGAAGTCGGCGGCCTTGTCGCATGGGAGGACCGCAGGGCCGGGACAGCCGCCTCCCGCCGGGACGGCCGCCTCCCGCCGGGACGCTGGGCCGCACGCACCCGGCCCGGAACAGCCCCCTCCCACCCGGGGGGCTCCCCTGTTAACAGTCTTCCGCAAATCGCCCCCCTCCCCCGCCCACCCCACCAAATCTGTGGACAACTCCGGCGGACCCGCAACGCCCCTCACCCGATCCGGTGAGCGTTTTCCGTGCGGACCCCGAGTTGTCCACAGACCGCTTCCAGCCACCCCCGTTACTGATATGCCGCCACCCGGTCCCGGTACCCCCGGACCGGGCCCGCGTCGCGGTACGGCTCCAGGCGGCGCTCGAAGTCGCGTACGTACTCGACCGCGCGGACCGAGCGCATCTCGCCCGCCGCCTGCGCGGCCTCCGCCCCGTGGGCGCAGGCCGCGTCGAGGTCGCCGAGGCCGAGACGGGCCGTGGCGAGGACGACGCGGCAGAAGAGGCGGCTGCGGGCGTAGCCGCTCGCGCGCAGTTGCAGGGAGCGTTCGGCGTGCTGCGCCGAGGCCCGGTACTGCTGGAGGTCGCGGTAGCAGTGCCCGAACTCGTCGGCGAGCTGGGCCTCGTCGAAGAAGCGGGCCCAACCGGGGACCTCGTCGCCGGGGCGGGCCACTTCGAGCGCCCGCTCGGCCCGTACCAGTGAGGCCGTGCAGGACCGCGTCTCGCCCAGTACCCCGTGCCCCCGCGCCTCCGCCGCGTGCAGGAGCGCCTGCACGGCGGGCGGCACCGCGGAGCCGACGCCCTGCTGGGCGACCCGCGCGAGCTGCACCGCCTCCCGGCCGTGGCCGAGGTAGACGGCCTGGCGGCTCATCGTGATGAGGACGTACGCGCCGTAGACGCGGTCGTCGGCCGCCTGCGAGAGGCGCAGGGCCTGTACGAAGTAGCGCTGCGCGAGTCCGTGCGCGGCGATGTCGTACGAGGTCCAGCCCGCGAGCCTCGTCAGGTCGGCCGCCGCGGCGAAGAGCCGGCGGCCGGTCTGCTCGCCGTAGACGCCGCGCAGCATCGGCTCGGCCTCGTGCTCCAGGTAGCGCACGAGGGCCTGCCGGGCGTGGCCGCCGCCGTAGGTGTGGTCGAGGGAGCGGAAGAGGTCCGCGACCGAGCGCAGTGCGGCGATGTCGCCGCTCGTGACCTTCTGTCCGGGCCCGCGCTCGCTCCCCGAACGCCCCCACGAGGCGCCCGGCGCGGGGGCGGGACCGCGCAGGGCTCCCGGCCTGGCCTGCTGCGGGACCCGGCCCGCGCCCGCCGTCGGCTGCGCGGGGACGCCGAGTGCGCCCACGGCAACGGGTTCCTGCCGGGGGATCTCGGCGTTCTCCGCGCCCTCCTTGGGCTCCGTGCGCCCGGTCCGTCCGGCGCGTTCGTCCGCGAAGCGCCCGACCCGTTCGTCGGGGCGCCCGATGAGCCAGTCGCGGCTCGGGACGACGAGGCCCGCGGGCGTGAAGGCGATCTTGCGCAGTTCGGCATGGCTCCCCGAGTCCTTGCGCCACAGCCCGCCGACGATGTCGACGGCCTCCTCCGGCGTCCCGGCGAATTCGAGCCCCGCGTAGACGGGGGCGCAGGCGTCGAGCCCGAGGTCCTGGGCGCTGAGCCTGCGGCCGAGACGCCGGGTGAAGACCTCGGCGATGAGCGCGGGGGTCGTGCCGCGTGGCTGCTGGCCGCGCAGCCAGCGGGTCACGGAGGTCTTGTCGTATCTCAGGTCGAGCCCGTGTTCCAGTCCGAGCTGGTCCACCCGCCGGGCGAGCCCCGCGTTGGAGAACCCCGCCTCCGCGATGAGCGCGGCGAGCTGTCGGTTGGGGGTGCGCTGAGGGGTTCGGTCCGTCATCAGCTGTGCGGTCTCCTGCCTTCCGGGCCCGAAAGCAGCCCTCGTGGAACGGCGCGAATGTAACGGGCGGCGAACGCCCCATCACGCCCTTCGCCCCTCGTTCATCCGATCGTGTGAGGATTGCCTGGAAAACTGACGGAAAGCGGGCCCTGGAGGCCGTACGCGTTCACCCTTTCGTGGCGCGTCGGCTTTCGCTCTGAACCGGGCAAGTTCCGCGTACGTGAATCCTCCCTTCCGGACACCGCCCGCCCGCCCTTCACCCCGCCCCGCGGCCTTCCCGCCCTCGCCCGTCACGCCCCGCCCACCCCTTGACGTCACCGCCCACCCCGGGCCGTCCGCCACCCCACCCGTCACGCCCCGCCCCGGCCCCTTCGCGCCTCCGCCCCCTCCCCCGCTCCCGCCCGCCGCCCCGCGCGGCTGCCGCCGTACAGTGACAAAGGCACGCGTGGGTGCCGAAGGACGCTGGTGGGAAGGCACGCCGTGAGTGAGCTGCGATTCGTCCGTCTGGGCCTGGAGTCCGCCGAGACGGTGTACACGCCGTACCTCGACGCCTGGGAGGAGCAGCGCCGGGTGCACGCGGCGCGCGTCGCCGACGAGATCCCCGACACGTGCCTGCTCCTGGAGCACCCGCCGACGTACACCGCGGGCCGCCGTACCGAGGAGAGCGAACGCCCCCTCGACGGCACCCCCGTGATCGACGTGGACCGCGGCGGCAAGATCACCTGGCACGGTCCGGGCCAGCTCGTGGGCTACCCGATCCTGCGGCTCCCGAGCCCGGTCGACGTCATCGCGCACGTACGGAACCTGGAGGAGGCCCTGCTGCGCGTGTGCGCCGAGTTCGGCCTCGCCGCGACGCGGGTCGAGGGCCGCAGCGGCGTGTGGATTCTCGGGGACCCGGTCGAGAAGCGGCCGGGCGGCCTGACCCTCGAACTGGAGCGCACGGACCCGCTCTTCGACGCGCGCCTCGCGGGCCCCGAGTACGCGCCCTCGAACGCGGGCCAGCGCCACGAGGACCGCAAGCTCGCCGCGATCGGCGTCCGGATCGCGAAGGGCGTGACGATGCACGGCTTCGCGCTCAATGTGAACTCCGACACGACGGGCTTCGACCGCATCGTGCCGTGCGGCATCCGCGACGCGGGCGTCGCCTCGCTCTCGAGCGAGCTGGGCCGCGAGGTGACGGTGCGGGAGGTGCTGCCGGTCATGGAGCGTCATCTCACCGAGGTCCTCGCGGGCGCGGGCGCGCCGCCGCTGTCGACGGCGGTCTGACGGGGGCCCGGGGCGGTACGGCGAGAGCGGCCACCGCCCGTACGGGAGGGCCGTCCCCGCCCCCGCACCGGAGGCCCCTCCCGGACCCCTGCCGACACAGACCGGGACCGTTGGGCCGTACGGGGGAATGTGCCTGCGGTTCGGTGGGTTGGGCAGGAGGCGGGCCCCTGCCCTCACGGGCGTAGGCTGGGGCTCGCCGAAGAATCGAAAGCCACGACGCGCGATCGCAGCAGAAAGGGGCGCCGGGCATGTCCGCAGTCGCACCCGACGGGCGCAAGATGCTCCGCCTGGAGGTCCGGAACAGCCAGACCCCCATCGAGCGCAAGCCCGAGTGGATCAAGACCCGCGCCAAAATGGGCCCCGAGTACAACGAGCTGCAGAAACTCGTGAAGAGCGAGGGCCTGCACACGGTGTGCCAGGAGGCCGGCTGCCCCAACATCTACGAGTGCTGGGAGGACCGCGAGGCCACCTTCCTCATCGGGGGCGACCAGTGCACCCGGCGCTGCGACTTCTGCCAGATCGACACGGGCAAGCCGCAGGCGCTCGACCGCGACGAGCCGCGCCGCGTCGGTGAGTCGGTCCGCACGATGGACCTCAACTACGCGACCGTCACGGGCGTCGCGCGCGACGACCTGGAGGACGGCGGGGCCTGGCTCTACGCCGAGACCGTCCGGCAGATCCACGCGCTGACCGCCGAGCGGCCCCTGGGCGGCACGAAGGTCGAGCTGCTCATCCCCGACTTCAACGCGGACCCGGACCAGCTCGCCGAGGTCTTCGCCTCGCGCCCCGAGGTCCTCGCGCACAACGTCGAGACGGTCCCGCGCATCTTCAAGCGCATCCGTCCGGGCTTCCGCTACGAGCGCTCCCTCAAGGTCATCACCGAGGCCCGCGCGGCCGGTCTCATCACGAAGTCGAACCTCATCCTCGGCATGGGCGAGACCCGCGAGGAGGTCAGCGAGGCACTGCGCGACCTGTACGAGGCGGGCTGCGAGCTGATCACGATCACGCAGTACCTGCGCCCCTCGCCCCGGCACCACCCCGTCGAGCGCTGGGTCAAGCCGCACGAGTTCGTGGAGCTGAAGGAGGAGGCCGAGCAGATCGGCTACTCGGGGGTCATGTCGGGCCCGCTCGTCCGTTCCTCGTACCGCGCCGGGCGCCTCTTCCAGCAGGCGATGGAGCGGCGCGGCGCGATGGCGGGACCGCTGCCGACCGTGTGAGGTCCGGCACAGCGGCGCGCGCCTCGCGCGTACGGGGCGCGGGCCCGTCCCCGCGGCCCCCTCGGCCCCGGAGCCGTTCCCCCAGGTGGGGACGGTTTCGGGGCCGACGCCTTTCGCGGGTGCTCGCGGGTGCTCGCTCTCCTTGCGCGGAGGACGGTCTTCCGCCGCTTCATGACCGTTTGACCCTTCGGTCACCGGCTGGTAACACCGTGCTGTGACGCTGGGAGCGAGGCGCCGCGCCGGTCCGCGCGACATCCTCGCCCGTACGAGCGCGTCACCGCCGCCAGCCCCGGGGAGCCCCACCGTGCCGAGCGTCCACCACCTGCCGAAGGCCCGTACCACCCTCCTCACCCCGTTCTCCTCGGCCGTGCGCGCCGTGGAGTCCGCCCTGCTCAGCCGGTCCGCGCAGAACGCGCGGACGGCCGTGATCGCCGACCGCGCGCGGGCCAGGGAACGGGCCGAGGCGGAGGCCGTCCTGAGCGCGCTGCCCGCCCGCACGTCCTAGCGCGGGGCGCGCCACGTAAACTCCACAGCATGGCGAGGAAGGACACCGCAGAGAGCTCTGCGAATCAGGGGCGACTGAAACAGATCGCTCTCACTTACAAGATGACCCGACGGGTCGATCCGAGGATCGGCCTGGTGATCGGTGCCGTGGGGATCGTCGCCTTCGGCGTGCTCCTCGCGATCGGTTTCCTGATCGGCCACCCGGTCTACCTGGGCATTTTCGGCTTCCTCGTCGGCGTCCTCGCGATGGCGATCATCTTCGGGCGGCGCGCCGAGCGTGCGGCGTTCTCGCAGATGGAGGGACAGCCGGGCGCGGCGGCGGCGGTGCTCGACCAGATGAAGCGCGGGTGGACGACGACGACGGCGGTCGCGATGAACCGCAGCCAGGACGTCGTGCACCGCGCGGTCGGCAAGCCCGGCATCGTGCTGATCGCCGAGGGCAACCCGAACCGGGTCAAGGGCCTGCTCGCGGCGGAGAAGCGCAAGATGGCGCGCGTCGTCTCCGACGTGCCGGTGCACGACATGATCGTGGGCAACGGCGAGGGCCAGGTGCCGCTGAAGAAGGTCCGTACGACGCTCCTGAAGTACCCGCGCGTCCTCACCGGCCCCCAGGTCACCGAGACCACGGACCGGCTGCGCGCGATGGGCGACATGATGAAGAACATGCCGCTCCCGAAGGGGCCCATGCCGAAGGGCATGCGGATGCCTCGCGGCCCGCGCCGCTGACTCCTCCCACCCGTCACCACAACCGCCGAAGGGGCGGGCCCACCACATGGGCCCGCCCCTTCGGCGTGAGACAGCCTTGGGCGTAGGGGTTCCGGCCTTCGCCGGGGGTACGGACGCGCGGTGACGGGCGGCACCGTGAAGAACATGCCGCTCCCCACGGGGCCCGTGCCAAGGGGCGTACGGGCACTCACCCGGCATCCCGTCGACGCCGCGTGCCCCCGGGGCTCAGACCCGGATCTGCACCGCTCGCGCGAGGCGGTCGTGGAGGCCGCGGGAATCGCGGTCCCAGATGAGGGCGGGGATGGCGATGCAGAGGAGCACGCTGCGGATCAGGACGCGGACGATGCCGAGCCTGCCACCGTCCTCGGAGATGACGCGGAGGCGGAAGAGGGCCTTGCCGGGGGTGCCGCCCACCGTGCCGAGAGTGAGCAGGCTCAGGACGAAGAAGATCGCGAGCGCCCAGTTCCCCGCCGCCTGCTGGTCACCGCGCGCGATGAGACCGTATGCGATGAGCATGCACAGGGCCCAGTCCACGATGAGGGCGCCGAAGCGGCGGCCGAGGGGGGCGATGGAGCCGGGTCCGTCCTGCGGGAGGCCGAGGCGCTCGCCCCGGTACCCGAAGTCGACACCCATCTCCTCGGCGGCGGCACGCGGGCCCGAGAGCCACGATCCCATTGCATCCCTGTTGTCCACCGCTCCACGGTACTGCGCCCGCGCCCTGCGCTCCTTGGCAGCCCCCGCCCCTCGCGTCCGGGCGCGTGACGGCGGCGGACGCGGGTAGGCGCGCGCCGTGACCCGGGCCGTTCAGGAGCCCCGAGGTGGTTAACTTCGGTGAAACAAATGGGTCACGCTTGAGAAATCCCGTCTTTCTATGGTCGGCTCCACCGTGGGTCACCGCACTGACTACGGGCACGAGCTGAAACCCCCGCCCCTCCCCGGGTGGGAGGAGGAGGAGTTGGATGTTCCAGAACGCCGATGACGCCAAGAAGTTCATCGCCGACGAGGGCGTGGAATTCGTCGACGTCCGCTTCTGCGACCTGCCGGGTGTGATGCAGCACTTCACGGTGCCGGCGAAGGCGTTCGACCCGGCCGAGGAGCTGGCCTTCGACGGCTCGTCGATCCGCGGCTTCCAGGCGATCCACGAGTCGGACATGGCGCTGCGCGCCGACCTGACGACCGCGCGGGTGGACCCCTTCCGCCGTGACAAGACGCTGAACATCAACTTCTTCATCCACGACCCGATCACGGGCGAGCAGTACAGCCGCGACCCGCGCAACGTGGCGAAGAAGGCCGAGGCGTACCTCGCGTCGACCGGCATCGCCGACACCGCGTTCTTCGGTCCCGAGGCCGAGTTCTACGTCTTCGACAGCGTCCGCTTCGAGACCTCGGCGAACCGCTCGGTCTACGAGATCGACTCCGAGGCCGGCGCCTGGAACACCGGCTCCGAGGTGAACAACCGCGGCTACAAGGTCCGCTACAAGGGCGGTTACTTCCCGGCCCCGCCGGTCGACCACTTCGCCGACCTGCGTGCCGAGATCTCCCTGGAGCTGGACAAGGCGGGCCTCGAGGTCGAGCGCCAGCACCACGAGGTGGGCACGGCCGGTCAGGCCGAGATCAACTACAAGTTCAACACGCTGCTCGCCGCGGCCGACGACCTGATGCTCTTCAAGTACATCGTGAAGAACGTCGCCTGGCGCAACAACAAGACCGCGACCTTCATGCCGAAGCCGATCTTCGGCGACAACGGCTCGGGCATGCACGTGCACCAGTCGCTGTGGACCGGCGGCCAGCCGCTCTTCTACGACGAGCAGGGCTACGCGGGCCTCTCGGACATCGCCCGCTACTACATCGGCGGCATCCTCAAGCACGCGCCCTCGCTGCTCGCCTTCACCAACCCGACGGTGAACTCGTACCACCGCCTGGTCCCCGGCTTCGAGGCCCCGGTCAACCTGGTCTACTCGCAGCGCAACCGCTCCGCCGCGATGCGCATCCCGATCACGGGCTCGAACCCGAAGGCGAAGCGCGTCGAGTTCCGCGCCCCGGACCCGTCCTCGAACCCGTACCTCGCCTTCTCGGCGCTCCTCCTCGCGGGCCTCGACGGCATCAAGAACAAGATCGAGCCGGCCGAGCCGATCGACAAGGACCTCTACGAGCTGGCCCCCGAGGAGCACGCGGGCGTCCCCCAGGTCCCGACCTCGCTCCCGGCCGTCCTCGACGCCCTCGAGGCGGACAACGAGTACCTGCAGGCGGGCGGTGTCTTCACCTCCGACCTGATCGAGACCTGGATCGACTACAAGCGCACGGCCGAGATCGCCCCGATCCAGCTCCGGCCGCACCCGCACGAGTTCGAGCTGTACTTCGACATCTAAAGAGCACGCCGGGGGTACCTGGGCGAATACGTCGGGCACACGGGTTGACCTGCTAAAACGCTGCTCATTAGTGCCCGTTGTTTCCGTTCGCTTTCCACCCTGTCGTGCACCGCGTGTGCACCGCGCCCGGTGACGCCTGACGCTTCGTCAGTAAAGGTGAGGCCGCCATCCCTTCCGGGATGGTGGCCTCACTCAGTTCCTCGTCACCCCAGCGACGACATAGTTCGGGAGAGAAGTCCGTACGCCGACGCTCTCGCTCGCCGCGCCAGGCTGCCTGCTTCCTGGCTGCTCAGCGCCACCGGCGAGTCGCCGGATGTGGAGTGCCAAGAGTGCGCGTCAGATAGCGAGACCTACGCATTACGAGACCGGGAGCGATCGTGCCGGGGGGTGCCCTGCCGTACCGTCTCGTGACATTTTTCCTGGTCAGAGCATCTGCAGCAGCTTGGCCAGTGCCACCTCGTGCCGCACCGTCCAAAGGCGTCTGTCCACCGCCCGTCCACCGGCGAAGCCGATCGGCCGCTCATCCCCGTCCACCTCGCGGCTCTCACGGAGGACCGCGCACACTGGACCGAAGGCACCACGCCAACTGTGCCTTCCCTACGATGCGCGGCCCCCGACACCTTCGTAGGCACCGCCCCGGGCGACGCATCGGAGCCCTGGTACCAATGACGCCGGACCCCCGATGCACTGCTACACCATTTACCGGCCCTGATCCCGCGCCGGAAGGGCGTACTACTGACACCGCGAAGCACTGGCGAGCTCTCATAGCGCCACTACGGCAGTCCCGTGGCGTGCCCTGTGTCTGCCCCGGCTTCCGGACCCCACTGCCGAATCTCTCGACACGCGCGCTGGCTGATCAGCGTCGACGACAGCGGGCACGTCGTCTACGTCCTGGGCAACAACTCCTGCATGTTGAACACCACCACCCGCTACCTCGCCAAGGGCAGGATGCATAGCGGCGCATGCCGTTCCGTTCAAGACCCGTGAAGGCGCCGTCGTTCACGGCGTCGGCGCTGGCGGCCGCGGTGAAGAACCCAGTCCTCGTGGTGGCGACGCGCAGGCGCGGGCGGTCAGGGCAAGGGCGATGAGGGGGCCGCGCCTGGCCGGGGGCGGTGTCGATCCGCTGCCCGCCGGGGGCGACCGCACGGGCAGCCGCCTCCGGGACCGGCCGGCGCCGGTGGGTGCCCAGCGCGAGCTCCGCTGTTACAGCGGGCTGCCCACCGTCGCGGCCTGCCCGGCGACCGTGGGGACGGTCAGGTCACCGGCGCGAACGCGGTGATGGCGTCGACAAGGGCGGCCGGGGCTTCCAGCGGGATCAGGTGACCCGTGTGGGGGACCACCACGAAGTCGGGGTGGGGGAGGTAGGGCACCAGGTTGTCGCGGAGCACGCCGACGGGCTCGACCTGGTCGTGTTCTCCGGCGACGACGAGAGCGGGCACGCTGACCATGCGCGTGTGTTCGGTGATGTCCTGCGCGATGCCGTGCAGCGGCCACTCGGCGCGGGCGGCGTCGGCACCACTCCGCGAGTCCTCCACGATCTGCGCCTTGACCGGCTCGGGCAGCTCGGTCGCGGTGAGGACGTGATCCCGTGCCCCGGCCACGGACTCGGCGGAGTCGTAGGCGTGCGACAGGGCCTCCTGGTACTCGGGAGTGACCTGTGCGGCCGGCTTCGCCGGGCCGGAGCCGACGAGAACGATGCCGCGCAGGCCGGCGGGCCGGGTGGCCGCGACCAGCTGTGCGACCTTGCCGCCCATCGAATGCCCCACCAGGACGTAGTCGGTGACCCCCGCGTCGGCGAGCACGGCGAGCGTGTCATCGGCGAGCTGACCGAGCGTGTAGGGACCGGGCAGAGCGCTCGACCGGCTCCACCCGCGGAAGTCGACCGCAAGCACGTCACGGCCCGCCAGCCGGTCGACGACAAGGTCCCAGGTACGGGCGGAACCACCCCAGTAGTGCAGGAACACCAGAGTGGGTCCGGTCCCCGGCCGATAGTCGTAAGTGGGCAGTAGCGCCTGCTGCGCCGTATCCATGACAGTTCCTCCCGATCGATGTTCTGAGCGATTCATCTGTGTATCCATTGAACTGCTGCACCGCGGACGGGGCATCGGCCTGACTGGTCACCCGATGGTGGAAAATGGACACGTGAGCGTGATCCGGCAAATGACCTACCAACCCGTGGGACGCCGCGCCTCCTCGGTCGAGACGATGACCTTCGGCCGCCTTCGCGCGCTGAACGACGGCGGCACACAGCGCGCCGACTTCCATGTCCTCGCCGTCATCGACGCCGGACCCGGCTCGGTCACCGTCGATTTCCACCGCCACCCGCTCGAAGACCGCTCCGCGGTGTGGATTCCACCCGGCGCCGTGCACCAGTGGAATGACATCGCCGACGTGACAGGGCACCTCGTGCTGTTCGTGCCGACCGCGCCGGTCACCCACGCCACCCGAGAACTGGCCGCCTCCCCCGACCCGGCCGCACACTGGAGCATCCCCGACGCCGACTGGTCCTTCGTCGACACGGCACGCAGCCATCTCCTCCTCGAAGCATCCGCCCCACCCAGTGGCTCCCGGACAGAGCTGCCCGAAATCCTGCTCTCCGCGCTCATCACCCGGCTGCACCCCCCGCACGCCGAAGCACGGCTCGCCCCTGCGGTGTTCCGGTCGTTCCGCTCCAGCGTCGAAGCGCACTACCGGCAGCACCACGACGCCAGCTACTACGCCCGTGCGCTGGGATACGCGCCCCGCACCCTCTCACGAGCGGTGCAGCAGGCCACCGGCCGCACCGCGAAGGCGTACATCGTCGAACGGATCGTCCTGGAGGCCAAACGGCTCCTCGCACACGATCGCCTCACCGCCGCCCGCTGCGCCGACGTACTCGGCTTCCCCGACGCATCCAACTTCTCGGTCTTCTTCCGCAAGGCGACAGGCATGCGCCCGGGCGCGTGGCAGGCAACGGTGACCACCGAGTGAGGACGTCCGGCTCAAAGTCCCTGGCGGCTGCTTCCACCAAGGTTCGCTCGATGGGAACGAACCCCGCTGTTCCGCCGGTGCCGGTCTGTGGTGCCGATGCCCGGGAGGTCGAGCGGGACGCGGCTCGTCCGGCCTCCTGTGCAGAACGCGCGTAATGGCGCGCGTCTCGTACAGGTCAGCAGCGAGGCGGCCGCCGGCGAAGGCGGATGCGGCCAATGTCCGCGGCCGTCAACCGGTCGGGCTGTCCGAGGGCTGGGGCTTGCCGAGCATCTGGCAGGTCGCGGCGTCGACGAGGGCCTTGTTCGTGGCGGCGGCCTTCTTTTCCTTGATGCCGAAGTTCGTACTTGTGAGGACCGCGACGCTGCGGGTGCCGGTGGCGTCGGTGTAGATCTCACTGGAGTAGCCGGGCAGACCGCCGGTGTGACCCCAGACCGTGCCGCAGGCCGTGTCCACCCGCATCAGCCCCAGTCCGTAGCCGCCGCCTTCCTCAGGCGCGTCCACGGTGGTCCGCATCTGCTTCAGCTGGGTTTCGGGCAGCAACTCGCCGGAGTTCAGCGCGGTGAGGAACGTCTGCCAGTCCGCCGCGGTGGAGACCATGCCGCCTGCCGCCCACGACCAGCTCGGGTCGATGGCGGCGGTGTCGACGTTGTCGTCGGGACGTTCGGGTCCGGCGAACCCGACGCCTTCGGGCAGGTCCACGGTTGCGGACAGGATCTGCTTCAGTCGCGCGGCGTCCGGCTCGTAGCCGGTGACGTGCTGCTTGCCTCTGTTTTTACCGGTGCCCCAGTCTGCGTTCGTGGCGAGGTAGGAGTCCTTCATGCCCAGCGGCTTGGTGATCTTCTGCTCGATCAGCTCGGCCAGACTGCTCCCGGTGGCCTTCTCCAGGATCAGCCCGAGCGCTTCGTAATTGGCGTTGCTGTAGGAGTACGTCTCGCCGGGCTCGGCCGGCGGGTCCTGCTCGGGCGTGATGGCGAGCAGTTCCTGCGGCGTCCAGGTGCGCTTCTCCTGGCCGGTGAGGGAGGGCAGGAATTGCGGGGTCAGCAGGAAGTCGCCCAGGCCGCTGGTGTGGTTGAGCAGCATCCGTACGGTGATGTGCCCACCGCCCTTGACCAGGCCGGGCAGCCACTTCTCGACCGTGTCGTCGAGGCTGATCTTCTGCTGGGCGACCTGCTGCAGGACGAGGGTGGCGGTGACCGTCTTGGTGTTGGATCCGACTCGGAACCGGTCGCCGGCGGCGAGGCGGTGGTCGTCCTTGGTCCAAGCGGCCTGCTTGGCGATCTCGACGGGCTTCCCGTCGCCGGAGTCGACCCGGACGATGACGCCCAGGGAGCCGGTGTCGGCCGCCTGCTGCGTGAGACGGGCCAGCTGCGTGTCGGCCGCCGGGCTCGCCGCGCTCTGCCCGGCCGCCGGTTCGGCCTCGTCCGAGCAGCTCACGAGCGCCGCGCCCAGGCAGGTCGTCAAGGCGATGATCAGCGCTCCGCGGCGGATTCGGTGCTGGCGGGACAGTGTTGGTGCGGACATGGGAAGTTCCCTTCGGCGCGTAACGATGTGCTGTGTGCGTCGAGGGACCGGGCGACCGCCTGATGGGCGGCCGTTCGACGGGTCCCGCGCACACCGTCCATTCAGTCAGTGGCGCGCCGCCGGCACATCGCTCGAAGTCGGGCTTCCCACCGGCGCGGGCTCACTCCAAGGAATGACTTCGCGGGGTACGGCGCCACGCCGGCCCGCCCTCCGACCAAGGTCAGGTCAGGGTGTTCCTGGCCAGCACCGCCGCCTGCGCGCGGCTCTGGCAGCCGGTCTTCGTGAGCACGCGGCTGACGTGCGTCTTGACCGTGTGCAGGCTGACGACAAGCCGGTCGGCGATCTCGGCGTTGCTCAGCCCGTCCCGGATCAGACGCAGCACGTCGACCTCCCGCTCGGTCAGGTCCCGCAGCCGGGCCAGATCCTGGTCGCTGGGCCGGCGCCGGCCGCTGAGATGGCCCTCGATGATCCGCTGGGTCACTGCCGGGCTCAGCGCGCTGTGCCCGGCAGCCGCGGCACGCACGGCCCCGGTCAGTTCTTCGTACGAACTGTTCTTCAGTAGGAAGCCGGAAGCCCCAGCCGCCAGCGCATCGTCGACGTAGGCGTCCAGGTCGAACGTGGTCAGCATGAGAGCCCGGCTGCGCCCCGGCCCGAGCAGCCCCCGGCGGCCCAGCTCGGCCAGCGCCCACAGTCCGTCGCGGCGCGGCATCCGGATGTCCATCAGCAGCACATCAGGCCGTAGCCGCGCGCACGCCTCGACGGCTTCCTCACCGTCGTCCGCGGTGCCCGCCACGGTGATGTCCGCCTGACTGTCCAGGATCGCGCTCAGTCCGGCACGGATGACCGGCTCGTCGTCCACGACGAGCACGCTGATCTGCTCAGGCATCCGCGTACGCCCACGGAATAGTCGCTGCGACGCGGAAGCCGCCGTCACCGGTCGGGCCCGCGGCGAGTTCGCCGCCCAGCGCGCCCACCCGCTCCTCCATGCTGACCAGGCCGAGCCCGATGCCCACGCCGGCCGCGGCCCGCCGCACCCCGCGGCCGTTCACGACCTCACACCGCAGCTCACCGCCGTCCTTCCCGCGGACGGTCACCTGGACGGGCGCTCCGGGCGCGTACCGGCGTGCGTTGACCAGTGCCTCCTGCACGACGCGGTACACCACCAGCTGAACCGGTCCCGGTACGGACTCCAGCGCGACGTCCATCGCCAGCCCGCCCGTTCCGCCAACGGCACGGTGGCTGTCCAGCAGCGCCTCCAGCTCACCGAGGTCCGGCACGGGCTGGAGCGGGACGGCGTCCGCCGGGCCGCGCAACATCCGCAGCAGGTCACGCAGCTCGCCGCTGCTCTGCCGGCCCGCCGCGGCAAGGCCGTCGACCTGGGCACGGGCCCAGTCGGGCAGCTCGCCGCCGCGGGCCCGCAGCGTCTCCGCGTGCACGACAAGCAGGGTCAGCGAGTGCGCGACCACGTCGTGCATCTCGCCCGCGATCCGTGTCCGCTCGCGCTGCGTGGCCTGCGCCGCCTCCAGGTCCCGCGCCCGGCGCGCGTCGGCCGCCCGTCGCTCGGCCGCGACCAGCAGTTCCTGCCGGGTGCGCGCGGCGAACCCCATCACCCAGGCCAGCGGCATCGGCGCCAGAGCGGCGAGGACGTCCAGTCCGCCCTGGAAGTCGCCGGAGTCGGTCGTCATCCGGTTCACCCACAGACCGGCCGCGCTCAGCACGCTGACGCCGAGAACCGCCGCTACGGTCCGCCGCCAGTGCACGCCGTGGTGGCCCAGGTTGTAAAGCAGCACCGCCAATGGCAGGAAGACCAGCGGCGACAGCTTGGCCCCCTCGCCCGCACTCCCCACCAGCGCCACCAGAAGAGCCCCGAAACCCACGACGAAGGCGGTGGCCGGCAGTCGGCGCCGCAACAGCAGGACCACCACGCCCACCGCCTCGTACGCCATGAGCGATACCCAGGCCGGCCCGGAAGTGTCCACGTACGGCTGCGACAGCAGCGCCGGCACAAACGTCAGTACGACCAGCCCGGCATCGGCACTCCAGCCGGGCCACCTGCCGTCCCTCACTCTCATCCGTCCGACACTACGGCCTCGCGCACAGGTCCTCGTCACTCCAAAGAGCCACTTCACGTCACCTCGCAGAACCCACTCAGCAGCGACGACGCCGCAACCCAGTTCCGGACGGTCCATGGCCGTCCGGTGGTCTGACCCGCTACAGACCGCCTGCCTGCCGACAGGCATCCACCACGACACCGAGGACCTGCGCGCCACCCGCCCGGTGAGCCGCGAGGAGGCTGCCCAACCGGCGGACCTCGCACGTAGGCCGAGTCACCGCCAAAGGATCCTCCCCGTGCGGCAGATCGGACCTTATCCGTCGCCAACCCGGTCGACAGCCTGAGTGCTGGACCTTGACGGCGCCGATCCGGGCGATGCGCGGAACGTGAGTGACCTTGAAAACCCACCCCATCCTGCGAGGCTCGCCACAATCGACGCAGTAACGAGAAAAATCGACACCGTGTAGACTTTATTGCTGAAGGGAGCGACCCGGCTCTCCTCGCAAGACTTGCTGGAGGAACAGTGCAGAAGCAGAACTGGCTCATCACCGGCGTGAGCACGGGCCTGGGGCGCGCTTTCGCGCAAGCCGCCCTGGCTGCCGGGCACACCGTGGTCGGCACCGTCCGCTCCGAGAAGGATCTGCAGGCCTTCGAGGAACTCAGGTCCGGGCACGCTCATGGCCGCATCCTGGACGTGACCGACGATGATGCCGTTTCCGGCGTGGTCGCGGAGGTCGAGCGCAGCGTCGGTTCCCTGGACGTCGTCGTCGCCAACGCCGGCTACGGCCTGGAGGGAACCTTCGAGGAAACCCCACTGGCCGAGGTGCGGCGGCAGTTCGAGGTCAACGTGTTCGGGGCGGTGGCCACCCTGCGGGCGGCGCTGCCCCACATGCGCGCACGCCGCCGCGGACACCTGATGGCCGTCACCTCCATGGGCGGACTCATGGCCGTGCCCGGCATGTCCGCCTACTGCGGCAGCAAGTTCGCCCTGGAAGGCATCCTCGAGGCCCTGGGCAAGGAGGTCGCGCAGTTCGGCATCCACGTGACGGCGATCGAGCCCGGCTCCTTCCGCACCGACTGGGCCGGACGGTCCATGACACGCGCCGCGCGGACCGTCGACGATTACGACGAGCTGTTCGCCCCCATCCGTGAGGCCCGACAGAAGGCCAGCGGCAACCAGCTGGGCAATCCGGCCAAGGCCGGGGAAGCGGTCGTCCACATCGCGTCGGTCGAGCAGCCGCCGGCCCACCTCGTCCTGGGTTCGGACGCGCTGCGACTGGTCACCGCCGCGCGCACGGCCGTGAACGAGGACATCCGCGCGTGGAAGGCCCTCTCTCGTACGACCGACTTCGCCGACGGCGCGCAGCTCTGATGCCCGGCCACCACCCCGCACGAAGCCGTCGCGCCGCCGAACGCAAGGGCGACGTCCGGGAGCGGGCCATCCTCGACACCTGCGAGGCCCTGCTGGCGGACAAGGGATACGACGCCATGACCGTCGGCGACATCGCCCAGGGCGCCGGCATCACCCGCGGCGCGCTGTACTTCTACTTCGGCTCCAAGCAAGAAGTGGTCACGGCACTCGTCGCTCGAACCGTCGAGCACCTGTGGGAGCGGTCGAGGGCCACCGCGGAGGCCGACGAGCCGCGCCGGGCCATCGCGGCAGCCATGGGGCGCACGGTCGAGCTGTGGAACGAGCACGGCCTGGTCATGCGCACGGCGATCGACCTGTCGCTGACCGTGCCGGAGATCGGCGAGCTGTGGAATCACACGGCCGACCTGTTCATCGCGGCCATCACCGCCGTCCTCGAACGCGCCGGCATCCAGGCCGGCACCGCGCCAGACCAGGCCCCGGCGATGGCAAGCGCCCTGTGCTGGATGATCGAGCGGACCTTCTACCACGCCTCACAGGAATCCCGCGAGAACCTTCAGGAGGCGTCGGAGACATGCGAACACATCTGGCTGACCAGCGCCGGTCTGATCACCTGAGGTATCTGGCACCGGCTGGTGAGTACGTGCCGAGCAACCGACGCCCGAGCGGAGGACCCGCCAAGCGGTCCGCTCCGGAGCCGAGGGCACGATCAACGTGTTCGCCCACACACGGCATGCGGCGTTGCCGCTACTACTCCCTCCAGGCCGATGCCGGAAACTTCAGCACGTGCTGGTGGATCGCCTCGATGATCACCACGCCGACCGAGTAGGACAGCCACCGTCCCCGCCGGGCGAACCAGGGCGACGAAATCGTGGGTGCCGCCCGCGGAGTCGGTGCATATCAGGGTCTGCCGTCCGCGCCGGTACTTCTTCGGCATTCGGGTCAGGGCCAGTTGACTCTCGTCCACAGGGTGAACGCCGCCCGCCCCGCGCCGTCAGCGTCAGCCTCGGATCGTCAGGTCCGGGTCGGTGGCGCACTCATCGCTGCCATCAGGAACGTGATCGCCCATCGCCGGGCTGCCTCGCCCGCTACCGGGGACGTGCAACCCGGGGAGGGCTGCTGGTGGACCTCGAGGCGGTCGACGGCCGTCACGGCAAGGATCCCCCGCATCCGGAACCGCAGCTCCTCCGGGGAAAGGCCGGGCAGTACGCGCGCGAAGGCCGCGAGGTAGCGCTCGCGGACCATGTCCTCGCCCGGGCCGGTCCAGGCGCGCGCCTCCTCGGCCGGGTCGCTGAGGATCGTCACGATCAGCCGGGACGTCCGGGCGCCGCCCGCGCCGCCGGCCGACATCTCGTCGAACAGCGGCCCCGCGAATGCCTCCACCAGTTCGCCGACCGATGGGTCGGGGGTCCGGGCGAGCAATTTGTCGAGCCCTGCGCACTGGGCCGCGTTGATGGGCTCGATCACGCGGCGGGCGACCGCGGCCATCAGCTCCGCCTTCGACCCGAAGTGGCCTGCACACCCTCTTCGCGCATTCTGCGAAGGCCCGTGCGCAGGTTCGCCACCGGATCACCGGTGGTGACAAGCAGACGCCCACGAGCGTCCAGGTCCTCGGGGCCCCACGGAAAATAGATATCGGCGTCGCGGCCGAAGTCATGCCCGCCCTCAACCGCGGACAGACCGGGGTACTGCGATTGCAGGAGCGCACAGGCACAGCGTTCAAACTCCGTTGGGTGGATAGCCTGTTCACCCAACGCCCGGCGTACGCGTGCCACGAGATCCATGACCATTAATGCTACGCGCACCTTATGCCGTACTGATACCGTTTGCCGCTCGTCGCCCGGCTCGATAACAGGCCGCGCACCCTGAGATCCAGGGACGACGAGAGCACCGAACCTGTAGTGCTGATCTCGCTCTGAAATGGGCCGACGCTCCCGCATGCACCGACGCAGCCACTCCTTCTGCGCCCTCAGATCAGCTACGGAGCGTTCTCACGACCAATCTTCGCCGAGACCCGAGCCGGACGTGAGATCTGTCAGGACCGGACAGTCTCGACGACGCGGTCGTCCCATCGGCGACCGGTGGATTTCCCCCTCGCCCCAGGGCCAGCGAGAGTCCCCTGATGGAGTGTCACGCACGGCTGTCCACCGGGTGTCCACCGGGATCCTTTGCGCCAGCATGCTCCATCCCCTACGGGCAGATAAAAGACCAGGTCAGAGCGTTGGATCGTCGATCTCGTCACAGAAACCAAACCTCCGACCTACGCATTACGATGCACAGGCGGACGGTGCCCGATTTGCCGAGATTCCAAGGTCATCCGAAAAAGAAACCCCAGGTCAGAGGCCTGACCTGGGGTTCACCGTGGAGCCGCTTTCGGGCTTCGAACCCGAGACCTACGCATTACGAGGCCGTTAGAGATCGCGCTCTCTTGTGCCACGTTATGCCGCCGAGTGCTGTTTTGCCTCATCAGACCACGTGCGCCGGTCCAGCGCGTCCGTCCCGTGCCGCCGCGTCCGAGGGCGTCCTGCCACGGCGCTGCCACGCGTGGGGTTCTGGCCGGGCCGCCTATGCCCCTTCTCGGCACTGTGGAGGTTCACCAAGGTGCGCGCCACGACGGCTCGCCCGCCGATGGTCAAGTCGACCGGGGCGCGGTTCCGATCTTTCGACCGGCCCTATTCTCCGGGGCCGCCCCGAACCGCCGGAGGCAGGCAGATGCTGATCGCCCGCCGCAGCACGGAGCACGGCTCGGACTCGGCACCCAACGCCGGTTCGTGGTGCGCGCGTTCGCTCACCTGCACTGGTTTCGCCCGCCTGCGCATCCGCTGGGAGATCCGAGACGACATCCACGAGGCGTTCCTCACCCTGGGATGCGCGCTCATCTGCTGGCGACGACTGCTTGCGACCCGCCAAGTTCCAGCAGGGAAGCGTGTTGCAGGATCTTGAGGTCGGGATCCTGCTCCAGGAGGGACGCCATCACCATCATCACGCACGAGGACCCCATCGGCCGGGTTCCGAGCAACTACATGATTCACGCTGACCTCTCGGAGCGACAGGAGGGCTGGCGCGAGCAGTTGTGGACCCGTCGGCTCACCGAAGACATATTCGAAGTGGCCTGTCTGCCGTTTTTCACGTACGGAATCTGCTACCGCGACGTGGTGACCATCGATACCAACCACCTGGTCGCCTCGGTGGTGCAGAAGTCCGGCGACCGGACGCTTCGCGTCGCCCTCGTCGCGGAGCACAAAGACCGGGACCAGCTGCATGAGCACCTGTACGAGGTCCTTGAAGCTGCCCTGCAACACGAGTGGCTTCGGGTCGGTCGACCTGCCGCCCGGCACCGATCGCGCTGCCCTCACGAAGGCGCTGAGAGCACCAGCCCAAGCCGGTTCCCTTCACTGGGAGCCCGACTTTTGACTCGAACGCTCATTCCGTTGGGAGTTCTAACTGATCGTTTCAGAATGAGTTGAGCTGCGGGTCTTGTGTCTGACGATCTTGGTCGGCAAGGTATTCGGAGTGCGTGCTGATCTTGTTCCTGACGGCCTGTGGGAGCGGGTGTCCCCGCTGCTGCCGCCTGCTCCCGTACGGCGCCGCCGCCACCCGGGACGGCTGCGTGTTCCCGACCGAGTGGCGCTCGCCGGCGTCATGTATGTGCTGCGGACCGGTGTCGCGTGGCGCGATGTCCCGACCGAGACCGTTGGCTGTTCCGGCGTGACGGCCTGGCGTCGGCTCCGGGACTGGACCGAGGCAGGAGTCTGGCCTCGCCTGCACGCCGCCCTGCTGACCGAGCTTCGCCGCGCCAGCCTGCTGGACCTGGACGACTGCTCCGTGGATGGGTCGCATGTCCGCGCCCTCAAAGGGGGGACCATGTCGGCCCCTCGCCCGTCGACCGGGCCCGCCCCGGCTCCAAGCACCACCTGATCGTTGACCGAGACGGAACCCCGCTCGCAGTCACGCTCACCGGTGGCAACCGGCACGATGTCACTCAGCTCCTGCCGCTGCTGGATGCCGTCCCGTCGATTCGAGGTCTTCGGGGACGTCCCCGCCGTAAGCCCCGGCGTCTGTACGCCGACCGGGGCTACGACTTCGACAAGTACCGCCGCCTGCTCTGGAAACGCGGCATCAAACCCGTCATAGCCCGACGCGGCGTCGCCCACGGCTCCGGACTAGGCAAGGTGCGCTGGGTCGTCGAGCGAGCCTTCGCCTGGCTGCACCAGTTCAAACGACTCCGCACCCGCTACGAACGACGCGCCGATCTCCACCAGGGTTTGCTCGAACTGGCCTGCAGCCTGATCTGCATCCGACGTCTAGCGGTCCCAGAGTGATCGGCTAGGCGTCCGAGCGCAGCCCCAGGGCGCTGTGCTGAATCAGCCCGGCCGGGGCATCGGAACCCGACTCCCGACGAGTCAACTCGACCAGCTTCGTCCGGAGGTCTGTCGCCGACTCGCCAAGCACGATGGCGCTGATCACCAGCTCAAGCATGACGCAGTCGTAGGCATCGTCCGTTCCTCGGTAGCGTTCGGCGTCACGTTCGACTACGGCACTGTCGATCCGCCATCCACCGCCATCAACGGGCGCGAAGGTCGCCGCGAAGGTTCCGTTACCCGTCCAGCTTCGGTGCAGGAAGACGACCTCGCCCTCCGTGAAGACGTCCCACTTCTCGTCCATGTCCCGCGCCGCATAGCCGAGCTGGATCCGCTTCCAGTCTTCATCTGACCAGATCCGCTGAGGCAGCTCCGGCATGGACCGAGGAGCTGATATCGGCTGGATACGACCGGAGAACGTGGACCGGGTTACGCGTTCGTCAGCAGGCATGAAGTGATCCTACGGACGAAGCCGAGCGTCCCAGCATCCCGTCCCTCACGGACCTCATTGTGAAACGATCAGTAAGGCGAACCGGGCCGAGGTGGCAGTAGCGCCTCCTCGGCCCGGACCGGGTGCCGGCTCAGCCGACCGCGATGCGTTTCTTCCAGGCGTCGTTCGCGGTGATCATGGTGGTGCCTGAGCCTGGCAGGGTGGTTTTGCCTCCGGCGTAGAAGCGGACGGAGCCGTCGCTGCGGACGGCCCAGACGTCGGGTATGCCGTCACCGTTGGCGTCGGGGGTACCGATGACGAAGGGGACGGTGCTGCTGGTCCAGCCCGTTCCGGTGTACGGGTCGTCCACGCCCGTTACGGAGTTGGCGGCGACGGCGAGTGAGTTGAGGTCGGTGCCGCCGGATGCGGCTTTCTTTCCGAGGCGGAGTTGGAGCTTTTGTGTGGAGTCGTCGCGGAAGACGAGGTCGGCGGCGCCGTCTCCGTTGACGTCCTGGACCATGACGATGTCCCGGTCGAGCCAGGGCGAGCTGGTCAGGCGGGTGGCGGTGGAGATGGCGGCGCCGTTGTAGCCGGTGAAGGCCCACAGGGCGTCTCCGACGGTGGCGAAGAAGTCGGTCTTGCCGTCGCCGGTGATGTCGCCGGCGGCGACGATCTGGGTGAGGGTGGCGGGGTCGGGCGCGTTGGACGGAAGGAGGATCTCGCGTCGCTTGTCGGTGTTGACTGCCCCGTATCCGTCGCCGGGGTAGACCCAGAGTTTTCCGCCGACGCGGGCGACGAGGTCCTGGAGGCCGTCGCCGCCGTAGATGTCGCCGTTGTGGGTGATGAGGGTGCTGCCCTTGAAGTGGCCGGAGGCGGAGACGTAGGGCGGGAGGTCGTCGCCTGCGGGGTCCTTGCTCGGGTTGGCGCGGTAGGCGCCGGACATGGAGTAGTCGAGGTCGCCGCTGCCCTTCGTCACGTCGGTTGCCTGGCCCTGGGAGGGGTAGAGCGCGAGGTTGCCGGCTTCGGTCACCACCATGAGGTCGGGGAGCTTGTCGCCGGTGAAGTCGCCCGGCGTGTCGGCTTCGTCGCGTGGGGAGACGTAGAAGTAGTACTTGGTGGCCTGGGAGACGTTGCCTGCTCCGTCGACGGTGCGTACGAAGAGGACGTTCGGGCCGGCCGTCGGCGGCTTGGCATCCGTGATGGTGAGCTTGACGGAGGTCGCGGTCCCGGCGGTGCGGGTGCGGGAGAAGTTGTAGTTGCCGCCGTTGAAGCTGTACTCGTACTTCACGACGTCGGTGTTCAGCGCGCGGAAGGTGAAGGAGCCGGCAGTGCCGAATTTCTTGGTGCTCCAGGCCGCGTCCTCGTTGCCGTTGCCGAAACCGTTGTCACTCAGATCGGCGTCCGGGAAGTCGGTGGAGGTCACCTCGGGCGCCTTGGGGGCCGAGGTGTCGAGGATGAACCGGCAGGGAGTCTTCGACGGGGAGTAGGCGGAGGTCGCCTTGCGGTCGTCGACGGCTCGTACACGCCATGAGTAGAGCGTGTTGTTGGTGAGTTTGCTCGTCGGGAATTTCGCTGTGGTCGCCTTGGCGGAGGAGCCGGAGAGGTTGGCCTGTCCCGTCGTCTTCAGGAGGTCCTTGGTGGTGTCCCATTTGCCGGTGGGCCACAGGTCGAAGTCGAGGTAGTCGAGGTTGCCGTCCTTGTCGGCGGCGCTGGCCGTGAAGGTGATGTCCTCGGCACCCATGCGGACGTAGGGCTCGGTGGTGGTGCACTTCGAGTCGGGGCTGAGGTCGAGGCCGGTGGGGGCGGAGGGCTTGCGGTTGTAGGTCAGCTTCAGGGTGGGGATGCCGTCGTTGCCGTTGGCGCGAAACTTCTTCCAGGCGTACTGCGATTTCTCGTCCGATGCGCGCAAGCCGAAGGTGATGATGTCTTTTCCGCCGTCGGCCGCTGCTTGGGCTTGCTTGGTCACCTTGAAAGTCTCGTAATCGTCCCTGCACCCGGACTTGTACCCGTGAGCGAAGGACCGGCTGGTGATCTTGTTGCCGTCGTGGAGCTTGGGAGCGTTGGACCAGTTGGTCTTCGACCCGATCTTTCCGGTGACGTGCACGCTCATGGAGCGGGCGCTGCACGACCAGGAATACGTTTCCAGGAGACGGAACGTGGCGTCCTCCATTTTGACGCCCTTCAGGTCCGACCCGAAGTCCATGTTGAAGTAGGAGCGGGACGTTCCCCAGGTGTCGGACTCGAAGCCCACGCGCGCCTCGTGAGTTCCGCCCTTGTTGAAGTTGCGGCCGTTGTAGAACGTGGATTTCGGGAAACGACTGTAGGCAGTCGTCCAGCTCTTGAGCTGTTTGGTGACCGAGGGGTCGATGAAGACCGGGTACACGGTGTCGTCGGCGTCCAGGAAGTCCGCGTCCGGCTTGATGAGCCACTGGTCCCCGACCAGGTCGGCGTCCACGAGGGAGCCGTGACTGTCGGGGCCGGGGCCGTCCAGCGAGGGCAGGCCGAGGGTCGCCGCGCTGCCGGACTGGCTCGGGGCGGCGGTCGGCTCCGCCGGAACAGAAGGCGGGGGGGCTTCCGACAAGGAGGGGGCCGGCTCGTCGCTGGAGCTTGGGAGCACCTCCGGGTTCGTGTCGGTCTGCTCGTCCGTCTCCACCTCCGTCTCCTCTTCCGGGGTGGGGGTGGCACTTTCCTCGGGGGCCGCGGAGGAGGTAGGGGGAAGGCTTTCGGCAGTGGAGGGCTGCGCGCTCGCACCCACCTGGCCGTCGGTCACCGCCGGCATGCCGGCGTTGTCCCACATGACGGGCGAGGGAGAGAAGGCGACCTCGTCGCCGTTTTTGTCCTCGGCCGAGACGATGTCGGAGAGGGGGTCGATGCGGAAGACGAGGGTGCTCGACGTCAGGCCGTACGAGAGCTGGCGCACGCGCGCGTCAGCGGCGGCCGCACGGTTCTTGACGACCAGGAGCTGCGCGAATCCTCCGTCGTCGGCGGTCAGGACGAGGTCGGCGCCGGGGAGGATTTCGGGGTAGAGGATGCGGGAGCCGTCCACGATGGGCGTCGGAACGGCACCGGGCCACGTCAACTGGACCGTGTGGTCGCCGACGTCGAGGGACGCCAGCGGGGTCTGGGGCTCGGCGTCAGCCGCTGCCGCCTGCTGGAGCAGGGGCACGCGGCGCACCGACCGGGACGACCGCTTGCCCTCGCCGCGCCCGCCGGGTGAGAACCATATGCGGGCGCTGGTCGCCTTGGTCTCCCAGCCGCTCTTCGTGCGCGTGAGCGTGGCGTCGATGGGCTTCCACTCGCCGTCCTTGAACACCCTGACCGGCACCGGTGTGATGCGGCGTTCCATCAGGTGATCGGGACGCGCCCACGTCGTGGAGGTGGGCGTACGCAGCGCCGTCACCTCGACGGTTTTCCCGGTGCGGGAAGCGGCGGCGACAGCCGCGTCGACCGTGCGGGGTGCGGCCTTCGGGGGCCGGGCGGGCGCGTCGGCCGACTGCGCGGGGTCGTCGTGGAGCCCGGCGTAGGTGAGCCCTGAGGCGAGGATCGCGGCGGCGAGTCCGCCGGCTGCGAGGGCGCCGCGCCTGCGGTGCCTCTGTCGTTGTGACAACAACGGTACGTGTTCCTCCCCTTGGGGCCTGGTCACAACGACCCGGCACGGCTGTGCGACGCGCCGGCCTCGCATGCCGGGGGCAGTGATGAGCGCGGTCAGCGTGCTGATGATGCCCCGCCACCGCACCGCAGGTCACGGAATCTCCACACATGAAATACGCGATCACGGGCATTAGATTGCCCGCTCTTCATGGACGCCGGGATGGGCCGCATGAAGTCCGCACCCTGCACAGGGGCACTGAATGCACATCAATAGACATGAATCTCCTCATCGCAGGGGCATTAAGGGCCCTTGAGGAGTGAATGCCTGATGCCTTACTAACTGCACCGTGCGAATGGGTTTGGCCGCTTTGGGCACAGAAATCGCGACTGGAAAGTGAAGTCACGATTTAGTGCGTGATGATGTTCACACAGAGGCTGCACAGGTAGCGGATCTTCACTTGAGCGTCACAAAATCTCGGGCATCTGCTGTCTCCCGCGTGACCGTCTGGTCTCGCTCCCACGGTCCGAGGGGACTTCCGCCAGTGTTCGGTCAATCGCGGCGCGCGCATCGCCGTCCATCACGTCGTGCCACCAGGACGGTCCTCGGTGTGGCGCTGGTCCTCGGGCTGTTGCCGGCGCAGGCTCTCGCGGTGCCACCGAGTCCTGATCAGGCCGAGGTGGGTCGCGATGAGTTGGTACTGGAGAAGCTGAAGCAGGACAAGCCCGTGGACGGCGGGACCTTCGACGTCAACCTGGACTCGCTGAAGGCCGAGGTCCCCGACGACCAGCACGAGGCGCCCTCGGGAACGGCGACACCACCTGCGGCAGGCTCGGGCACGGTGACCTTCTCCGGTAGCGCCGCTCGCACCTTGTCGGCCCAAGCGGCGACTGACGCGGTACCGGTGGGCTCGCTGCCGGTGAAGCTGGGACAGGCTCCCGACCAGCCCGCGCCCACCGGCACCTGGCAGGTCAGCCTGGACGCGCGCACCGACGTGGTCGAGCAGGGCGTTGACGGGGCCGTCCTCCAGGTCGATGCTCCTTCGGCGGATGCCGTTGCGGTGTCGGTCGAGCTCGATTACGCGAAGTTCCAGAATCTCTACGGTGCCGACTGGGCCTCGCGGCTGCGGCTGGTGCAGTTCCCGGACTGCTTCCGGACGACGCCGGACGTCGAGGAGTGCCGGCAGTACGAGGAGCTGGAGACCGCCAACGACACCCTGACGAAGACGGTCACCGCCACCGTCGCGCCCCGCCCGAACACACCCCTCGTCACGCAAGGCGTCTCCGCGCAGTGGGCGAAGACGGCGATCAGTTCGGCCACCGCCTCGGGTTCCTCGGCCGTAGTCGGTGCCGTCGACTCCGGCAGCGGCCCCGGGGGAACGTTCAAGGCAACGCCGTTGGCGTCGAGCGGGAAATGGTCGGCGGGCAACTCGTCCGGCGCGTTCGCCTGGTCCTACCCCCTCACCACTCCGCCGGCGCCCGCCGGGCCCACCCCGCAGGTCTCCCTTTCGTACAACTCGCAGGAGGTCGACGGGAAGACGGCGATCGCTTCGCCGCAGTCGTCGTGGATCGGTGAGGGCTGGGGGTACGACCCGGGCCACATCGAGCGCCGTTACCGTTCCTGCTCGGACGATACGAAGAAGCTGAACGCCGGAACCCCGAACAACACGGCGAAGAGCGACAAGACCGGTGACCTGTGCTGGGTGTCGGACAACGCGGTGATGTCCCTGAACGGGAAGAACACGGAACTCGTCAAGGTCGGCGCGAACGGGGACGTCTACCGTCCCCAGCAGGACGACGGCACCCGCGTCGAACTGCGCACGGGCGGCACGAATGACGACAACGACGGCGAGTACTGGGTTGTCACGACCACCGACGGAACGGACTACTACTACGGCCTGAACGCGGTCGGCGGCGGGCACGCCACCACGGACTCCGTCTCCACCGTCCCCGTGTTCGGCAACCACCCCGGCGAGCCCTGCCACCAGGACTCCTTCGCCGACTCCCGGTGCGGCAGCGGCAAGCAGCAGGCATGGCGGTGGGGCCTCGACAAGATCGTCGACCTGCACGGCAACACGACGGTGGTCAACTGGAAGCAGGAGACCAACTACTACAGCGCCCGGAAGAAGTACAAGTCCCCTGAACAGTACGACCGTTCCGCCTACCCGGCCTCCATCGAGTACGGGATGCGGGCGGACCTGACGAAGCCCGCTGCCACCATCGAGTTCACCGCCGCGCAGCGGTGCCTGGAGTCGGCCACCCTGTGCGCGTCCGCGAACTTCGCCAAGACGGACGACCCCGGCGCCTACCGCTACTGGTGGGACACCCCCGGCAGCCTCAACTGCAAGTCGACTTCGGACCTGTGCCCGAGCTTTCCGTCGTTCTGGACGCAGATGCGCCTGGACACCATCACCACCAAGGCCGCCCGCCCGGGGCAGAGCGCCCTCGGGAAGGTCGACAGCTGGAAGCTCAACCAGTCCTTCCCCGAGGAGTGGTACGACAGCGCGCCCGGCCTGTGGCTGAACTCCATCACCCACCGCGGCTACGCCCCAGGCGACAGCACCGGAACCCTGGACTCCGCCTCCGGCGTCAGCTTCACCGCATACACGGTCGGCAGCCGCGACCCTCTGCACAGCAGGCTCCTGGACCGCCAGCTCCCCAACCTCGTCACCAGCGGCCCCAAGGACCAGCGGCCCCCGTTCACCCGCCCGCGCATCGGGATCGTCTCCACCCCCGACGGCGGTGACATCGAGGTCCAGTACACGGGCGGCTGCTCCGCCGAGCCCGCCTCGGACGCCGAGAGCAAGAACGGCACCTGCTTCCCGGTGCGCTGGTCGCCGGACGGCGAGGAGAAGAAGCCCGCGAAGGCGTGGTTCAACAAGTACGTCGTCGCCTCCGTCGTGGAGACGGACAAGGTGGCCGCACACGGCGACCCCGTCTACACGCAGTACACCTACAAGGACCCGGCCTGGGCCAAGAGCGACGACGAGTTCAGCAAGCCGTCGCTGCGCACGTACAGCGACTGGCGCGGATACCGCAGTGTCACGACGACCAAGGGGAAGAAGGGCAACGTCAAGGCCGGCGACCCCCAGGCCCAGTCGACGCAGACCACCCGGTATTTCCAGGGCACAGGCGGCACGGTCAAGGACTCCACCGGCACGTACACCCTCACCGATGACGACGCCGAGCCCTTCGCAGGCACTGCGGCGGAGGCGATCACCTACGACCGCACCGACGGGCGAGTCGTCCAGCGCACCCTGAACTACCCCTGGCTCAAGCAGACAGCCTCCCGCGAGCGCGAGAGCGAAGACGGCACGGACCTCCCGCCCCTGAAGTCGTACCGCTCAGGGATCAAGCGCACCGACGCCATCAGGACCGTCGGCACCACGTGGGAAGCCGTGCGTACCACGACCGAGGTCGAGGACACCTACGGGCTGCCAGTCAAGATGGAGACGTCCGTCGTCAAGCCGAAGCCTGGGGGTGAAACCCTCAGCGAGCAAAAGTGCGTCACCACGGACTACGTCCATGACCCGGCGGCCGACCGCTGGATCATCGGCCTGCCCAAGCAAGTCCGTACCACCGCGACCCCGTGCTCCGGCGCCGCCGACGCTGACCCGGCCACCAGGCTGATCGGCACTGTCCAGACCAGCTACGACGGCGGCACCTACGGGGCCGCACCCACCAAGGGCAAAGCCACGACCATTGCCAAGAGCAACGGCGACGGCAAGTGCTGCGACCTCAAAACGACTTTCACCTACGACGCCGCAGGTCGGACCCGGACCGTCAGCAAGCCCGGTGAAGGCACCGCCGAGACGCAGTACACCCCTGCGATCGACAAGCCGGAGGACAACGGAGGCCCCGTAACCTCCACAAAGGTCCTGAACGCCATGGGCCGTCCCACCGTCACGACCTTCGACCCGGGCCGTGGCTCCGCCCTGACGGTCACCGACCCCAACAACCGGGTCACACGCACCGAATACGACGCACTGGGCCGCGTGGTCAAGGGTTGGCTCCCGGAACATGCCTCGGCCACCAACCCGGACGTGCAGATCGCTTACCAGGCGGCTGTGGCGGATGCCAAGACGACCTCACCTGCCGCCATCACGACCCGTACGTTGAAGGACGACGGCACTTACAGCAGCTCCGTCACTCTCTATGACGGCCTGCAACGCGCCGTCCAGACACAGACGGAGGCCCACGGCAGCGGGCGGATCGTCACCGACACCAGCTACAACGACCACGGCCTCGTCAACGAGCAGACGAGTCCCTACCTCGCCAAGGGCGAGCCCTCGACCCACTTGTTCGAGCGACGCTCGGACAGCCTGCTCCCCAGCAAGACCCGCACCCGCTACGACGGACGCGAACGCCCCGTCCAGGTCTCCACCTTCTACGGCCAGACCTTCAAGTACGCCACCTACACCACCTACGGCGACAACTACACCAAGGTCGACGCGCCCGGCTCCACCACCCCCGTCACCGACACCTACACCGACGTCCTCGGACGCACCACGTCCATCCGCCAGTACGTCAACGCCGCCGCGACCGCGAAACGACTCACCGGCTACGAGTACGACGCGCGCGGCAACCTCAACCACGTCACGGCCCCCGACGGCACCGAGTGGACCTACACCTACAACGCCCTTGGCCAGCTCAAGAGCCAGGCCGACCCCGACTCCGGTGACAGCAGCTTCGAGTACGACGACGCCGGACGTCAGACCAGGGCCACGGACACGCTCGGGCGGGTCACGTCCACCGATTACGACGTCCTCGGCCGCATCACCAAGGTGTGGGAAGGCGACAAGACCGGCGACCCGGTCAAGGAGTACACGTACGACACGCTGCCAGGGGCTCTGGGCTTGCCCGTGTCCTCCACTCTTTACGACGGCAGCAGCAAATACGTCAGCAGGGTCACCGGTTATGACGCCGCCTACCGTCCTACCGGCAAAGACATCGTCATCCCGAAGAACGACCTCACCAAGGGACTGGACCGCGACGCCTACTCCTACCAGTACGCCTACACGCCCACCGGAAAGCCCCTCAGCGTCACACTGCCCGCTGTAGGAGGTCTGGCCGCCGAGCGCGTCCTGACCCGTTACGACGAGGACGGCCTCGCCGAATCCACGTCCGGTATCGACTGGTACACCTCCGACACCACCTACTCGCCCTTCGGCGAAGTACTGCGCTCCGTCAGCGGCAAGCAGCCCTCCCGCCTGTGGACCACCAACTTCATCGACGAGCACACGGGTCGCCTCCAGCGCACCGTGACCGACCGCGAGACCGCCGGCCCTCACCGCGTCACGGACAGCACCTACTCCTACGACGCCTCCGGCCTCATCTCCTCCCAGGCACGGCAGTTCGGCGACGGCACCTGGGACAACCAGTGCTACACCTACGACCGCCTCGGCCAACTCGTCCACGCCTGGACCTCCAACCTCATCCCCAACGGCAAGGGAACCGGCTGCCAGAACACCGCCGGCACCAAGTGGGGCTACCAGACCAACGCCGAACCCTCCGGACCGGCAGGCGCGGACGCCTCCGACACCGCCGCGGACACCACCGGAGCGCCTGACACCTCCCTCACCGAAACCCTCACCAATGCGGCCCCGGCCGCGACCACAGTCAGCACCGGCGCCACCGGCTACTGGCAGAGCTTCACGTACGACTGGGCCGCCAACCGCAACACCCTCACCGAACACAACACCGGCGACACCACCAAGAACGTCACCAACACCTACACCTACACCTACGGCAAACAAGTCAACGGCAACGGCACCAGCGCCCCCACGCTCGCCCAGCCCCACACCCTCACCGCCGTCAACTCCACCGCCACAGGCCAGAACAGCACCTACGGCTACGACGACCTCGGCAACACCGAAACCCGCACCCTGCCCACCGGCACCCAAGACCTGAAGTGGACCCAGGCCGGGCGACTGCGAACGGCGACCGTCGGCACGTCCCAGACGACCTACGTCTACGACACCGAGGGAAACCGCCTCCTGGAGCACTCCACCACCGGCAGCACCCTCTACCTCGGCGAAACCGAACTCACCACAGACGCCAGCGGGAAGATCACCAAGGCCACCCGCAGCTACGGCCAGGCCGGCACCCCCACCGTCACCCGCTCCACCTCCAACGGCGCCACCACCGCCCACCGCCTCACCGTCACCCCCGCCGACCTCCTCGGCACCTCATCAACCGCCGTCGAACTCACCGGCAACCAAGCGATCACCCGCCGCGAATTCAAGCCCTACGGCGAGACACGCGGAACAAAACCCACCAACTGGCCCGACAAACACACCTACCTCGGCGTAGGCATCGACGACACCACTACCGACCTCACCCACATCGGCGCCCGCGAATACGACACCACAACCGGCCGATTCATCAGCGTCGACCCGGTCATGGACCTCACCGACCCGCAACAGATCAACGGGTACAGCTACAGCAACAACAGCCCCGTCTCCGCATCGGATCCAACTGGCCTGATTCTGCAGCTGATGGATGAGAACGGGAGATACCACGGCCTGAATGGATCAGACGCCTCCAACCGGGAACCGGTCCCGCTGAGCGACATGAATGAGAAGTCGGAAAATTACTCCGGCCAGGTTCAAAGCTCACCCGTCTGGAAAAACCAGATAACCGGGCAAACCATTGAACTCCCTTCTCGAAACCTGAAGAAGTTCGTAAATAAATTCGTAAAACTTTTCGAGAAAAATTTCAATAAATACGGTCCATTTGACTACGAAAGCGAATGGAACGAAAAGGTAAACCTCGTCCTTCAAATCTGTGAAGACATGGAATGCGGTAACGGGGGCCAGTATCCGCTGCGTCTCGTTCAAATGCGATTCATTCCGGCGGGTGACGATCATGTAGGCCTGCCTAACGAGATGCGCGGCGGGTTCAAATCCAGAGGTTCTAAGACCAAGGCGAGCGGTCTATCTGGGATCGTTTCGTGCGCATCCGGAAAGAACAGCTTCACTGCTGGCACTGATGTGGCACTAGCCGACGGCAGCACAAAGAAGATCGAGGATGTCAAAACCGGGGACAAAGTTATAGCAACCGACCCTTCCACCGGAGAGTCGGAGGCACACAAGGTCACCGCCACCATCACGACCGAACATGACAAAAAATTCGTTGACCTGACAATCGTCACCAAGCACGGCCCTGCATCTCTGACCGCGACGGAGGGGCACCCCTTCTGGTCAATCGACGCAAACGGCTGGATCGACGCCGGCAAACTCGAAATCGGCACCCACCTGCGCACGACCACAGGCGACAAGGCCACGGTCACGGCGACCCGGCACTACAAGAAGCGCCAGCGCACCTACAACCTGACCGTTGACGTCTTCCACACGTACTATGTGCTGGCGGGTCAGACTCCGGTGCTTGTGCACAATTCGACGTGCCCGACGGTGGCAGAACTTTTGGCCCGAGGAGCTGCGCCCGACAAGAACAATTACTCGCGCGCAGGGCACGAGTTGAAAAAGCATGCCGGTCGCTCTACGAATTCTGGCCAATGGCCAGAGCCAAGCGGCAAGAAGAATCCGTGGGCTTGGAGTGACCTCGGACAGGAGACACTCGCCAGAATTCTTAATGATCCGAAGGTGGCAGTGCAGCGCTATAGTAACAGAGCTGGCGATAACGTCATTGAGTATCATGTTCCATGGGGTGCAGTGCAGTTTAGGCAGCCTGGCGGCAGCGGAAGTTGGCAGCTGCATTCGTTCAGGGACTAGTTAGACGAATACCAAATGTGTGGCCGCCTCACCTCGGGGCGGCCACGCGTTTTTGTTCATTTCGGAAAGGGCTGGGTCGGATGGGATTTCATGACCACAATGGCGCTCTGATCGAGGTTGCGGTGCTTAGTGACGGCAAGGAAGGGAGTGAGGGCTGGGTGGTGGAATTTTGGGACCTCACCCCGGGAGGCCCAGGCGAGCTAATGCATGTGCGCGTGGATGCAAATGGAGAGTTCGGCGTAGATGTTCTAGACAAGTCAGTGGGTGAGGCATTCGTTAGCTGGGCTGTATCTATTGCGAGATCTGAGCTGCTGTAGACCGAGATTTCGAAGACTGTGAATTTTGTGCGCTGCTGGTGTGCAGCTCCGCACACGTACTATGTGCTGGCGGGACAGACTCCGGTACTCGTTCACAACGGCAACTGCCCGACAACCCCGGTTGGCGGGAGGGGCACGAACTTCCGCAATCTTTCGCCAAATGAGCCGGCAACAATCGCAGGTCGCGATTACACCGGACATGCGATTGACCGGATGCAGGAGCGCGGCCTCATGCCGTCTGCGGTGGAAAACACCATTCATGTCGGCGAAAAGATGCCAGGTAAGCGGGCCGGGACGACGGCGTACTATGAAGCGGAGAATAATGTGACGGTGATTACGGATGCCGCAACTGGGCGGGTTGTCACCGTTAGTTCCGGAAGGATCAAGCAGTGAGTGAGGGTTCTGATGCGCAGCAGTGGTTGCGCGAAGGCGCACGTCAGTCGATCCGGAAGTACCGCTCCGGAGACATCTCGCTCCGGAGCCTGATCGACGATCTCGACTCGGTTTCGTCAAATCTCGCGACATCTCCATTGAGCGAGGAAATTCGCTCACAATGGTGGGTTCTTGAGGAGATCTATGCTGTTGCTCTTGATCGGGGTGATCTGCATGAATTGCCTCGCGAGGACGCGCTGGCTATCCAGGAAGCCCTCGATGTGTTGGAGCGACTGTTCGGGTAGGCGTGCTGCCGCGATTGGAGGTATCGCGACCGGCGCCTTCTCGTGAGCCGGTCACACCTTCTGACTGCGACCCCTCTGATTCGCTTGAGCGAATCAGAGGGGTCGCCGGCTGTCCGGAATCTGGCATTACGTCTCCACCTGACGGCAGTAGTTGACGGCAACGGCGGCGCACACCAGGGGTGTGCGCCGCCGTTGCCGTGTGCCCGTGCGCGGGGTCAGGGGCGGTTGAGGGCGTCGCCGAGGGCGGTCATGGCTTCGCGTTGGAAGCGGAGGCGTACGTGGGCGTAGACGGTGGCGGTGACGCCGATGCGGGCGTGGCCGAGGAGTTCCTTGATGACGACGAGGTCGACGCCTTGTTCCAGGAGCAGGGTGGCGGTCGAATGCCGGAGGTCGTGGAAGCGGATCGCCCGGAGGCCTGCGCTGTGGAGGAGGCGGCGGAAGCGGCGGGTGTGCGGCCAGGACGTCGATGGCCTCCTGCACGTATCGGTAGACGGTCGCGATCCCGATGCCGAACCCTGCGGAGAGCTGGGCGTAGGTGTCGCCGCAGCGCAGATGGGCCAGGACGAGCAGCGCCTGCCGACCTGCGGTCAGCCGCCGCCACCGGGAGCCGATATCCCGGCGGTGAAGCGCCAACTGGTGTGCGAGGTACCGCAAATGGACGCTGGACAGATCGATCGCCGACGGGTAGACAAGCACACCAAGCTCCTGTGCGGCACGGTGGATCTTGGTCGTGACACCGTCTACCAGGAGCTTCTTCGTGTCGCAGAGCCGACCAACTGGCGGACCACACCCTCAGGTTGGAAAAGGCTCACTGTCTCGCACCACCTCAGTCGCTTGGAGGGGGACGGCATCGTGATGCGCACGTCGTCGAGATGGCGCTCGTGCCGCCTGTTGTAGGAGGCACGAGCGATGCCTCGCCACCTCAACGGCGGGAGCTTCTTGCGCACGTGGAATATTCGCGACCGCCCGGTGATTGGGTCCCGTGCAGGAATCACGGGAGGAGCTGCTGGTGGCCGAGCTGAAGGTGTTCCGACGGCGTGCAGACGGGCGGGACGTGGAGCTGGTGGGCTCGGCGGTGGCGCTGGAGGTGGAGCTTCAGCGGCGGGTCGAGGCGGGGCTGGAGGCGATGCTCGGGGTGCGGTTCCTGGCCTCGGAGTACGCGACGGGTCCGTGGCACCGGGGTCGGATCGACACGCTCGGGCTCGACGAGACCGGTGCCCCGGTCGTGATCGAGTACAAGAAGGGCTCGGACAGCGGCGTGCTGTCGCAGGCCGTCTCGTACATGACCTGGCTGCGTTCGGCGCGTCACGAGTTCGAGGCGCTGGTCCGTGACGTGCTGGGCGCGGAGGCGGCCGAGAGCATCGACTGGCGTCGCCCCCGGATGATCTGCATCGCGTCGGCCTTCTCCCACCACGACCGCGTCGCCGTGGACAACGTCCCCGAGCGGATCGACCTCGTGCGCTACCGCGTCTTCGACGGGGACCTGCTGAGCCTCCTGCTGGAGCACTCCTCACCCGGCGTGCCGCACCCCAGCGGGACGCAGCGCAGAAGAGAGCGGACCGCGGGGGCACCGAAGCCGCCCGCCGCGCCGGTTCCGTCGGCGCGATGCTCCGCTCCGGCGTGCCTGGAGGACCTGTACGCGGAGCTGGATGAGGCCCTCACGGCGTGGGGTGAGGTGGAGGTCACCCCGCTTCAGCACTACATCGCATACCGGCGCCTCGTGAACATCGCCTCGGTCCTGTTCCGCCCCGGGCACAAGGTGATCCTCACGTACCTGCGCCTCGACCCCGACACCGTCGAGCTGGAGGAGGGCTTCACACGCGACATGCGCGGGATCGGCCACCTCGGGACGGGAGACCTGGAGGTCCGCGTCGGCTCACCCGCCACCCTGGAGCGGGCGCAGCCGCTGATACGGCGGGCCTTCGAAGCGGCCTGACGCACATGGAAGGGCGGCTGGTGCACCGGCTCACGGTGCACCAGCCGCCCTTCGCCGTCTGCGATCCGCCGGCCCCGGGCCGGTTCTCGACCTCACTCCTCGGGCCCGGCGAGGACGAAGTCGTCCTGGGTCAGCTCCGCGCACAGCCGCCGTTCGGCGATGTCCGCGTAGTGGGTGGAGAGTTCGACGCCGAGGAAGTTGCGTCCTTCGCGCAGGGCGGCGACGCCGGTCGCGCCGCTGCCGGTGAAGGGGTCGAGGACCGTGCCGCCTTCGGGGCAGACCTTGACGAGCTGCCGCATGATCTCGACGGGTTTCTGGGTGATGTGGACGCGGTCCTTGCGGGGCTGTGAGGCGATGTAGTGGCCGGGGAGGTAGAGGTCGCGGGTGTTGTCGAGGGCGCCCTTGACACCCCAGGTGACGAACTCGGTGTCCTGTTTGGGTCCGCCCTTGCGGGGGCGGCTCGCGGGCTTGATCCACGAGATCGTCCCGCTCCACGTCCATCCCGCCATCTGGAGGGCGTCGGTGGTGGTGGGCTCCTGGCGCCAGTCGGAGAAGACCATGGCGACGGAGTGCTCGGTCGCCGCGCGGTACGCCTCGGTGAGCAGTTCGGTCAGCCAGGAGCGGTAGGAGCGCTGGTCGCGGTTCTCGCCGGGGAAGGTGGCGAGGTCGTGGGCGCTGTTGCTCGTGACGTACTTCGCGCGCGCGGTGCGCCCGGTGCGCTCGGAGCTGGTGCGTCCGCCGCTGTTGTACGGGGGATCGGTGATGACGGCGTGGACCGATTCGTCGGGGAGGGTCTTGAGGATGGTGAGCGCGTCGCCGCGGTGAAGCGTGTAGCCCATCGGCTCGCCCCCTTTCTGCCAGGCGGGAATGGGTCCGGCGGAGAGTAGCCGCGAACCTCGGCCGTACCTAACGCGACCGCCTCTCGACTCCCGTGCCTCGGCTGCCGTTTGGTGCGGCCGAGGTTCGTGCGTACCGTCTCGCCGCACAGCCCGCCGGAAGCCGGTTCGGAGGGCGTTGACCTGCGTGTTCGGAGGCATTCGTGCGGCGCGAGAGATTACGAGGGCGGCTTGCTGCCGCGCTCGCACCCACGGCCAACAGGGGCCCATCCCTCTCTGGCCGGGCCGCCTTGAGCGGTACGTGCCTGGCGCGGCGTCGCGGACCTTCTCGTACTGTCTCCGGCGCCGCGCCTTCTCACCACGGGAGGCATCCATGCACACATCAACACGCGTTACGACCTCGTGAAGACCACCGGAGCGGCGCTCGGTCTGCTGGCCGCCGCACCCCTGCTGCTCGCCGCGCCCGTACTGCTTGTCGCGAGTACGACGGCCGAAGCGAGCTGCACCTCAACCTCCCCCGTCGACACGGCTGCTGTGGCCGGCCAGGTCGAGCACCTCCTCGCGGGCGGCAAGGCCACCGAGGTGAACGTCGAGGGTCTTCCCGACCCGGCCGAGCAGATCCCGAACGCGGAGCGGATCGTGGCCACCGGTATCTCGCTCGGCGTCCCCGCGCGCGGCCAGGTGATCGCCCTCGCGGTCGCCCTTCAGGAGTCGGGGCTGCGCAACCTCGCGTACGGGGACCGCGATTCCGTGGGGCTCTTTCAGCAGCGTCCCTCGCAGGGGTGGGGGACGGTCGAGGAGATCCGGGACCCGGTGCACGCGGCGACGCGCTTCTACGAGGCGCTGCGGAAGGTGGACGGGTGGCAGTCGCTGTCCCTCACCCAGGCGGCGCAGGCAGTGCAGCGCTCGGCTCTCCCCGACGCCTACGCCAAGTGGGAGGACCTCGCGCTCGCCCTCCGGACCGCGCTCGCCCACGTCCTGGATCCCGACGGCGACACAGGCGCTGGCTCCCTCGCCACGGGCGACGGGTGCGTCGCCGACGAGGCGCAGTTCGGGCCGATTCCGGTCGGCACAGTCCCGAGGGGCTACACCATCCCGAAGGACGCCCCGGTCCCGGTGCGGACCGCGATCCGCTGGGCCCAGGGGCAGCTCGGCACGCCGTACCAGTGGGGCGGATCCTGCACGGATGCGCACGGCCCGGACCCGATGGGCCGGTGCGACTGCTCCTCGCTCATGCAGCAGTCGTACGCCGCCGCCGGGCTCCATCTCAGCCGCACGACATACACGCAGGTCAAGGAAGGCAAGGCGGTCTCGGTCGACCACCTTGAGCCGGGCGACCTCCTCTTCACCGAGGGGAGCGCCGCCGCGCCGGAGCACGTCGGGATGTACATCGGCTCCGGACTGATCATCCACGCGCCGCACACCGGCGACGTCGTCCGCATCACGACCCTCGACGCCTGGCGGGGGGACATCCTCGCCGCCCGGCGGGTCGTCTGACCAGAAGGGAATCATTTGCCGTACCAGCCGCAGGCTCACCTGCCGGTCGAGCGCCAGGCGGACCTCCTGCGGGAGACGGCCCGCCACCTGGATCAGTGCGCCGCCGCGTTCTACCGCCTCGCCGCCCTCAACTCCGTTCACCGGCAGGGGCTTTCCGAGATGCTGACGCACCTCTCCGAGTCGTACGCGGGGCTTGTCGGTAACGCCGTCGGGCCGGTCGACGTGGCGAGCGAGTCGCCTGAGGCCGAGGCCGAGCGCAGGGCCACCTACGCGTACGCGCACGCCGCGCTGCTAGGTTCTGTCGTCAAATGTCACGCCCACATCAGGAGTGACGCGAGCGTGACAGCTGCTTCGTAGGACTCGGCAGTCTTGTCGTACCGGGTGGCGATCCCGCGCCACTGCTTCAGACGGTTGAAGCACCGCTCCACGACGTTGCGGTGCTTGTAGACCTCGCGGTCGAAGGCCGGCGGGCGGCCTCCGCGGCTGCCCCGCCGGGCCCGGTTGCGGGCCTGGTCGGCCCGCTCGGGAATCGTGTGGGCGATGCCCTTGCGACGGAGCCAGGCGCGGATCGCCTTCGAGCTGTAGCCCTTGTCGCCTAGGACGTGATCGGGCCGGACCCGGGGACGGCCGGGTCCGATCCGGGGCACGCGGATCGCTTCCATCACGGCGGGGAACCGGGTGCAGTCGTTGGTGTTTCCACCCGTGACCACGAATGCCAGGGGTCGGCCCCGCCCGTCACAGGCCAGGTGGATTTTGCTGGTCAGACCGCCTCTTGACCGGCCGAGGGCCGGGTCGCGGAGCCCCCTTTTCGGGCCCCGGCCGCGTGCTGGTGAGCGCGGACGATCGTCGAGTCGACGGACACCAGCCAGTCGACGTCGCCCGCCGCATCCGCTTTCGCCTGGGCGGCGCGGAGCATCCGGTCGAACGTCCCGTCCGCCGCCCACCTGCGGAAACGCGTATGCAGCGTGGCCCACGGGCCATAGCGCTCGGGCACGTCCCGCCAGGCCGTCCCGGTCCGGAACTTCCACACGATCCCGTTCAGGACCCTGCGATCGTCCAACCGCTTGCGTCCCCGCAACGACTCGGGCAGCAGCGGCCGGACGAACTCCCACTCGGCATCCGACAGTTCATGGCGACGTATCACGACACCATGATCCACCAGCGGTGATCATTTGAAGACACTGCCTAGTGAACAAGGCGCTGCTGCGGGCGGCACCGGCCCTGGAGTGTGCGGTGCGCTTCCACCTCTCCCCGGAGCCCGTTGCGCCCACCGAACTGAACGAGTACCGCAGCTCCGTGCTGTCCGTCCACGGGCAGCTCAAGGAGGCGGCGTGGATCGTCGAGGAGTTTTCCAGCGAACTATCCGAGCCTGAGCCCGAGTTGCTCCGGCAGATCAAGGCCACGCGCCCCGGCGTCTTCAGCCGCATAGCGAGCGGCACCTCCTCGGCCCGCTCCCGTCGCGCCGCGCACCCCGGCGACGCCGACCGTCCGGCCGCACCGTCGTCGACCGCCGCCCGGTCGTCCCGGCAGCGCTGACCGCTTCCTCCCTCCCCCTCTCCTTCCTCTTCTTTCCTCCCGTCCGCGCCAGGGCTGCCTTCGGCATGCCCGGAATCGGAGTGCCCGTGCACCACGTCCTCGACGTCATCCAGCTCGCCTACGACCCGGGCGTCAAACCCACCGAGGGCGGTCTGCCCGGCCTCTCCGTCCTCAAGAAGGTCGTCGGGGGCATCAACCTCTTCGCGATCATCGCCTCCGTCGGGGCACTCGCGGTCAGCGCTGCCGTCTGGGCGTGGGGACACCACTCCGGCGGCCACCAGGCGGAGGCGACCGGCAAGAAGGGCGTGCTCGTCAGCGCCGGGGCTGCCCTGCTGCTCGGGGCGGCGAACGGGATCGTGACCTTCTTCTCCGCCCTGGGCACACAGGTGCACTGATGAAGAAACGTTCCTTCACACCTGACCGCAGCGCCACGGGCGCGAAGGGCAGGCTCGCACTCGGCGCGCTCGTCCTCGTCGTCCTGCTCGCTGTCGCCGGGCTCGTCGGGTATCTCACCCGCCCCGACGGCGCACCTGCCGCTCACATCCCGGCGGCATCGCCCGCCCCCACAGGGCGCGATCCCTCCTCGCCCGCCCCCGCCGAGGACGTTCCGGAGGCCGAAGCGGTCCCGCCCTCAAAGGTGCTGGAGCCTCCGTCGACATCCGATCCGCTCACCTACGCCAAGGCCGCCGCCATCGCCCTGTGGTCGTACGACACCCGCAGCACCACGCAGGTCGAGCACCTCGCACTGCTGGAGCGCTGGCTCACCCCCGAGAAGCAGGTCGTGGACCGGGAGTCCGTCGAGGAACAGGTGCCCTCACCGACGCTGTGGACCGAGATGTCGGCCTCCGAGCAGTACGCGACGGCGACCGCGACGGAGGCCCGGTACCCCGAGGCGTTCGCCCGCGCGCTGCGCCAGGACCCAGCCCGCCTCGGCACGGCGTACGTCTACGCCGTCACCGTCACCGGCCACCAGTCGATCGCCTGGAAGGGGCACACGAAGGCCGGCGCGGAGACCCGCACGGCCACGCTCGCCGTCCAGTGCTGGCCCCAGCGCCCGTGCGCGCTGGCCGGAGCGCTCCCGGCGGTGGCCCCATGACCTCCAACTCAACGAAGACGAAGGGAGGTTCGCGTGGCCGTCTGTGATCTCCCCTTGATGGACAAGGTGTGCGGCGCGATCGACTTCGCGCAGAATCCTGGCGGGACGGTGACGAACGCGGTCGGCGCCTGGATCGCGAAGAGCGTGGGAGAGCTGGCCGCGTCCGCGGCTGACCTCGCGGCCAGGACCGTCGACGCCACCACCGCGATCGACCTCGACGCGCACTGGTTCCGGCAGAACTACGAGTTGATCCTGCCCATCGGCCTGGTGGTGATCGTCGCCACCTTCTGCCTCCAGCTCGTGCAGGCCGCCTTCCGGCGCGACGAGCGGGCGCTCGCCCAGGCCGTCACCGGCACCGTCACGGGTGTCCTCTTCTCCTTCTGCGCCGTCTCCTTCACATCCGTCGCGATCACCGTGACCGACAGCCTCTCGGAGAGCCTCTTCGCGACCGCGCACACCTCGATCGCCGAGGCCGTACGCCGACTCGTGGGCGGACCCGACCTCGGCACGATGTACAGCAACGGGTGGGTCACGCCCACGTTCGTCGCGCTCGCCTGCTCGATCGGCGCCTTCCTCTACTGGTGCGTCATGGTCGCGCGCAAGGTCGGCGTCCTCGTGATGGTGACCCTGGCCGTCTTCGCCGGAGCCGGTGGTGGCTGGGAGGCGGCAAAGCGGTGGCGACGCGGCTGGATCGAGGCGACCGCCGCCCTCGTCTTCTCCAAACTCGTGATGACCGTTGTCTTCCTCATCGGCGTCTCCGCCCTGGGCCAGACCCACGCCCGCGACGGCATCGGCGCGGTCTCCGATGCCCTGGCCGGGCTCGTCGTGATGGTCCTCGTGCTGCTGTGCCCCTACGCCTGCTACAAGTTCGTGCACTGGGCGACGGACAGCGGCGGCCACGACGACCTGCACCGCACCGCCGTCGCGGGCGTGACCGTGGCCGCGAACGCCGCGAAGACCGCGGGCCGTCTCGCGTTCCAGGCATCGACCGGTGTCCCCGCGCCGCAGGGACCGTCCTCCGTGCCCGGCACGGACTCCTCCGGCACGGCCGCCGGGATCGACCCGAGCGGCGGGAGCCGGCTGAGCAAGGAAGGCATCGACGGCGGGGCGGAGCAGTCCCCCGTCCACTTCCGCTACGGCGAGGACCCGGACGCCGAGGGCGACGGCGGCACCCCGCTCATCCGCAGGCCCGGCATCCCCCCGCTCATCACCCGGCCGCCCGCCGACGCTCCCGCGCCGAGCCCGGCCCCGGCCCCGGCCCCGGCCCCGCCGGACCTTCGCAAGGCGAACATGCCGGCCCCGGGGCCCGGGTCCCCACCGCCCGAGGGCTCGTGACCCGAGACAGGGGGCGGGCAGCCCGTCGCGCCGCCCGCCCCCGTGCCCCTCGCTTCTTCGACCGCTGGGACCACCATGCCTGAAACCCTCTCCCCGACCGTGAAGTTCCCCCACCGCTCCCGCCGAGGGGTGCTCGCCGGCCTCTCCACCGCGCAGCTCGCGCTCGCCGCCCTCTCCGGGCTCCTGCTCCTGCTCGTGGTGCTGCTCGGCGGCGTCCTCACCGCGCTTGCGCTACTGCCCCTGTGGGCCTTCCTCCTCGCCCTCACTCTCGGCCGCCGCCGAGGCCGCCCACTGCCGGACTGGACACCCGTCGTGCTCCGGTACGCGCTGCGCCGCATACGCCACCAGCTCCTGTGGCTGCGCCGCCCCGGCTCCCGCCCGGTGCGCGACGGGCTGCTGCATCTGCCGGGCCGGGCCGCGAGCCTTCGCGTCGTCACGAGCGGCGACGGCCGCCTGTCCGCAGTGCACGACCCCCACGGTGCCACTCTCACCGCCGTGCTACGCGTCTCCTCGCGCGCCTTCGCCCTCCTGGACCCGGCCACCCAGCAGGCCAACGTCGCGGGGTGGGGCCGCGCGCTCGCCGCGCTCGCCCGCACCGGCCACGTGGCGCGCGTCCAGGTCCTGGAGCGGACCGTGCCCGGCTCCGGCGACGCCCTGCGCCGTTACTGGGCCGAACACGGCGCCCCGCACGCCCCCGGGGCCGGGGCCTTGTACGAGGAGCTGATCGCCTCGGCGGGCCCGGCGGCGGCACCGCACGAGATGTACGTCGCGCTCGCCCTCGACCTCAAGGCGACCCGACGCCTCGCCGCGCAGACAGGCGGCGGCCTGAGCGGCGCCTTCGGCGTGCTCGCCCAGCTCACCTCGACCGCCGAGCAGGCCCTGCGCGATGCCGGGCTCACCTCTTCCGGATGGCTCACCGCCGGGCAGATCGCCGCCGTGACCCGCTCCGCGTACGACCCGGCAGCCCTTCCCGCCCTCGACTCCTGGAGCGAGGGCCCCCTGCCCGCCGCCGCGCCGACCGCCGCCGGGCCCATCGTCCTCGTCGAGCACCGGGACCGGATCAGCACCGACTCCGCCGTCCACGCCACCTACTGGGTGGAGAACTGGCCCCGCACGGCCGTGAGCGCCGCCTTCCTCCACCCCGTCCAGTTCTCCGCCGGGGTACGCCGCTCCCTCTCCCTCATCTACACACCGCAGGGCCTGGATTCCGCGCTGCGCGACGTACGCCGCCGGAAGTCCGCGATCATCGCGGACGCCGCCGAGCGCGCCCGGCGCGGACAGGTGGAATCCGAGGCGGACAGCACCGAGTACGCCGATGTCCGCGACCGGGAACGACAGTTGATCGCCGGGCACGCCGATGTCGCGCTGACCGGGCTGATCACCGTGTCCGCCGAGAACGACAAGGACTTGCGCGCCGCCTGCGCCACGATCGAGACGGCGGCCGTCGCAGCCCAGCTCGACCTTCGCCCCCTCCTCATGCAGCAGGCCGAAGCGTTCACGAGCGCCGCGCTCTCGCTGGCCCTCGCGGCATAAGCGGGCAACCCGATGCACCAGCCTGAACCGCCCCCACCCGACGGCCTGCTCCCGCTCGCCGCCACCGCCCTCGACCTGCACCGCGCCACCTGCACCGGGCCCTTCCTCGCCGGCCCGGACGACCTCGACGCTCTCCACGACCTCGGATGCGCCCTGCTACGCCTCCTCGATGTCCACGCCGAGCGCGCCACCCCGATCCGGGAAGTCGCCACACCACTACGCGAAGCACGGCTTCGCGCCTGGCAGTTGACCGACCTCCTGCACCGCGCCGCCCACGCCGTACCCAGGCCGCGCCCCGCGCCCACCCACCTGTGCCGACGCCACCACGGCGCCGTACGGCTCATCCGCCGCCGGGCCACCGCCGCCGAACTCCGCACCTGACACGAGGACTTCATGCGCCGCGCCATCGCCTCCCCCTTCTTCTCCCCCACCCAGCGGCCCGACCGCCCCGAGCGCAAGGTCCACCGCGCCCGCCTCGCCGCCGCCCGCCGCCGCGCAGCCACCGCCGGACAGAGCGACCGCGAGGAGCCCACGCCAGGGCTCGACTCCGAAATGCGGGCCACCTATCCGGCCTCCGGCAGGCCCGGCCCCGCCTCCGCGCGCGGCGGGAAGCTCCGTCTGCCCGCCCACCGGCTGACCACGGCAGTCGTCTCGGGCGCCTACCCCTTCCTCGCCGAGGGTGGCCTCGGCGCCGAGGGCCTCTACATCGGGCGCGACGTCCACGCCGACGCCGCCTTCTGCTACGACCCCTTCGCCCTGTACGCCTCCGGCCGCGTCGAGGGCTTCACCAACCCCAACGGCGTGATCGCCGGGATCATCGGGACAGGCAAGTCCGCGCTCGCCAAGAGCATCGCGCTGCGCGCCATCGCGCACGGCTACAAGATCTACGTGCCCTCCGACCCCAAGGGAGAGTGGGGGCCGGTCGCCTCGGCCCTGGGCGGGCAAACGATCGCGCTCGGCCCGGGACTGAGCGGACGCCTCAACCCGCTGGACGCCCCGGCCCGGCCCGCCTCGGTATCGCCGCAGGACTGGCGCGGCGAAGTCCGCAAGCGGCGCCTTCTGCTGCTCGCCGGACTCGTCCGCACCATCCTGGGGCGCGACCTTCGCCCCGCCGAGCACACCGCACTGGACACGGCGCTCGACCTCGCCGTCGCCGAGGCCGAGGGCGCCGGCGCCGTCCCGCTGCTCGGCGACGTCGCCAGCGTCCTCACCCACCCGGACCGCATCGACGCCGTCCTCGCCGGGTCCGCCGGACGCATCGCGACCGCCGCCGACGACCTCGGCCACGCCCTCCGCCGCCTGCTTCACGGCGACCTGAGCGGGATGTTCGACGCCCCCTCCACCGTCGCCTTCGACCCGAACGCGCCGATGCTCACCATCGACCTCTCCCGCCTCGGCGGCACCGGCGACGACCTCGGCCTCGTCCTCGCCATGACCTGCGCCAGCGCCTGGATGGAGGCCGCCCTCGCCGATCCCGAGGCCGGGCGCCGCTGGGTCATCTACGACGAAGCCTGGCGCGTCATGCGCCACACCGGGCTCCTGGAACGCATGCAGGCGCAGTGGAAGCTCTCCCGCGGCCTCGGCATCGCCAACTGGATGATCATTCACCGGCTCAGCGACCTCCTCGCCGCCGGTTCGGCGGGCTCGCGCGGACGCGCCCTGGCCGAAGGACTTCTCAGCGACTGCTCCACGCGCGTCATCTACCGCCAGGAGCAGGACCAGCTCGCCGCCGCGACCGCGCTCCTCGGTCTCACCGGCGTCGAGGCCCTGGCCGTCTCCGCCCTGACCCGCGGCCGGGGACTCTGGAAGGTCGCCGGCCGCAGCTTCATCACCCAGCACATCCTCCACCCCGAAGAACGCCGACTCTTCGACACCGACGCACGCATGGGACCCGAAAACGCCGAGGTCGCGGACCCAGCGGCCCCCTTGCTGTCCCCCCGCTCCCGCTGAGCGCCCGGCAAGGGCCCGCACACTCCACGAGGTCCACCACATGACCGACGCAAACACCACCCCGGCCGGCGCCCCCGGCTCTGAGCGCGACGAGGAGCCCGCCTGGATTCATCACGTCCCCGCGCTGGCTGCCGCAGCCGAGGGCATCATCCGCGCCTCCGACGCATGGGACGCCATCTCGGACTCCCTGTGCGACAGCGACGGCTGGCCCTTGGACGAAGATCGCTACGCCGACGGCAAAGTCCGCCGCGACGCCGAGGCATGGACCCACGTCGAGACCTTCCTCGCCCACGGTCCCGAAGTCCTCGCAGGCGTCCGGGCGAGCGCGCTGGCGGTGGATTACCTGAACGGCCCGATCAGTCTCGACCTGAGCGTACTGCGCAGGATCGACACCACTCTCGAACGGGCCGCCGAGCTGCAGGACGAGTGGGCGGAGGCCGTCACCTACCTCAACCCCATGCCGTCCAGGTACCGGGACCTGTACGAGATCCGGGCCATCGAACTGCGCAACAGCGAAGGATGGCACTACGCCGACCTCCTGTCCGCCCAGGGAGCGGCGCTCGCGCGCGTCGGAGCCCACCTCGCAAGCCGCACCGGCCCGCCAGTGCCCTCCGTGCGTCCCCACGCCGCGCCCTCCCGACCGGCCGCGCCGACAGGCGAGACACCCGCTGGCCGACGGCCCCCAGCACCTCCCCCACCGGCGCCACCGCACCGCTCCCGCTAAGGCGCCCCTCCATCGCACAGCGTTCTCGCCATCACCGAGAGGAAGAAGACGCTTCCATGGCCTCTCTCCCCGATCCGGACGTCGTCTTCGCCGAGCACCCCGAACTCGGCATCTTCGCCGCCACCGCCAGCACCCCCGACGGGCCCGACCGAGGCGACCACGCTCTCACCGCTCGCGGCTGGATTCACCACGAAGAACTGGACATCTTCACGCTGCCGGGACGACTGGACCGGGCCTCGGCCCTGACCGTCGTCTCGGGCTCCATCCGGGCCCTGCAGAACAAGGGGCGGATCGTCGCAGCCGACCCCGGCCTTGCCCAGGCCGTCTTCCACAGTCGCACCGAGGCCCGCAACGCCGCTCCGCTCGCGTCTCGCGTGGGGCCCCACGCCGCAGTCGCGGCTGTGCAGACCGCTCCCGCCCCACGGCGCAATCCCACACCCGCAGTAGGCGAACCGAACATCAGCATCTCGTCGCCCGCGTCGCCTTCGCCCACCACCCCACCTCATCCTCGTCACCACCGGTAGGAGATCCCTTGTCCGAAGCGCCAGAGTCGTTCATGACGATCCGGCACGCCCTCACCGGCGAGATCACCACGACCAGCTACAACGCCGCCGCCCGGAGGATCCTGCTCGAGTCCGGCTTCGACGAGACGCCCGACTGCGCCTGCGAAGCGACCAAGCCCGGTACGGAGCGGACGCCCGGCCCTGCTCGGCGGCCGGCGAACTGCTCGTCGCCGACCACCCCGTGCATGTGGACCGATCCCTCGGTCATCTGGTGAGCGCCGACGCCACGGCCCGGCCGGGCCGGTCGGCGACGTCGGCACAGTCCTGGCCCGCTTCGAGACCGGCCCGCCTTGCAGCACATCGCCAACTCGGTTCGTGTCCCCATCCGCTGAAGGGTTCCCGCTTTGACCACACCAGGACCGCCCACCAGTCCAGCACGCACGAGGGCTGGCGAACTACGGGCCAAGGTTGCCCGGTTGATGGCCGACCGGCCTGCGGATGCGCTCACCATCGGGGACATGGCCAGGCAACTGGGGCACTCCCACGGCGCCGTCCGCAACGCCGCCCTCACCCTGGTGCGACGCGGCGAGGCCGATCAAGACGGAAACGGGACCGGAACCGGACAGCCCACGTTCCGCGCGAACGCGAAGACTTCCGCAGCGGGTCGAGCCGCTGTGATCAGCCCACCGGGCACCCACTCTCCCCGCGCCCAGGCGGCGACGGCCCGCACGACCATTCCCGCAGCAACCACGCCCAGGCAGACCGGCCCGATCCGTCGCGCGGGGGGCCAGCTCTACCACCCCCGGGAGCTGGCCGATCTGCCCGATGTCGAGGCGCTGAACCGCTTGCGTGACGCCGATGTGCCGGTGCTGCTCTACGGCCCTCCGGGCACCGGTAAGACGTCGTTGGTGGAGGCGGCGTTCCCGGACCTGCTCACCGTTGCCGGCGACGGTGACACCACGGTCGGCGACCTGATCGGCGAGTACACGCAGGACGACGCGGGGGCCTACGTGTTCCAGTACGGCCCGGTGGTCACCGCGATGACCGAGGGCCGCGCCCTGCTGATCGACGACGCCAGCTTGATCTCGCCGAAGGTCTTGGCGGCGCTGTATCCCGCGATGGACGGGCGCAGGCAGATCCAGGTCAAGGCCCACAAGGGCGAGACCATCAAGGCCGAGAGCGGCTTCTACGTGGTCGCGGGCCACAATCCCGGCGTCCACGGGGCAGTGCTGACGGAAGCGCTGTCGAGTCGTTTCAGCGTGCAGATCCAGGTCGGCACGGACTACGACCTCGCCCTGGCGCTGAAAATCGATGCCCGGGTGGTCCGGGTCGCCCGGCACCTCGCCCGCCAGGTCGAACTCGGCGAACTTGGCTGGGCACCGCAGCTTCGCGAGCTGCTCAGCTACCAAAAGACCGAGGCCGTCCTCGGCACCAAGGCCGCGCTCGCAAATCTGATCGGCATCGCTCCGCTGGAGGATCGTGACGCCGTCGCCGAGGCCGTCACCAAGGCCGCCGGGGTCAAGAACGTCGCGCCCCTCACCCTCGGCAAGCAGCTCCCCGCCTCGGCCGCCCGGCAGCCCCCGAGCGCCGGCTCCGCGCACCGGGGACACGCGCGATGAGCGCCCACCACCACGTCCAGCCCTCCGCCACCACGCCGGACGACGAGGCCGACCTCGCCCGCTGGGACGACGACGGCGCCCCGCCCGCACGGCCCCGCTCCTCCCCGGCCGCGTGGCTGCGCGTGGGAGCAGAACTCGGCGACCGCCTCGTCGACCTCGCCGGCCGCCAGGACCTCCTCGTCACCTGCCGGCCCGGCACCCGCAGCGGCGCACCCGCCGCGTTCTTCCCCTCTCTGGCCGAGGTCGAGTTCGACGCCCGGCTGTTCGCCCCGCTCCAGCCCCACGAGATCCATCCACGGATCGTGGGCGATGAGGCGCGGTATCCCGGCGCGTGGGGGGTGTTCGTCCACGAGGCCGCACACGCGGCCCACTCCGTCTGGACGAAGCCTGCCGGAGCGAACCCCCGTGTCGTGGAGGCCGCGCTCCTGCTGGAGGAGAGCCGCGTCGAAGGCGCGCACTTGGTCACGCGGCCCACCGACCGCACGTACCTGCGCACCAGTGCCCGGACCCTCGTCATGCCCGACATCGCCCACCCCACCCTCCAGGGCATCGAGCACGCCGCCACCGTGGCGGCCCTGATCCTCGGCCGCCGCGACGTCGGCATCCTGGACGCGGGCGAGACCCGGGCCGTCGCCGACCTCTGCGAAAAGGTCCTGGGCGCAGACCTGCTGGGCACGCTCACCCGCATCTGGACCGCCGCCCACCAGTGCGCCGACCACGACGCCGCGACCATGCTCGCCCACGCTCAGGAATGGTGCGAGGCTCTGGACGGCGCGGCCCCCGCCCTGCCCGTGCCGGGGAACCTCAGCGATCTGCTGTCCGGTGCCGTGGAGTCCGTCATGGACAGCATGGCCGCGACCGACGCCGCCGACCTCGCGGCACAGGTCGCAGCGGACGTCGCCGTCGCCGCGCGGTCCAAGGCGCAGGCCCAGGACCGCGCCCAGCGGGCCGCCAACCAGCGGCGTAAGGCCGCTACCGCCAAGAGCGTTTTCAATCCCCATGGCACCACTGTCACCCCCGACGGCACACCGGCGCCCCGCGGTAACCCGGTCACCGGCACCCGCAAGCCCACCGCCGCCGAGCAGAGTGCCGCCGCGCGCCTGAGCCGCGCCCTGCGCGCCGCCGCCTACCGCGAGCGCACCGAGGAACGGACCACCAGCCCCACCCCTCCCGGCCGCCTCAACATGGGCCGTGCCCTCGCCCGCGACGCACAGCGCGCGGCCGGGTCGGTCCCCACCGCGGAGCCCTTCACCCACACTCGCCGCCGTAACTCCCCCACCCCACCGCTGCGCGTGGGCATCGCCGTCGATGTCTCCGGTTCGATGAGTGCTGCCTGCGCGCCCGTCGCGTCCGCCGCCTGGATCGTGGCCCGCGCAGCGGCCCTGACCGACCCCGACTCCCTTACCGCCACCATCGCCTACGACATGCACCTGACCGCACTGACCCGGCCCAGCAACCGCGCGCCCGAGCGCGTGACCACGTTCAATGCCAACGGCGGCGCCCACAACCTCGCCGACGCGCTCGACGCACTCGACCACGGCCTCGAACTCAGCCGCCCGGGCGCGGGCCGCCTCCTCGTGATCGTCACCGACGCCCGGTACGGCATCGACGAAACCACCCAGGCCGTCACCCGCGTCAAGCAGCTCACGACCGCCGGCTGCGCCGTACTCCAACTCACCCTCACCTCGGAGTCCCAACACCTCCCGGGGACCACCCTCCTCCACCTGCCCAAGCCCTCCAGCGCGCCCGCCGCCATCGCCAAGGCCGCCACAGACGCCATCCGCAAGACACGCTGAGCCGCCATACAGCCACGCTGATTAGGCCCAAAGGACAGAAAGCAGGAACAACCACGTGGCAATCCCCACGGAATGGACAATCGAGCACGCCTGCGGCCACACGGAAGCACGAGACCTCACTACCCGCCCCGCCGATCGCCGGGCCGGCTTCGCCGAGTGGCTCGGGGCACAACCCTGCACCACCTGCTGGAAAACCGCGCGCGCCGCCGAACGTTCAAAGGAACGCGCGGCCGAAGAGAAGGCCATCGAGGAGTGGGCGAAACTTCACCAGATGCCGTTCTCCATGGCACGGAACGAATGGTCCCGTGGGCTACCCGTTGCCGCCACCAGCTCCTCTCCGACGCGTACACCGCCCTCGTGATGGAGGGAGACACGACGGAGGCCGAGTGGGAGACCGTCGAGGAAGCCGCACGAAGCGTGGACTACGCGGGCTGGTGGCTCGACCAGCGCAAGACCGACCCCTCCGACCTTCCGGAGCTGCTGGAAGCAGCAACGTACGCAATTTGAATTCGGACCTCGAACCACCAACCATAAAGAGCATCGATGGCCGCCGACCGCGGATTCCTTTCACTCAGAGAGGGTCCTCCCGAATAGATCGGTCGATGGCGTCACTACTCAGGAGAACGCACTGGGCAGACGGAGGCTGTGGCCAGCACTGCAGCTTGTAGAACTCTTCTGCTCGAACTTCGACATCCGGCGCGGATCTTCCTTTTGCTGACACGCGAAGGCGATAGGAGCGATCTTTTTCGTTACTCAGCATCGGAAGATCCGAGTGCGGCCCATTTTCCATAGATTCGACAAAAAGCCGAGCTTTTGGAGCGGTGATGCTGATTTCTACGATTTCCTCCCACGCTCCGTCACAGCCCAAGGCAGGCTTTGCCGCGAGTGATTCACATTCTACGTTAACGTGCCCATAATGCAGTCCTGTTGTAATGATTGCCCCGCTCTGCATGGCGGAGGCAAGCCCATTCCCCCAGGCTATCGACTGAATGGGGATCTCGCCGTCGTCGAGAACTCCAAAGATTCCATCGGTGATCAATAGGCGTGTCATGTGATCCTTAACTTTGCACACGTCGGCGGATGAATCACGTGGCCGGGGAAGATGGTTCCCCATTTTCCCCGGCCACGTGATGGCGAATCGCGCGGAACTAACTTGTCACGATGGATCCACGCGGAACGGATCGTGGAGCAGCACTCTTTCGCGGCGGAAGAACTGCGTATTGAGGCCGCCCTGCGCATTATTCTCTTGCGCCTTGATCATGCACGCACTCACGCCGGAAGGGCCGGTTCCGGACGGCACGCCGGCCATGGAGCAGCCGGAGAATGTTCGACGCGTCCCACCAAAGGCCAGACCTTGCTCCGAGAGGGCGATCGGGTACTCGTCGCAGGACTTACCGGTAACACTCGGGGCATCCCCGCATGCCATCTGCCGATTTAGCTCCGACGATGTCCCATTATAGAGGCGAGTCAGGGGGGCGTCGAAAGTCGCTCCAGGGAGACCCGACGCTTGAGCACGAGCCACATGGGAGGCCAGCTCGGGGTAAGTGGCACTCGGATAGTAGAGCGTGGACGCGTACCACGGGACGACGCAGCCAGCGGCCGTTCGCCCCTCAGTTGCGTTGTCACACCGGAATTCATCGAAGCTGAAATGCCCCGTTGTGCTCTCCGCATAACCGGGCGCCGTGAACGTTACGCCCCAGCTGGTGGGGCAATACTCAACATCTCCCGACGTAGTGGCGGTGCTAGCGAAGAATGCCTCCCCTTCGCCCCATGTGTTGAGAGGGGAGACGGCTCCGGTGAAGCTGCTAGGAGCGTCCAAGGGGCACTTGCTGTCAACGCTCTCCGCCACGGCCGTGTATGTCGCGCCGGTTGTGTCGCCCCAACTAGATGTTGCAGAGAGAGTCAGAGCGTGGCCGATCGTGGACAGGCCGGTGTCACCGTACGAATAGCTGATGACGACGATGTTCGCCTCGCCTGTCACTGTCCGTACGCCGTCTACGGTCTTATAGGTCTGAAACCGCGCGTTAGGGGTGCTTTCGCAGACCTTCGTCCGCACACCCCGAACTCCCCCTATGGCGTCTGCACACCATTCAGGATATGCGATTGCCGCCGCATTCGACGGATGACGAGCGAGCATGCCGGAGCTACCCTCGCTAGATATACTCCAGCACGTCCCACGTCCAGCGGGATCGGGTGAGCTGCAGTTTTCGCGGGCCCGGAGACTTTTCGGCCCTGGCTTAGACGCCACCTCATTGGAGCCCGGAGTATTCTCCTGCGACGGCCGTACGCTTTGCCTGTTTCCGTGCCCTCGCACGGAAGCCGACTGAGAACCGGCGCTGGCGTCGGTGGCAGTAGCGACCACCAGAAGCCCTGCCACGAAAAGCAGGAATAGCCGCCACACGCCTTCGGAATTCGTTCTTCGGCTATTAGTCACGAATGCCCTTCTGTCGTTGCCTGCTGACGCCTCCTATGCCATCACCTCGACGACACGTCCCGATAGATGGAAGGGCTTGCATAGCAAATTTCAGGTCAGCAACACCTTCACTTCGCGATCAAGGGAGGCCCAGATGGAGCAAGGTGCTTCACGAGGGTGGGGACGGATACGTACGCCAAGTGACGGCAAAGTTGACTGGAAAGAGTTGCCGCTTTCGAGGAGAAGGGAAGCATTTTCCCTAATGCGAGTCCTCGGGGCTTCTACCAGGTTTCTTCGGCATGGCCAAACCGCGCTTTCTCCGGATCCTCTCCCCCAACGCGGTCTCAGGCACAGGGCCTTCACAGTGCCGCGCGGCGGGAGTTCATGTTGTCGATCACGATCACTCAGCAGCCGACCGGAGCTGTCGTCGCCCTCGGCGGCGACACCCTGGCCCATCAACTGCTGGAGCGCGCGGGGTTCAAGCGCCACTCGGACTGGCACGGCCTTCGGCACCGGCTGGCGGCACAGATGGAGCCGTCCCTCCGGGACTCGACCACCGCCCACGCCGTGGACATGCTTACTACGGCCCGCTACGAGGTCCGCTTCTCTCCCGGCCTCGGCGAGCGTCTCCACCCGCTCGGGGACCGCATCCGGGATCTGTCGGATGCCGTACGGGGCGCCGAAGGCGCCGTCGCCCTCGGCGATCACCTCCGCCAGCTCCTCGACCCCGAACACGGTGCGCTGGTGCGCGTGCAGGAGGCGGTGCAGGCGGCGGCCGAGCAGGTGAAGGATCTTGCCCCCGAGGCGTACGAGTTGCCGGATCGCCTTGAGGGTGCGGCCGATCTCCTCTGGTCCATCGCGGAGGACCTCAAGAGCGTGCCTGCCGAAACCGCCTCCCTCGACCCGGCCCGGGACGTGGCAGTCCGTGCTTCGCAGGTGCAGAACAGCGGACGTGGTGCAGGCGAACCCGCTCTTCCCCCGATCCCGCCTCCTGCGGCTGGACGAGGCGGATGTGTGCGGTGACCGTCGCTCTCACCTCCCTTTCCCGTCCGAGGCTGTACGCGGTGCGGGGGTCGGACGCCCTGGCGAGTGCGCTCATCACGTACGCGATCCCGCTGCTGGTCCTGCTCACGACGGGCTCGCCCGCGCTCACCGGGCTCGTCTTCGCCGTGGAGTGGACGCCCCGGATCGGGGCCTTCGGAATTGCGGGCGGCCTCGCGGACCGGTACGGCCCCGCGCGGATTCTTCGCTGGGGGAATTTGGTGCGGGCCGGTTGCTTGTGCGGCGCTGCGGCCGTCCTCCTCGGTGTGCACGAAGACCGAGGCCGTACGGCGACGGTGCTCGTCCTCGGCGCGCTCAGCGGATTGCTCGCGGAGATCGGGTACGTGGCCTCGGAAGCGCTCGGCGCGGAGGCGGCGCGCCACGCGTCCGTCCCGCACCGGGTGCAGGCGGGTCTCACCGGGATCGACATGGGGGCAGGTCTGGCGGGGCCGGCTCTCGGTGGGCTGCTCCTCCTCGCGGGACCGGTGCCTCTCCTCCTGAGCGTCACCGCTCTTGCACTCGCGACGAGCTGCCTCACGCCGAAGCAGACGGAAGCATTGACCGCGCCTCATCGCGCTGGAGGCGGGCTGCGAAACGGCTGGCGGACCTTGTGCTCGATACCCGCTTTGCTGTGGCTCGTCGGCGGCCTGGCGGCCTCGAATGCCGCGACCGGGCTCGTGCAGGCCGGCGCGCCGATCGTGGTCGTCGAGCGCTTCGACGGGTCGGCCGCGCACCTCGGTCTCGTGTGGACGCTGGCGGCACTCGGCTCGCTCGGCGTCGTCTGGGCTGCTCAGCGGCTCATCACCCGCTGGGGGATATGGCCTGTGGGAGCTGCCTCGGCCGGGCTCTGCACCACCGGCTGCTTCGCCGTCGCCGTGGCCCCGGACTTCGCGTCCTACGCGGGGGCGGTGGCGGTGATGATGGCCGCCGAGGGCGGCCTGACCGTGGTGCTCCGGACCCTTCGCGCTCGGCTCATCCCGGCCTCGGGTTTCGCGTCGACCCTCTCCGCGTCGATCATCTGCGTCCTCGTGCCCCTCCCCGTGGCCGGCCTCGTCGTCGGAGCGGTCCCGTCCTCTCACCTGGGGACCGTGGTGGCCGTCTGCTCTCTCGTCCAGGGCCTCGTGCTCGGGGGCGCGCTGTGGCGGCTACGCACGAGCGACGCCCCTACCACCGCGCTCTGAAATACCCACCCGCAAAAGGAACTTGGAGTATCACCATGCCCTTCTCTTCCTCCGCTCTGCCCGTCCTCGTGATCGTGGGCGGGACGGATGAGACATACCGTGGCTACTGCTGGGAGTCGGCCGCCGCCGAGCATGAACTCGTCGTCATCGACGCCGCGCCTCCTGCCGGGCTGGTCGGCGACCTCGTCGTCGACCACGAGGTCGCCGACCCGCGTGATGCCGACGCCGTGGTCGCCGCCGGTCTGGCCATTGCCGCACGTCATGAGATCGGTGGTGTGCTGACGTGGGACGAATACGCTCTCGTCCCCGCCGCCACCCTCACCCAACGGCTCGGGCTGCGCGGCAACTCCGTCGAGGCGATGCTCGCCTGCCGGGACAAGGGAACCACCCGGCGCCTGTTCGCCGAGGCCGGAGTGCCCTCGGCCCGGTCGGTGCGTGTCCAGTCGGTGCACGAGGCGGCCCAGGCCGCCGCCACCATCGGCTACCCCGTCGTCTTGAAGCCGGCCTCCCACGCCGCGAGCATCGGCGTGATCAAGGCCTCCCGGCCCGAAGCGCTGGCCGAGGCATGGGAGTTCGCGAATGCGGGAGCCGGGGAGCAGGGCCCCGAAGGGCACGGCGTTCTCGTCGAGGAGTACCTGGACGGGCCGGAGATCTCGGTGGAGTGCATGACCTTCGCGGGCGAGACCGTTGCTCTCGCCGTCACTCGCAAGGAGGTCTCGTTCGCGCCCTTCTTCGAAGAGGTCGGCCACACCGTGGAGCGCGACGATTCGCTGCTTCCCCTCGTCTCCCCGGTCGCCCGGCAGGCCCTCGCGGCGCTCGGTGTGACGGACGGGATCTCGCACGTCGAGATGCGCGTCACGAAGAACGGGCCGCGCATCATCGAGGTGAACGCACGTATCGGCGGCGACTGGATCGGACGCCTGGTGTGCCGGGCGACTGGCCTTGACCTCCCGGGCATTGCCGCCTCGGTGGCGGCGGACATGACGCCCGACCTCATGCCGACCCGCCACGGTGCGGCGGCCGTACGCCTCCTCTACCCCAAGACCTCCGGCACCCTCACCGAGCGGCGTTTCAACGCCCTTCCTCCCAGGGGCAGCGGTGCGGGCCGCCTTGGCGAGTGGGGCTGGCTGCGTGACGCCGGAGACCGGGTCGCGCTCCCCCCGAACGGTTCCCTCGACGAGGCGCGCATCGGCTACCTCATCACCTCGGGGCCCACGCTCACCGACGCCGTCACCGCACGGGACGCGGCAGAAGCCGCGCTCGTGCTCCACGTCGAACCCGAGCCTGCGCAGTAGAAGAGCCGGTCCCGCGCGGGCGCCGATCCGGGACCACCCTCAGCCCTCGTACCGGTATGGGACCTCTGATGTGCAGACCGCAGCAGGCAGCACGCCCCCGTCGCCAGCCCACCTGGAGAAACGTTTGCGCACCCCTCGCCCGCCCACCTCCGCCACCGGCACCGACGCAGCTCTTGTCACGCTGCTCGGCGCCGTCGGCGCCGGCCTCACGTACGGCACCTTCGCCTACCTCGTGGGGAACGCCGTCAACCTCGCGCTTGGGCAGCGTGGTTGGTCGCCCTTCGCCCCCGTGGAGGCCGCGCTCCACCCTGACGTCCTCTGGCCGCGGCTGCCTCCGCTCGCGCTCCTGGTCGGCGTCCGGATCGTGCCCGCCGTTCTCACCGTCGCTCTCGCCGGGCTCGCCGCCCTCCTCTGGGCGCGCTTCGCCTCCGGTCGCCGCCAGGGGATGGCCTCGCGCAAGGACGTGGCCGCCCTCACGGGCAAGGCGATCGCGCGGCGGGCGATCGCGCTCCGCCCGAGCCTGAAGGACCGGAGCTGGAAAAGAGGTACCTGCCGCGGACCGGGGCGTCCGTCTCGGTGTCCTGGGCCGCGCCGAGGTGCGCGCGAGCTGGGAGGACGTGATCGTCGCAATCATGGCTCCGCGCTCCGGCAAGACGACGGGCTTGGCGATCCCCGCGATGCTGGATGCCCCCGGGCCGGTGGTCCTCACCTCGAACAAGGCGGGCGGCGATGCCTTCACCACGACGTTCGACGCGCGGGCTGCGGTGGGGACCGTGTGGACGCTCGATCCCCAGCAGATCGCGCACTACCCCCGGCGGATGTGGTGGGACATCCTCGATTCCGCTCATGATCTGGCGGGCGCGAAGCGCTTGGCGGGGCACTTCGTGGCCGCGTCGGTGGACGAGAACAACAGCAACGACTTCTGGTCGACCGCCGCGAGCAACACCTTGGCGGCGCTCTTCCTCGCCGCCGCCTCCGCCGGACGGCCCGTGACCGATGTCCTCGCCTGGCTCGCCTCGCCCTCGGACCGCACCCCCGTCGACCTGCTGGCCGACGCCGGCCACCACGCCGTGGCCGCTCAGCTCCAGGGCACCGTCTCCGGTGCCGTCGAGACCCGGGACGGGATCTACGAGACGTCCCGTCAGTACGCGAGCTGCCTCCTCGAACCGGAGATCGCCGCGTGGGTGACCCGCTCGGCAAAACTGCCCGAGTTCCGGCCGTTCGACTTCGCCCAGTCCCGGGACACCCTCTTCCTGCTCTCCAAGGACGGGGGCGGGAGCGCGGCGGCGATCATCGCCGCCGCCGCCGACTCGGTGATGCGCGCGGCCGTCGCCGTCGCCGAGCGCAGCGGAGGCAGGCTCGACCCGCCCGCCCTGTGCGTACTCGACGAAGCCGCGAACGTCTGCCGCATCAGCGATCTCCCCGATCTCTACTCGCACTTGGGCAGCCGAGGCGTACTCCCCATCACGATCTTGCAGAGCTACAAGCAGGGGAAACGCGTGTGGGGCGACAACGGTATGGACGCCCTCTGGTCGGCCGCGACGATCAAGCTGGTCGGCTCCGGCATCGACGACATCGACTTCGCGGACCAGCTCTCGCGGGCCATCGGCGAGCACGAAGTGCAGACGACCTCCGTCTCGCGCTCCGAGAGCGGCACGTCAACCTCGGTGAGCTTGCGCACCGAGCGCATCCTCCCCCCGGACCAGATCCGCGCCCTCCCCAAGGGCAAGGCGCTGGTTCTGGCCACCGGTACGCGCATCGCGCTCATCGATCTCAAGCCCTGGTACGCGGAGCCCTCGGCCAAGACCCTCGGGCCCGCCTCGGACGCCGCGACCGCATCCATCACTGACCGGGCCCTCGCCAAGCTCACCCAGGACGACTTCGGAGCGTGCTCATGACCACACCACCCCTGAGCTGGCCGGCCCCGCCGAAGTGGAACACGCCCGCATGACGCCGTGGGTCGACCCGCTGCTGCGCGCCGAGCAGGCCCTGCTCGGGGCCGTCCTGCTCTCACCCTCCCAACTCGACCGTCTCTCCTGGCTGCATCCCGACGACTTCCACTCCCCCCACCACACCGCCCTGTTCGCCGCCGCCCAGGCCATGGCCCCCGCGAAGGCAACCGAGGCGCAGGCCGAGCCGGTCACCCTCGCCTGGCCGCAGGCGATCCTCGGCGAGGCTCAGCGGCGCGTGCGCGGGCTCTCGGCTCCGTACCTCCACGACCTGATCGCTTCCTGCCCGTACGTCGACCACGCTCCGGTCTACGGGCGCATGGTCCTCGAAGGCTCGCTCCACCGCTCCGTACTGCGCCACGCCACGGCCACACGACAAGCCGCGCGGGAGGTGCACCGCTCCGGCCTGGACACAGCACTGAGCACTGCTCTTCGTCGCGTGGACGCCCTCGCCGAGCACCTCGACGCCGTGGGACGGCGGTGGGGCGCACCTCCCCGGGCCAGGGGGCACGCGCCGGCCCTCGACGACGCGGTGCACTCGCCGCTCAACCTCCCCGTCGAGCACGAACGTGACCTTCTCGCCGCACTCGAACGGGGAAGGGCCTCTGGGCTGGAGGCGATCTCCTGGCTCGAACCCGGCGACTTCGCCGCGTACGGGGATCTGTTCACCTGCGCACGCGCTCTCGCACACCGTGGAGAGCCCGTCGACACCCTGACGTTGACGTGGGAGGTCCGTCGGCGCGACTTGCTGTCGCCCGAGAACCGCCGCCGCCTCGACGCCGTCAGCCGGGGACCGGCAGCGGGTTCGCTCGACTGGCTAGGCGAGCGCGTTCTCGCCTCCGGCCTGCTCCGGGCCATCGATCTCGCCGCCGACCGCGTGCAGAACATGGCCGGTGATATCCGGTACTCCCCCGCCCGGCTCGTGCACCACGGGCGCTTGGCTCTCGAAACGATCTCCTCTCCCCGCAACCGGCGGGAGCAGGCGCGCACGGGAATGCCTCCCGCCGTCGGCCGGACGCGGGAAGAGCAGATCCGCGAGGCAGCCCAGCCCGGCCTCGCGCGCGCCCGCAGTCGCCCCGCTGCAACGAGCGCCGCAGCCAAGCCCTCCTCACACCCCTCAGCGCGCTCGAAGGAGGGACACGCGCGATGACCTCGCCCCCACGCGAACCGCCCCCACGAGCCTCGACGACTTGCGCGCGCCCGGTCGGCAGCCTCTGCTCCGGCTACGGCGGCCTGGACCTGGCCGTGGAGGACTACTTCCACGGCCAGGTCATCTGGCACGCGGAGACCGATCCCGCTGCCTCACGCGTCCTGGAGCGCCACTGGCCCGCAGTACCCAACCTGGGCGATATCCGCACCGTGCCCTGGGCCGAATTTCCATCCGTATGCGTGCTGACTGCTGGTTTCCCCTGCCAAAGACGTCTCGGTCGCCGGTCCGCGTACCGGTCTTGCCCCGTCCACCCGCTCGGGCCTGTGGCTGCACGTCGCGCGCGCCATCGAGGCCCTCCGCCCCTGCCTGGTGGTGATCGAAAACGTCCGAGGACTCCTCACCTCCCCCGCCGCCCCCTCTCGCGACCTGGAACCCTGCCCGTGGTGCATGGGAGACCAGGCAGATCCTGGTCTGCGGGCACTCGGCGCCGTACTCGGCTCCTTGGCCGACCTCCGGTATGACGCTCGATGGCTCGTGCTACCCGCTTCCGCGATCGGTGCCCCGCACCGACGCGAGCGGGTCTTCCTCGTCGCCCGGCCCAGCCACTCTCTTCAAGACGCCGACGAGCAACCTCGGCTCGAACGGGGGGAGCCAGCACCCCGATCGCCGTCGAGCCGGGGGCCACGGACCGAACCTCCAGGACGAGGTCGAGCACCTTCTCCCGACGCCGAAGGCCAGCGACGGCCCGAAAGGCTCCCCCCGGCAGGCGTATGGACGAGGCGACCCCGCCCTGCCCGGCGCGGTAGCCGCGCTCAGGTCGACGCCGGGCAAACCGAGTTGCCCTCGCAGCACCAGCAACTCGGCTCCGTGCCGCAACCCGGGCCAGAGCGGCAGTGGGGCCCGTACGACGCTGCCATCACCCGGTGGGAGCGATTGACTCGTCCCGCGCCCGCGCCCACCGTCGAGGGCCGCCTGCGGCCCGAGTTCGTGGAGTGGATGCAGGGCCTCCCAGAGGGCTGGGTCACGCACGCACCGGGGCTCGGGCGTCCGGCCTCCCTCACACTGCTGGGCAACGGCGTCGTCCCCCAGCAGGCCCAGGAGGCTCTGCGCCTCCTCGTGCCGGAATTCGCCTGCGCGCACGGCGAGCACGCGGTGCGGTAGCGACCGTCTCTACCTCCTCCCCCACGGCATGGCCAAACCGCGGTTTCTGCGGACCCTGTGCCCACCCGAGCCGTAGGAGGAGATTTTGACAGCGGAGAACGTCGAACCTGATCCGATACCGGACGAGGTGCGTCTGGACGACGACGAGCTGGCGGACGTCCGTTCCGCGCTCCAGCGGAAGATCGAACGGGTCTCGGGTGGCGCCGACGGGGCAGTCCCCGCCCTGGAGCCGCTTGTGGAAGGCGAGGAGGAGGGCGAGTCCTTCTTCATCCTCGCACTCGGGGGCGAGGAGTACGCGCGAGAGCTGGAGGGGCTCACCGCTTGGGTCGAGTACCTCCTGCTTCCCGTGTACGGCAGGGAGATCAGCGCCGCGCGACCGTGGTGCCCCGACTGGCGCGAGCACCCCGAGGCGGTTGCCCGGCTCCACGGGCTGTGGCTGGCCTGGCAGTCGCTCACCGACGTTGAGGCGGGCCTGACGGGGCCGGCCGTCTGGCACCGCGACCACCTTGACCACGTCATGGCGCAACTTCGTTCCTCGGACGGTCCGTTCGCGGCGTGCACCACCAACGCCGCCCGTCCAGCCCACCGTCTCCTTCCGTCCCCGGCCGACCTGGCGGACGCGTGAAGACCGGCTTCTCCTTCGGCCTGGAGGGCCTCGTCCCCGACGAAGGGGCAACGCTTTTCTCCATCAAGGCTCCTCTGGAGACAGACCTCGAACCGCTCACGGAGCACCACGAGAACACCACCGATACCGGCACGACGTCGTGGTACTTGCTCCACGACACCTCAGCCGGGTGGGCCGTCGCCGGCCAACCGCCCCTGCTCTCCGCCCGGGTCGAGCGGGCGCCCGAGGCCGGCCTGTTCCGCATGGAGCACCAGCGGCACACCCTGGCTCCTCTCGCACAGGCATGGCTCATCGAACACGGCTGCCCCGGCGCCGCTGCCGTCCGGCTCGCCGACGGACTGCCCCGGCCAGGCGACCCCTTCACGGTCATCGCCGAGAACCGGCTGCGCCGGAGCCGTCTGCGGATCCTCGACCAATGGCACGGGCAGGATGAGTCCTGGGTCATGGGCATCGACAAGACCGCCCGCGCGCGCCCCCTTCGGGTCTTCCTGGAGACGGCACGAGCCGACACTTACTCCCTCAAGGAGGGCGCGTTCGCGTCCACGACCACCGCACGGGCCTGGCTCCGCGGCGACCGGCGTACCCCTCTCCCGCCCCCGCCTTCGCCGGACCTGCGGGTCCGAGCAGCCCGCAGCCGCTCCTCGTACTCCTCAAGCGTCCCGGCGTACGGCGAGGTTCCCGCGCCGCAAGGCGCGCGCGAGCGTGGGCGGTCGCTGTGACGGCGCGGTACGGATTCGCCGCGCACCCCGACGCGCTGCTCGACTTGCGCAGGCTGCCGGAAGGGATCCGCGATCGCGCCCTTCTGGAATTGCAGCGCTTGGTCCACGGCGAAGGCACAGCCCATCCGCTCCGAGGCGCGCTCGACGGCGCCCACAAGGTCGTCCTCGATCCCGAGGCGCGGTGGCGACTCGTCGTCGAGTACCGGGACACCCGCTACGACCTTCACCACGACCAGGAGGTATTCCTCATCGCGGCGGGTCCCCGCAGGGGCTACACCGTCTACCGCGACGCCCAGCTCCGCCTCGACCGGATCAACGAACGAGACGCCCCCTCCCCGGAGCAGCTCGCCGCGGCGCGGGCTCGCTCTCCCCACGCCCTGCGCGCGCGGACCGGCCGCCAGGCCGCTGCCTCGCCCCGCACCGAGCTGCACCCCTCCGCAGCCCCCGCACGCAACCGCTGAAACGAGAATCCGTGCCCGCACTCTCAACCACCGAGGAACTGGCCGACCTTCTGAACGAGGCAGCCGACCAGGTGGCCGCAAGCCTCACGGCCCCCTACCCGACCCCGCCCACGCGCTCCTACCTCCACCCCGTCCTGGGCCCCCTGGCCGCCGGCCCGCAGGTGGCAGCCCACCTGTCCGAGCAGCTCGACACCCTCATCGACAACCCAGGTCGTACCCTCGCGGACCTCTTCGCCCTGTCCAGCCTCGCCTCGGCCCTCGGCTGGTACACCGAATCCCTCACCACCCTGATTCACGCCGTCGAAACGATCTGCGACAACACCGGTTTGCCCGAGGGCTCCCCCGACTCCCCTCCCCTCCCGGCGTCGACCGCCACCGCGCCCCACACGCTCCCGCTCGCCTCCGTCCGGGCAGCCGCCGCCCTGTGCGACATCGCGCCCGATCGCTACGCCGGTGCACTCGCCTCCGCCCTTGAGGCCGGGGCCCGGCTGGACACCGAGTGCGAAGAGATTGCCGCCGGACTCCGGGAGGACGCCGAGGCACTCCACAGCCCGGAGAACCTCGCGCCCGGCGGCCCCGAATCCCTTCCCCACCTCGTCCGCGCACTGCTTTCCCGAACGGAGACCGTCGCATGAGCCCCCAGCCGACGAAGCAAGCGACCGACGCCGGACAGGCAATCAGCAAGATCGCCCCCCGGTGGACGACCTGGGTTGTGCAGACCCTGGAGCACCACGGCCCCCTCCAGCCGGGCGCCCTGGCAAAGAACCTGCCTTTCGTCCCAAACGGCGTCCTCGCCAAGCGGCTGACACGCATGGCCGCCGACGGACTCATCGAATCCGCGGCGCCGCGCAAGCCCGTGGCCCTCACCCCCCTGGGGGCCAGCCTTCGCGACGTCCACACCGCACTCGGGGACTGGTCGCGCCAGCACGACCTGCTCGCCCCTCCCGCACCGGAAGCCGAGCGCGTCGAGGACGCTCTCCACCACCTCGCGTACAAGCACCTGGCGCCCTTCCTGAACCACCTCACCTCGAACCCGGGTGCGACCATCGCTCAGCTCGCGCACGCACTTGATCTGCCCTACGTGAGCGCCCAGTACGGAGTCGTCCGGCTCTGCGCGAGTGGAATCCTCGTGGAAGACAACGGAGGTCTTCGCGCCCGAGGCAACCTCTTCGTCACCCGTGCCGGGGTGGACGCCCCCGGATTGCTCGACCAGATCGCCTCGTGGAACCGGCCGAAACCTCACGACCGGATGGCAGCGGCCCCGCATCGCCCCCTCTCCCGGAAGGCACCTGCACCCGACGCACCACGACGCGAGAATGCCGTGCGAGTTCCGCCCGCAGTACCGGAGTTCAGCCACGTCGAACATGTCACCCCCTGGTCACTGCCCCGCCCGTCTGCCGGTGCTTCGACACGCCGATGACCGGGCCGCACTCAAGCGTCAGCGCGGCATTGCGCCGCGCGGCCTCTCACCAGTCCCCGGCAGTTGCCCGCCTTGTCTTCGGCCGCTTACGCCCCCAACGACCACTACACCGCGGCAAGCGCCCCGTCCCGCAACGGCATGCTCCGTGACTCGCTGCCCCACCCCGATCCGCGCACGAGCCGCTCTGCCGCTGCACCGCGACGGTCGGCGCCCCGCTGTTCCCACCCTGACGGCAGCCCAGTACGCCGCCTCTGCAAGATCGCCCGCCACGACACCAAGGTGAGCAGCTTCTCTCGCGGCGCGTCGATCCATGCGGGCCCACACCGTCCACCCGAAGCCGTTCCAGGCCCTGCGGACGCATGGCCTCGTCGTGGTTGGCGCAAGGACGTTCCCCCTCGGGTCACAGAGCGTGCGCGTGACGACTGAGGGCCGCCTCGCCCTGCACGTGCAAGAGCCTGCAGAGCCGCCGACCGCTGCCGCAGTGGTAAAGAGCCCGGTCCAGCGTCGGAGGTAAACGCGCCACCCGGCATCTCCCCTTTCCGAATGGAGCCTCCTATCACTGACCCCTTTTTCCACATCATTTCCCTGGGTGCCGGAGTCCAGTCCACCACGATGCTCGCCCTGTCCGCCAAGGGAATCCTCCCCAAGGCCGACTACGCCATTTTCGCTGATACCGGCTGGGAACCGCAGGCCGTCTACGCGCACCTTGACCGCATCGAGGAGGAGATCGCACGACCGGCAGGAATCCCCGTCCTCCGCGTCTCTTCCGGCAATATTCGCGCCGACGCCCTCGATCCCAGCCACCGTTTCGCGAGCATGCCACTCCATATTCGCAACGCGGACGGCAGGCCCGGAATGGCCCGACGCCAGTGCACAGTTATCTGCACCAACTCCCCTCGTTGATCGACGTGATGGTCAGTGCGATCGACGAGGAGGAACACCTTGGAACTGCGACAGGAACTGATCGAGGGGCGGGCGGAGCTGCCCCGGGTGGGGGCCGTTGTCCCCGCTCGGGGCGTCCACCCGCCGTACATCGTCGTGAACGCGTACGACGACGAGATCGAGGCGGCTACCGCCTACCTGCGGGATCTGGCACTGAACGACTGCAGTCCGCTGACGGTACGCAGCTACGGGTACGGCCTACTGCGGTGGTTCCGGCTGCTGTGGCTGCTGGGGGTGACGTGGGAGAAGGCGACCGAGGCTGAGGTCGCGGTGCTGGCGGGGTGGCTGCGGACGGCCTCGAATCCGCAGCGACGGCGGACTCAACCGGGCGGACACGTGCCCGGGTCGGTGAACCTCAGGACCGGCAAGCCGACGCTCCGTGCCGGATACGCGCCCAGAACGATCAACCATGCGTTGTCGGTGGTCAGCGGCTTCTATGGGTTCCACACCCACCAGGGCAACGGGCCGGTGGTCAACCCTGTCCCCATCTCGCCGCAGCGCCGACATGCCCTTGCGCACCGGAGTCCGTTGGAGCCGCGGGCGGTCGTGGGGCGGACCCGGCTGCGGCAGAAGGTCTCCGACCGGCCGCCCCGTTCGATTCCCGACCGGCTGTGGGACGAGCTGTTCGATCGCATGGGCTGTGAGCGTGACCGAGCCCTGCTGGAGTTCTACGTATCCAGCGGCGCCCGCGCGGTCGAACTGCTCGGGGTGAGGGTGAACGACATCGACTGGGCCGGCCAGCGGATCTACGTGATCTCCAAGGGCACCCGGGAGAGGGAAGCGGTGCCGGCCTCGCCGCAGGCGTTCGTCCGGCTGGCCCGGTATCTCGACGAAGCGGGCACGCCGGCACGGGGCGAGTCGGTCTGGCGAACTCGTCGCGGGAGCGATCGCCCCCTGTCCTACTGGGCGATGCGCCGGATCATGCAGCGGGCGAACGAGCTGCTGGGCACGAATTGGACCCTGCACGACCTTCGGCACACGGCGGCGTCCCGGATGGCCAACGGCGGGAAGCTCACGCCGGTCGAGGTCCAAGCGATCATGCGGCACGCCAACATCCAGACCACCAGCCGCTACCTGACGGCGCGGGTGGAGGAGATGTTCGACAAGCTCGCGGAGCACTACAGCACGCCGCGGCCGGCGACGAGCTACCCCACCGGGTACTCCGCGGATGACATCAAGGTGGTGTTCGGTGGCTAGGTCCAGCACGACCACCGGTGTCAGCCGCCGTCACGGGCCCATCGTGGAGGGGCTCACTTTTCCCAGCAGGTTCGTGGGCGGCCCGATGAAGCCGCAGCCTGCGGTCTCGGAGCCGCCGCCGCGACCGCACGGAGAACTGTCTGCAGCGTCGATCAACCACATCTCCAAGCTGGCCTTCGACGTCTGGGAAGACGCTTCCACCGTTACCCGGCACCAGCGCGCCCAGGCCACCCGCGGCATCCTTCAGTACCTGTCCACCCACCCGGGGCACACCTGGCAGGACCGGTGGGACGCCAGCCCTCTGGGCAAGGGGCTGATCAAGGCGAACAGTCTGGGTGCCCGCCGGACGACCGGCCTCGCGGTCACCCCGGGGGTCCGCACGCTGTTCTGCCTTCGCGTCGTCCAGCCCACGATGCTCGCCTTCCGGCAAAACCAGCTGAACAACTTCACGCCCTTGTTCATCTCCGCGCAGAACGACCCGCTGCTGGTCACCTTCGAGGAGCACATCGCCGCACAGGAGCTGCGGCTCAAGCACCAGCGGGAGGCAGTGCTCGACATGTGCACGCTCCTGACCTACCAAGGCGTCGCGCTGGCCGACGTCACGCCGGAGTCGATCCTCCAGTACGCGCACGACAACCGGCTGGCCCGCTGCCGCCTCCAGCCCGGGCAACCGGCCTCAAACCGCCTGTTCGGGCACGGGATGTGGACGGCCCTGATCACGATGGGGCGGTTCCCGGCCTCCACGCCGACGACTATGCGGGCGGCGATGATGCGCGGCCAGCGGACCATCGAGGAGCTCGTCGATCAGTACGGGATCCGTGACCAGGCCGTCCGCGGCCTGCTGATCGACTACTTCGGCCGGCGCCGAGCGGATCTCGATTACTCCAGCCTGAAGCAGCTCGCGCTCCTGCTGGTCAAGCACTTCTGGGTGAAGATCGAGCAGCTCAACCCCGGCCAGCAGGGCCTTCGGATCGCACCGGACCTCTATACGCGCTGGCGCGAGACGATCCGTCTCAAGGACGACGGCACCCACCGACGGGGCCAGGACGACATCGTCATCTCGGTCCGCAGCTTCTACTACGACCTGCACACCTGGGCTGCTGCTGAACCCGAACGCTGGGCAGCCTGGGTCGCGCCGTGTCCCGTCCCACCTGGTGAATTCCACGGTCTGGGCGTCCGCCGGCGGAAGGGGACCGAACGCTCCGCGGACCGCACCCGGCAGCGCCAGCCGCTCTTGCCCGTCCTGGTCGAGCACGTCGAGTCCCGCTACGACCATGCCCGGCTCCTGCTCGAACGCGCCGACCAGGCCGCCGACGGGGAGGAGTTCACATACGCTGGCAACGCCTACCGCCGGGTGATCAGCGAATCGGACCAGAAGAGGCTCCGGCACGGCGACGCCGTTCCCACCCGTGTGCTGGACCTGGACTCCGGTGAGCTGAGGCATATCGGCACGGAGGAGGAGGCTGCCTTCTGGGACTGGGCGGCAGTGGAGACCTTGCGGCATTCCGGAGTCCGCATCGAGGAGCTGTGCGAGCTGACCCACCTCAGCATCCGCCAGTATCAGCGCGCGAACGGCGAGGTCATCGCCCTGCTCGTCATCGAACCGTCCAAGACCGACCGCGAGCGCGTCATCCCGATGTCGGCCGAGCTGTTCCACGTCATCGCCTCGATCATCCGGCGCCATGGCCGGCGAGGAAGGCCGATTCCGCTGGTCAGCCGCTACGACCCGCACGACAAGGTCTGGAGTGCGCCGATGCCGTTCCTCTTCCAGCGCCAGAACGGAGCGATCGGATCGAAGATCTTCAACCCCGGCACCATCCAGAAGATGATCAGCCGACGCTGTGAGGACCTGGCCGAGACCCACCCTGGCTTCCGCGGGCTGAAGTTCACCCCGCACGACTTCCGGAGGATCTTCGCCACCGAGCTGGTCAACAGTGGCCTGCCCATCCATATCGGCGCCGCGCTGCTGGGTCACCTCAGCATCCAGACCACCCGCGGCTATGTCGCCGTCTTCGACGAGGACGTGATCCGCCATTACCAGGCCCACCTCCACAAGAGGCGCCAGGTCCGGCCCTCGGAGGAGTACCGGGACGCCACCGAGCAGGAGTGGACCGAGTTCGAGGAGCACTTCGACCGCCGCAAGGTCGAGCTCGGCTCCTGCGGACGCCCATACGGCACCCCCTGCCAGCACGAACACGCCTGCATCCGCTGCCCGATGCTCCACGTCAATCCCAAGATGCTCGCCCGGCTCTCCGAGCTCGAAGCCGACCTCCTGCAACGCAGGACGCAGGCCGAGGCCGAAGGCTGGATCGGTGAGATCGAGGGCACCGACCTCACCCTCACCTTCCTCCGCGCGAAGCGCGACGAGACCCAACGCCGAGCCCAGCGACCGGCCGTCCACCTCGGCATCCCCGCACGCCGCCGTGCGGAGGAGTCCGAGTGACGTTCCCCAGACCGATGCTTCGAAGCGATTTCGGCGTACCTCTCCGAGTGCTCCGCCAAGTACAGATCTACGTGCACCACCGGGTAGGTGACGGGATGACTGCCTCACCGTCGCAGGGCCGTGCCGAAGTTCCGTTCAGAGGCTGCCATGATCTCGTCATGGACGCGGCCATCGAGAAGATTCTGAAGCGGGAGTTCGACGCAGAGGAGGGGAGCTTTCTACTGCGGTTGCGTGGGGACCTGGAGTGGGATCGTTCTGCTTTCACCCGCCTTGAACGGGCTATGCGGGTTGCGTGCGAGCAGTCTCAAGGTAACGAGAAGCTCGATCGGTGGCTGGCCGAGGGGTTCTATGAGATCGCAACGTGGGTCCCGACGTGGACCTCACATCCGAACTTCCCACGGCCAACCCCCGAGACCTACTACGAGGACTGCATGGAACGAATCAGCGATCTGACCAGCTGGTTCTTCCGGGGCTGGCACGACTACTCCGAAGGACACCTTTGGCCTGATCTGTGAAGACCTGGCGATCAGGCTGCGACGCCATCTCCATCAACGGCCCCAGAACCGGCTCGCTGCCATCGAGCAAGACCAGGCGAGCGCAGCCTGATTTTCACATGGTCGACAATGAACGCATGGACGTCCCTGGGCTGCTCGAGTCAGCTTCCCTGCTGGTTTCGGAAGAGACTGCCACCGAGAACGACATCACGGTGCGAGATATCTGGGACTACCTCGTCCATGACGAGTGGGAGATTGCCCTGGGCCTGCTGGAGGAGCTGGGGGACGGTCGCTCGCTCCCTCTGGCGTTCTGGGAGAAGCTTGCCGACGCGGCTGAGCAGCTCCGTCTTGAGCGGAGCGCAGCTTGGTGCCATTGGCGGTGTTCCGAGACCCGCAACGGCGTGATCCGGGCGGATCTGACGCTCCGTCCTGCCGCCGAGGCGCGACGCACAACGCCAGTCTCCGGCGCCGGTGTTCTGCGGCCCATGTGGGACATCGGCCACCTCTCGCCCACAGGTGGACGTGCGGTCAGCGTTGCCCGTCTCTGGGTTGAGGACATGCCGTATCTGGAGCCCGGCGAGCGAGCCACAGTTCGCCTCGTGCCCCTCACTCCCTCCCACTGGACGCACGTCCAGCCCGGCCAGCAGATCAACATGCACGAGGACCGCACTGTGGCAGGCACCGCAGTCATCCTGGAGGTTCATCGTCCTGCCGCCGCCAGGCCCGCGGGATGATGTCGCTGGCTCACCTCCTCCCTGGTGCACATATCTCCGTACTTGGTGGAGCACGCACAGGAGTACGCCGACAAGCAACGAGCTGTCACCGAAGGATGACGCTCACACCCCGTTCCTCGAAGATCTCCAGGAAAAGGTCGAACAGCACAAGCTCGCGATCACCGGCGGGCACGCGTTCCGCCAACCGCGTCCGAGCCTCGGCAGAGAAGTCCCAGCGCAAGGTGAACGGAGTGGTCGCGCCCCAGCCGCCTCTCAGACAGTCGTCCAGAGCGTCCAGGTTCCAGCCGAAGTATCCACCGGGTCCGTTGATGGCCTCACCGATCGCGCAGTAGAAGGTGTCCCGGTCAGCGATGTGTCGACCATCCAAGGTGAACACCTGGCCTGCAGGCGCATCGGGCTTCCCCTGGCGTTGGTACTCCCGGGACCATAGGGCCACCGACAGCCATGCGTGTCGGTCCTCGGGTGCGAGTTCGTGCCACATTCCGGTGTGGTTCAGGCGACCGGTGCGGACCAGCTCCCACGGTCGTTCAGCTCCAGGCAGGGCGTTCTCGCACCAGAGCGTCACCGTGAGGTCGACGAGGCCGGCACCACTGGCGGAGGGCTTGACGTCGATGACGGTGACCTCGTTGACGAAGTAGGACCCCATGGTGGCACCGTCACCATCGAGGAGCTCGAACCAGGCGTTCCCCGCCACGGCACGACGACTGCCGACATGGTCGACGCACCTCAGTAGGCCACCCTGCGGGAGGCAACCCGCCAGGTGCACTCGGCGCGCTCCTTCTTCATCCGCCAGGGGCGTGAACAACCCCTCCGCTTCCTGAGCGAAGCCCCAGAAGTCGCTGTCGTCCTCGCCCGAGGTCAGCGAGTACTTCTGCCCATCGTCGCCCCGCCCAGATGTTTGCATCGCACCCCCATTGAGAGCGCTGATCTTACCGACGCGTGGGGATCTGCCCTGCGGTCGCCGGCGCCGCTCCCACCCCTGACCCCCATCCCATCCATCTCGGAGGCCCTTTGACGAATCACATACCCGCCTTCACCCATGAGGGTGAAGTGCAGAGAAGTACCGGCGAATACAAAATAAAGCCGATCAAGAAGAAGGTGCGGGAACTTCTCGGATATCCGTATCCGCAGCGCATTCCTGCCTCGGTATTCGTGGAGCAGTGGGTGGGGATCTCCACCGATGAATTTCATCGCGCCAAGGATGCCGATGTCCGGTACATGCACAACCGGCATCCCCTGATCGACCTCGACTGGTCGCGCGAGGACTGCCTGCGTTACCTCACGGCGATCGGTTTGGGCGGAACTCCGAAGAGTTCCTGCCTCGGGTGCCCGTTTCACGGCAACCGCCAGTGGCGCCGCATCCGCGCCTCTCCGGCCGAGTGGGACGACGTCGTCGCCTTTGACGCCGAGATCCGCAAGGGAGCCGCGCACGCGACCGCGTCCGGCCACCCCCTGCTCGGCGAAGCCTTCCTCCACCGGTCCCGCATCCCCCTCGCACAGGCACCCATCGACCACGTCACTGGCGCCGAGCGCGCTCAGCTCAACCAGCAGCTGACCCTGGACGGTGCGGACGAGGGGGACCTGGAGACCGGCGCGGAGGAGGGCTGCTCGCCGTGGGCCTGCCGCGGCTCCGCCGACACGCCGGGCCCTGACGAGTTCGGCCTGGCATCCTGATCCGGTAATAAGTCTTGCCCGCCCGCGCCGTCGGCCTTTCAGGCCGACGGCGCGGGCTTTTGATGCCTCCGGCTTTCTGTCCGCTTATTCCGCTCCAGAAGACGCGGGTAGCGGAAATGGACTACGCAAACACCCGGCACGCATGTCAACCTACGAGCTCGTAACACGATCTTGCTGAATCGTCCTGGTAGGACGTTACCGGTGTGATGATTCGGCCGTTCGTGAGGGCGTGGGTACTCGACCGTGGATCGTGGACGATGGGCTGTGGGCGTTGATCGAGCCGTTGCCGCCACCGTGGCCGGAGCGGTCTCCGGGGCCGAGGCCGGTGTCGGACCGGCTCTGCCTCCAGGGCATCCTGTTCGTCCTCTACAACGACATAGCCTAACAACTCCTGCCCCTGGAGCTGGGGTTCGGGTCGGGGCAGACCTGCTGGCGCCGACTGGACCGGTGGCAGCAGGCAGGTGTCTTCGACCAGTTGCACCGGGGCCTGCTCGCGGAGCTGAACGCGGCCGGTGAACTCGACTGGTCCCGTGCTTGTGTGGACGGTCCCCATATCCGCGCGAAAAAGGGGGCGCCGACACCGGTCCGTCGCCGGTCGACCGGCGGAAGACTGGCAGCAACCACCACCTGATCTGCGATGAGCGCGGCACCCCGCTCAAACATCACAACCGCGGCCAACGTCAACGACGTCACCCAGACCCTCGCCCTGGTCGACGGCATCCCACCCGTCGCAGGCCGCCCCGGCCGGCCCCGCAGACGACCCGACGCCCTGCTCGGCGACAAAGGCTACGACTCGAACCCCCACCGCGACGAGCTCCGTCGCGTCGCCGACGAGTCCCGTCCCGTCCCGCCCGTCATCTCCCGCAAAGGATCACCGAACATCGGTGGAGTGGAGCAGGTCGAAGGTCTGTTCGACGACGTAGCGGAGCTTGCCGATGAACTCCACGACGCCTTCGTCTCCCTCGCCTGCAGCCTCATCTGCTACCGGCGCCTCAAGAAGACCCGACCATGATCGTGTTACGAGCTCTACGGACATTCGTCAACCCTCGACTTGAAAGGCGAATCGAAATGCCATCTTCCCTCCCTGTACTCGCCCCCGACTACGAAGCGGGTCCGCTTCTAGACCTCCTCACGGTGCGTCGCGGACGCTCGTGGAAACGCGCCCTGCCGATGTCCACGCGACGTCGCCGGACGGACGGCTCTACATCGGGTGGCTCCCCGAGGACCCCGGCGCCTGGGCGCGAGGCATCCACGTACGCGTCACCGCGCCCTCTGCCGGCCATGAGCCCTGAACGCAGGAGTTCGGCATCGGCACCCCCCTCACCGCCGTCACCGCCGTCACCGCCGTCACCGCCGTCACCGCCGTCACCGCCGTCACCGCCCTTGTGGACTGAACACCCACCGGCCACACCCCGCTCGACGTCCGATCACGCCGAGGACTCCCTGTCCTCCGGCTTCAGCTCCCACACGAGAGGACCTCCATGTGCCCGACGACTACACCGTCGACGACCTCATCGCCGTCGCTCCGACAGGTTCCCGGATACCTCCGGGTCCGCCTGGCTATCCAGCCCGACTTCCCCTTCGCGCACACCCTGTACCCCTCGATAGTCGTCAGCGGGGGCGTCGCGTACATCGCCGAGGCCGGGCAGGACGGCCACCTGCCACCCGCCGCGACGCGGGCCCTCGCGTGGGGCTGACCAGAATGGAGCCCATCCTGTACCTGCACCAGCACGCCACCCGCCGCGTACCGGACGGAAGTGACGGAGCCCTCGTCCTCAGCGCTCCCGCTCCCATGACAGTCCCATCCGTATCGCGTGGCGCTCTCGGGGAGTCCCCCTGCTCCCCGGCCAGATGAGTCTCCTGTGGGAGCCGGGCGCCGACTCCGGATGGGACGTCCAGGCACACCTGGGTCTCGCCAAGGACTCGGTGCTCTTGGCCTCCTGGCCGTCCGTCCCCGATCACTGGCCGGAGGTCGTCCGCCCCACGCTCTGCGAGGTGCGTGGCCTCTTCTCCGCCTTCCGCCTCACGAAGAAGGCACTCACGCTCGCGCTCTCCTGACCGACGACAGGGCCGCTCCGCACATGTGCGGAGCGGCCCTGTCGTTTCTTCCCTGGGCTGCTTGTCCAGCGAGGCAGCGTGGGCGAACCGTCTACGTGAAGTACAGGCCCCGGAAGGTGCCATCACGCCCGAGGGCGTGGAGCGCCTGCTTGACCGTCGGGTAGGTGGTCCCGCCGGAGCGGTAGAGGGCGTCGATGTCGTGGCGGCCCATCTCCGGCTCGTACCAGACCGTGCCGCATCGGCAGGCGATCCACACGTTCCGCCCCTGGCCGATGAAGGCCCAGTCTCGGCGGGCGCCGCACTCGGCGCACCACACGGGCATGCCGCGCAGGTCGTACTGGCCAGCGTGCTCCACGATGCGGACCGCCTCGGGTCCTGTGTCACTTCCCGGCTCGTGGCGCGGTTCCGGGTCCGGCGAAGGGGCGGGGAGGGGCCGGTGGCTGATGGTCTCGGTGGTATCGGCCGTGGGCTCGGTGGCGGTTCTCACGGAGGCTCCGTTCTGCTCGGTTCTCTGGCTTAGCAGGGGTTTTGGCGCGGTGTCGAGGGCTTTACCGCGTCGGGTTGGGGCGGCTGGCCGCCTGCTCCTTTGCTGTGCGCGGGCGGTTCGCGGCCCGGCCCGCGTCGTCGTTTGGGCCGTCAGGAGAGGGGAGGCGGGCGAGACGGCGTATGCGCCACACGAGGACGTCTTCGACGCTCACGGCAGTACGCAGTTCACGCGCGTCGGACGCCTCCCGCAGCAGGGTCTCGGGGTCGTAGCCAGCCTCCTGCGCCTCGGCGAGGGTGGCGGTGAGGGCGTCCATCGGCGGCGTGGAGCGCGTTCCATGTCCGGTGCCCGCCGGTGTGGTGGCGACGACAGCGTCGAGGCGGGCGCGTTGCTCGGCGGGAAGGTGGGCCGCGCGGCCCCGGAGGGTGGCCATGGGGGAAGCGGCGGCCATGCGGTAGGCGGAGCGCAGGTGTTGGGCTGTCGAGCGGGCGGCGGCGGCCTGCTGGGCATGCCCGCGCGCCGCGTGCCACCGCGCGGCGGCGGCGACGGTGAGGAGGAGGGCGGTGAGGATTGCTGCTGCGGCGGCTCCGTCGTCGCGGCGGGGGGTTCCGGCGTGGATGATCTCTCGGGCTGCGGCGCGCAGCGCGCGCAGGTCGGCGTTCTCGGCGCGGACGTGGCTTCGTGTTGCTCGCTCGAACGCCCTTGCTGCCTGGAGTATTTCGGTGCGGGTCGGATCGTTCGCGGTGGCGGCGAGTGCGTCGAGGACTGCTCCGGTCCCGGCGAGGTCGTCCGCGGCGTCGTCTGCGCCGCGTGCAAGGGCGTGCTGAGCGCGGTCGAGGCGGGAGGTTGCGTGCCTGCGGGCTGCCTCTGGGCGGCTGGCGCGGGCTGCCTGGACGCTCAGAGGGGCGGTGGTGTCCGGGAGGGCCTGGCGGATCTTGGGGAGGGAGAGGTCGGGGGCGAGGGTGCTGCCCGCGTACCAGATCGGGGTGTCGTCGTCGGGGAGGGCGACGGAGTAGCCGAGGACGTCGCCGCTGGGCCCCTTCTTGTGCCTGACGAGGATGCGGGCGGCGGCGAGGCGGTCGAAGAAGTCCTCTTCGGTGCCCGCGGCGGCGAGGGCCTGGCGTACGGCGGTGCGGAGGGTGTCGCTGGGGAGTGCGGGCAGGTTCAGGCGCTCGGCCTTGCGCCGCTCCCCCGTGCTCGCGCGCTTCGCCGCCGTGCGGTCTCCGGGGTTGAGGCGGCGCAGGCCGAGTTCGGCTTCGAGTTTGCGGCAGGCGGCCTGGGCCTTGGGGTAGTCGTCGCGGGGGTAGACCTTGCGCAGGTCGCCGCGTACGAGGGTGGCGGCGATGTGGATGTGGTCTCGGGCGTGGCGGACGGCTACCCATCGGCAGCCGTCGTCGTCTCCTTCGCTGCTGACGCCGACGGCGTGAAGGACTCGGCGGGCGATCATGTCCCATTCTTTATCGGTGAGTTCGCGATCCTCGGGTGCGGCGCGGACCGAGCAGTGCCACACGTGGCGCTTGTGCAGGGCGTCGCCGAGCTGGGAGGGGCGCAGGTCGAGGGTGTTCGCGAGGTGCTTGAGGGTGGCGTTGGGGTTGCAGCCGGGGTCGGGGGCGAAGCCGTCCCAGGAGCCGACGAGGTGGGGGTCGGTGTGTTCGTTGTGGCGGCCGGGCCCGTAGAGGTAGGCGAGGAGGCCGTGGATGCGGCTGCCCCGGGTGATGTTCGGGTTCATGCCGACCTGCGCTTCGCGAGAGCGGTCGCCGCGTCGTCGATCGAGGCGAGGACGCGGCGGAGGCGGTCGAGGGTGTGCGCGAGGTCGTCCGGGTGCGGCGCGATGCCGAGGTGCGTGGCGCGCGTGAGCTGGTTGAGGTTGTTGCCGACGCGGGCGAGCTGGGCGCGCGTGAGCGCCAGCTCGTCGATGACCGTGTCGCGCTTCTCGTGGGGTTCGAGGGCGGTGGTGCCTCGCGCGGCGGCGAGTCCGGCGGCGGCGAGGAAGCGCGCGGTGGTTACGGCGCGGCGGCGTGCGGCGGCGAGGATCTCTTCGTGCTCGGTCTCGGCGAGGCGGGTGGTGACTTTGCGGGTGCGCTGGCGCGGGGCGTGGTTGCGGGGGCGGCGGCGCGGAGCGCGCGGGGGCGTGGCGGGCTTGTCCGTTTCCGGGACCGGCGCCCCCTGGTGCCGGTCCCTGTCCGTCGGGTTCCCGGGCGCCCTCGTCCGGGAACCCGACGGGCCGCCCCCGCCCTCCTGGGCGGGGGCTCCGTTCGTCCGGCCGTAGGACGGTCGTACGGTATAGCTTGCTCGGCCGGTGGCCGTGTCCTGTCCGGTGGCGGCTTCGCCGTCGGGGGAGGTCACTTCGCGCGGTTCTGACCGTCGGCGTCGCTGCCGCGCAGCACGGCGGCGATCCAGTCCATGGCGAGCACCGGGTGGTGCAGAGTCCAGGGGAGGCTGTCCGGTCGTTCGCGGACGGTCCAGGTGCCGTCCTCGTGCGCCTCGACCGCGTGGACGTGACCGGCACGGTGGAGGACGGTGAGCCAGACGTCGGCCTCGGTGACCGTTGCTCGGGTGGTGCGCATCGCTCTTCTCCCTTTCCTGGGTCGGCCGGACAGCGCGGCTGTCCGGCCTCCTCTCGGTGTCCTCCGCCCGGACAGCCGGGCAGAAGAGAGGTGTCGGCAAGTGACCGGACCGGCCGGGGTGACCGGGGCGGCGGTCTGCACAGGGAGGGTGACCGGCCGGACTGTCCGGCCGGTCACCCGGGTTCTCACCCCGGACGGTGTCCGCTGCGGGACTGTCCGGGCTGGTTCTTCAGGGCGTGCACCAGCTCGGTCAAGCGATCGTTGGACAGCGTGAGGTCGCGTCCGCGGATCGCTTCCGCGACGACCTTCCGGGTGAGGCGGCCTTCGGCCCGCACCGCTTCGCGCGCGATCTGCAGCAGTCGCTCGGTATGGTCCGGGTCCTGATTGGGCCTCTGGCCTGGGCGGACAGGGGCTCCCGCGCGGGGCGCCGTCCGGGTGGGCGTGGGGCGCGGGCTGTCCTCCGCCGCCGTGGACGGCCCCTGCGGAGCGTCCGCCGCAGCAGCCCCCTTGATCAGGCGCGGCCCCGTCTCCGTACCGGGGGCCACTCCGGTTGTCGGCCCCGCGTTCGTAGCGGTCAGGCCGGGCAGGACCGGCTGTCCGCCCTCGTGCGAATCGACCGGCCTGTCGCTCCGGATGCTGTCCTCCCCCTTGGCGGCCACGGTGTCGTGCGGAGCGTCCGCATTCTGCTGCTCCACCGGCTCGGACACCCGACTGGCCATCAGAGCTTCGCGGTGCCCACGCTCGTCGACCGGGGCGGCGGACACCTCGGGTGCCCGGTCCACAGAGCGGGCGTCCACGACCGTTTCAGGGCGCTGGCGGTCGAGGGTGGCCTTCTTGGCAGCGGAGCGGGCCTTGTCCGTCCCCCGGTCGATGAGGATGTAGAGGTGAGTCGCCCCGGCGAGGGCGAGCGGTGCGATGGTGGACAGTACGGCGACCACCTTGTCGCCCAGATGCAGGCCCTGGGTGGCCGTCGCGACCTCGTTGAGGCGGACGGCGTGGATGCCGTTCGCCCAGATGCTCGTGGCCGTCGCGGCGCCGAAGAGCCCCCAGAGGTACGCGCGGGCACGCAGCGGGGCGTCCTGGAGGACGAGGAGAGCGCGGACGCCGTAGGCGATGAAGCCGTCGATCACGAGCGGGAAAAGGTAGGTGAGGGCGCCTCGGACGTGGACGGACACGGCCATCTGCTGCAGGGAGTCGTAGGAGAGTGCGCAGGCGGCGCCGCCGAGGGCGACGACGACGGCCCGGTCCCACCAGGTCGCGGAGCTGCGCTTCGAGTCGCTCACGCGGCCGTCCCGAAGTCGTCCTGTTCGCCGCCCTGGGCGTTCGCGCGATGTTCTTCCGCACGGCGGGCGGCGCGCATCATCTTCTGCGCGTGGCCGGGTGTGATCTTCAGGATCCGGGCCAGCTTTTCCTTCGAGTAGCCCTGGCGGTGCGCCCCGGCGGCGACCGCTTTGCGCTCGGCCGCGCTCAGGTGGATGTCCCGGCCGTCGAGGGCCTCGGCGACGCGGCTGCGGTCGAGACGGTCGGCGAGGCCCTCGTGGAGGGTCGCGCGCTCTTCCTCGGTCACGCCACCCCGGATCCCCCAGGTGTCGCGGGTTTCGAGGGCGGCATCGAGGCAGGCCCGGCGTACGGGGCACTGGGCGCAGAGGCTCTTGGCGGCGGCGATGCGCTCGGCGTCGTCGGGGACCGGGAAGAAGATCTCCGGATCGACCTGGTGGTACGGGGTGCTGTGGCACACGGCGTCGGCCTGCCAGGTCTGGTCGCCGAGAAGCCGGTGGACGTAGCGGGTGGGGTCGAGGCTCATGGGTATTCCGATCCGCCCCCGCGCGAGTGGGCGTCGCGGGGGCGTGGGCGCGGTAGGGATCCGGGAGTTCAGGCGGCGGAGCGGCGTCTGCGGTCGGCGCCGTCGAGCACGACGCGGTCCGTCATCTCCGCGAGACGGCTCGCGATGCGGTCGCCGAGGGTGGCGCGCAGGTCCCGGATGGGCAGGTTGGTGGTGATGAGCGTCGGCAGCTCGTGGTTGTACCTGCGGTTGATGAGGCGGTACGTGATCTCCTCGACCCACTCGCTACTCCGGGCGGCCCCGAGGTCGTCGAGGAGCAGGAGCGGGACACGGGACACCCTGGCGAGGACACGCTCCGGGTCGCTCCCCGGCTGCGGCCTCAGCTCCGCGTAGAGGTCGGCGGCGGTGGTCGCCTCCCAGCGGACGGCGAGGCCCGCGTCGGCGAGCGCGCGGACCGCGCCGTACGCCTCGTGCGTCTTCCCCACGCCGGTCGGCCCCGCCAGCAGGAGGCTCGGCCCGGTGGTCACCGCCGCGCGGGCACCGGGATTCGGGCGCTCGGCGGCGGCGACGACCTGGTCGGCCCAGACGCGGACCGCCGGGTGGCCGAGGGCCGCGCCCCGGTAGCGCGGGGGAATCCGCGCCTCGTACCGTCGTGCGAGGTCCGGCTCGGGGCCGGTCTCGGGCAGAGCGCGCGGGTCCAGGCCCCTGGCCCGGAGGATTCGCTGGACCGCGCGCAGCGGGCCATCGCCGATGCGCACGGGCTCGCTCGTGCTCACAGTTCCTCCTCGTAGGCGGAAGCGGCATCGGTGGGGTTCGTCCAGGCGCTGTGGGCCCCTGCGAGCGGGCGGTTCATGGCGTCGTTCACCAGGCTCGGCAGCCGCGAGGGATGGCCCTGGATCTCGCTGTACCGGCCGAGACCGGCCCGTACGTGGACCGGGTCGATGCCCTCGGCCAGGAGCTGCTTGATGACGCGTCCGAGGTGGCCGAGGACGCCCTGGGGCGGACGCCGGGGGCAGGAGCGGATGTACTCCGCGAGCAGAGAGTCGGCCTTGGGACCGGCCTCTGGCGCCTCGCGCCCCGTAGGGGAAGAAGATCCAGGATCCAAGATCCTAGATCCAGACGCCGAGGGCTCGTCGAGCCCTCGTGGAGCCCTCGACGAATCCGCCAGAACCCCCCTCTGACCTGCGCCTTCCGCAGAGACAGCGGCCTTGCTCTCTTCTGGCGTCTCCGTCGTGCCGGGCGCGGCCGAGGAGAGACTTTCGAGCCCGACCCGAGACGTCGCGCGGGCCTCGCGAGGGCTCGGCGAGGGCTCGGCGACGGGTGCGCGAGGGCTCGGCGAGGACTCACCGAGGGCTTCGCGAGGGGTCGTGGAGACGCAGGGGCCCTTGCACCTGCCGCACCGGTCCTCGTGCTGGTGCTCGGGGCAGACCGGCGTACGCGACTGACTGGGCCGGTCGATCTTCTGGTGCTCCCGCCAGCCGGTGATGTGCAGGTAGGAGCGGCCGTCGCAGCCCGTGTACCGGCAGATGAGCCCGGCTTCGGCGAGCTGGGTGAGGTCGTCCTCGACGTGCACGGGGGTGTGCTCGGCACGCAGGGGCCACAGCACCCCGGCGATGATCGCCGCGTTGTCCCTGTGGCGGCCGAAGTCGTCGGCCTGAGTGAAGAGACCGATGTAGGTGAGGACGCTCGGCGGCGAGCAGGTCGCCACGCGCTCGTTGGTCCAGAGTTCGGGCTTCACCGTGCGGATACGTGCCACGTCAGCCCACCCGCCCGACGATCTCGTCGCTCCGGGTCAGGGTGGCAGTGGCGAGGACGAGGGTGTTGGCCTCGCTCCAGTCGGCCTCCGGCCAGGCCCGCATGATCCAGCGAGCGGCGATGTGGGCCGTCGTGCGGCGCACGGTCAGCGTCGTCCCGTTTTCGTCCTTGACGATCGTGTACGGGTGGGGCCACGTCCGGCCCGGGTCGGTGAGGCTGACGCGGATCGTGGCCGCACCCGGGATCATGTCTGCGAGCTGCGCAGCGAGCCGCTGATGGCGGTCGGCGTCCGGGCACGACGAGGTTCCGCTCGGCGTGGCGAGCATGCGATACTCCGATGCTTGTAGCGCGGTCCGGCGGTTCTCGTCCAAAAGCCCCGCCGCCCGCGAGCTTGATTCGGCCCCCTCTTCGGGGGCCGGCCCCGGCGCTTGGGAGTTGGTAGCTCCCGGGCGCCGGTCACATTTCTTCTGCGGGCTCGCGGCCCGCGCACGCGCTTCCCCTTTCGCCCCGCGTCGCCTCGGTCGGCGATCTGCCGGTACGGGGATCACGACCATAGGCCGAGCCCTCCGTGCAAGTCCACCCCTTCACACCCGCTCTGATCAGGCACGCGACACTGCAATGGACGAAGCAACACCAGCGAGCACACCGCAGTGCTGCGCAGTTGTCCACTGTGGTGGGTACAAACCCTGCCTCGACCTGCATGATCGCCACTGGAATGGATAGGCTGGTCGCCGTGACGAAGGGCTGTAGATGACGGAGACGAACGCCGCGCGGTCGTTCGCGGAGCTGCTGGACTACCTGTTCCGCGAAGTGCACCCCAAGGGGCGCGGCCCGTACACATACGCAGAGGTCTCACAACGCATCCGTGAGTCCTCCGACATCGCCATCTCCGCAAGCGCGATCCAGCAGCTTCGCACCGGGATCAACACCAACCCGAAGATGCAGACCATCCGTTCGTTGGCCAGCTTCTTCGGTGTGAGCCCCGCGTATTTCTTCGATGAGGAGGAGGCGGAGCGGCAGCGTGCCGAGATCCAGGTCCTGGCCGCCATGCGTGACCGGGATGTGCGGAACGTCGCCCTGCGAGCAAACGGGCTGAGCGCGTCGAGCCTGCAGATGCTCGCCACCGTCATTGACCAGGCGCGCAAACTGGAGGGAATGCCCGAGGACGTCGAGAACCCCGGACTTCTCGACGACTAGGGGGGCGTCTCCTCAGGGTTGGCCCTCCACGCCGGGTTGACCCTCCTGCATCAGCACGATCACGCGGAGCAGATCGGTGCGCATGGGACGGAAGCTGATGATGCGAACAGCGATTTCGCGGCCTTGGTGATAGGGCAATCGGAGCCGGGCCAGTTTCCCGTCCGTGTGCTCGACCAGCTCGCCCTGCTCCCAGATTGCCCGCACGAAAGGCGATCCAGCGCGGACCTCGCGCTCCAGTTGCGACAGACTTTCGTCACGGGGGTACCGAGCCCGCTCGTAGCGAATCTGCCCGAGGTACGAGTGCGCCCAGGTCTCCTCCCAGTCCACGAGCTGCTCGCGCGCCTCGGGGTCGAGAAGGGCCCACCGCATGAGATTGGCCCGATGCGCGGCCCACGGGAACCATCGCGTGAGGGGGGCGTTCACCCCGATGATGTTCCACGCGAGGTCTGTGACGTAGGCGGGATTGGGGGCCTGATTGTCCAGGAACCGCTGCAGCGCTTCGTCCATCTCAACCGCCGCCCGCGCGTCCGCTGCCGCCGGAGGCGCCGGCGGATGACCCACCGTCTTCATGTACAGCGCGTTGCGCTCGGGACGGCTCAGTCGCAGCACGGTGGCCAGTCGGTCGAGGACCTCGGCGGAGTACCCCGCCTGCCTACCACGCTCCAGGGTTCCGTACCAGCGCTCACTCACGCCGACCAGCCGTGCCACATCGCGCTGCGTCAAGCCCGAGGCCCTGCGCCCGGCGGCCCGCAACCCCGGGAAAGCGCGAGGGCTGAGGCGCCGCCGCCACGATCGCAGCAGTTCAGGAAGCGATTCCGCGTCGAGCGCCTTCGCGCCTTGCTCGTGCCCCGCATCCATCCCGCGAGAGTAGCCCGGCCGGATAGGTGACTTGCGTCACAACACGCGCACCCACTTCGCGTACGACACTCCACATAGTCACCGCGAGTGATTGGACATAACGGATAGTCGCCTGTTCAAATATTGCGCTCAGTCTCCAAGGCGTGCCGAAAGGCGGGCACTTGCGGAAGGCTGCCGTCCGCCCGGCGTGCCCCTCGGGCACCACTACGCTCGCGCGCCTCACCTTTGGTAACCGGAATTACAAATTCCGGAACTCCGAGTTCCCCTCTCCTCTTGGCATTCTCGCGCTCTGCCACTCGTCACCCGCAGTCGCTGCCTGCCGACGCGAGAGGAACACCTTCATGCCCATGCCAAATACTGAGATTCGTCTGCGTGCTGCCTGCGAGAAACTGGTGGACCGGCTGGCACTCCCCCATGGTTTCAGCACCCGAGAACTGTGCCAGGCGATTGCCGCCCGTCGGGGCAAGCCAATCAAGTTGCGCCCGCTTCCCGAGGCCATGACCGCCGACGCACCCTGCGGCATACGGATCGAACTCCCCGACGTGGACCTCCTCCTGTTTGAAGAGGGCACCTCGGTACACCACCGTCGGCACATCCTTACCCACGAGCTGTGCCACGTGTACTGCGATCACCCCGGGAGCGTGTCGCTCGATGCCCGCCAAGCCGGTGCCATCGGGATCAACACCACGCTGGTGGCGCGCATGTCCGGCAGGACGAGCTACACGACAGCCGACGAACGAGAGGCCGAGACGATGGCCTCCATCATCCGTCAGCGCATGTACCGACACCGCGAAATGCCCTCCCGGCACCCGGCGAGGGGCGCGGACAGTTGGGACGCGCTCTTCGCTCGTCCGCTCAAGAGGGGCGGGTCCCGCCCGTGATGGACGCTCTCTTTCTCGGCATGGGCTCCCTCCTCATAGTGGGCGCCGCCTACTGGTCCGTCGGCCGAGGAACTCCACGGCCGACCGGAACATGGGCCATGAGCGCCCTCCTGACCGCCTTCGCCCTGGCCTTCTTCTCCTACGCTCCGTCGGTCCAGAACACCGTCGAGAACGCGGTACCGCACGTGGCCCGTCTGCTGAGCAACGTGGCCTCCGTGTGTGCAGCCACCGCCGTGCTGGCCGTCATCTTCCAACTCGACCTGGAGCCGGTCGAGGCCAGAGGCAGGATTCGCCGACGCCTTCTGCTCCTCGCCGCCTCGGTCGCGGCGATGACCGCACTCTTCGCGGCGGAGGAGGCGTTGGATCGGCCGCGACTCCGCGCGCTCTACCTCCTCGTATTCGTTTCTCACCTCGGCTTCGCCGCCATGGACTTCCTCCTCCAAGCGGTGCGCCAGTCGCAATCAGCCCGTCGCGCGAGCGTCCGCGTCGGACTCCGGATCGCCGCCGTAGGTTGCCTGTTCGCGCTGGTATACGTCGCGTACAAGATCGTGAGGCTCGTCTCCACGGCCGTCGGCGTCGGTCTCGTCCACCACACCGAATGTTCCTCGCCCGTGAGCGGTACCTGCGCCTTCAGCGTCACCGCTCCCGCGCTCGCCGTACTCCTGATCGGCGTCGGCCTCACCCTGCCCGCTATCGCGTACCCGATCAGTCACACGCGGAGAATCCGTTGGGAGACGCGGTCTCTGGCCGCACTCGAACCCTTGTGGCATGACATGACGGCCGTGATGCCGCACATCGTCCTGGACGACTCCGCCTTCGCAGACGCCTCCGCCTTCGCAGACGCCTCCGCCTTCGCAGACGCCTCCGCCTTCGCGGACGACTCCGACTACCTTCTTCACCGGCGTGTCGTCGAGATAAGCGACGGCATTCTCGCCCTGCGCCCCTACCGGTCTCGCGCGGTACGGGAGAGCGCGGAGCGCATCTACACAGCCGACACGGACGAGAGCGCCGCGGCCGTAGAAGCAGCGCTCGTCAGGGCAGCCCTGGCCGCATTCAACGCCGAACTGCCGCCCGTCGAACTAGCCCCGCCGTCGCCCCGAGCCCTCGCCCAGACCGACCTGCGTGGAGAGGCGAAGTGGCTCGTTCTCGTTGCCCGCGCCTACAACCGCCAGACCGGCCCCGTCGCCGACGACGGTGAGCCTCGACCCGTAGGAGCCTGAGTCCATGACCGAACCCACAGCCCACGGCCCGTACTCCGCCTACACAGCAGCCCGCTCCGCCTGCCCCGTGCAATTCGTCTCCTCCGGGCCGACCGGCAGAAGCAGTTACCTGGTCACCGGCTACTCCGAGGCCCGGCAGGCCCTCGGTGACGCCCGGCTGTCAAAGGACACGGCCGCCTTCTTCGCGGGCAAGGGATCAAGCCGCGCCCTTCACCCGGCCCTGGCGCACCACATGCTCGCCAGCGATCCACCCGAGCACACCAGGCTGCGCAAACTCGTGACCGGGGCGTTCACCACCGGAGCCGCCGCCGAACTCCGTCCGGCGATCACCCGGATCACCAACGAGCTGCTCGACCGCTGGACGCCCGACGAGCCCTTCGACTTCGTCGCCGGCCTCGCGGGCCCCCTGCCCGTCACCGTGATCTGCGAGCTGCTCGGCGTCCCGGACGAGGACCGGCCCAGCATCCGGCGTTGGTCCGCCGAACTCTTCGCGGCAGCCGCGCCCGACGTCATCGACGCGGCCTCGCACTCCCTCGCGACGTACATGACCGAACTCGTCGCGTCGAAACGCGCACACCCCGGTACCGCCCTGCTGGACCGCCTCATCGCCGCCCACGACGGGCACGACGCACTGACCGAGGACGAACTCGTCTCCCTCGCCGTGCTGCTTCTCGTCGCAGGCCACGAGACGTCCACCAACTTCCTCGGCAACGCCCTCTTGGCGCTCCTCCTTCACCCAGTGGCGAAGGAGCACCTTCGCGAGCACCCCGACCGAATCCCGTCCGCGCTCGACGAACTGCTCCGCTTCGACTCCCCGGTAAGCACCGCCACGTTCCGCTTCACCACCGAGCCCGTCACGCTCGGCGGCACGGAGATCCCCGCGGGCCGCCCCGTCCACATCGCACTTGGCGCCGCCAACCGCGACCCCGCCCGCTTCCCGGCCCCGGACACCCTCGACCTCGACCGCGACGCCGCGGGACACCTCGCCTTCGGCCACGGCATCCACCGCTGCCTCGGCGCCCCACTCGCGAAAGCGGAGGCCGAAATCGCCCTGGGGGCGGTACTGCGCCGCTTCCCCGCCATCCGCCTCGCCGTCCCCCCCGAGCACGTCCGCTGGCGCCGGACCCGCCTCGTCCGCGGCCCGGAGTCGCTTCCGGTCCTGCACAGCGGATCGGAGGGCGTGGCGCGCCCTCGTCCCTGCGATTGACGTGGCGGGCTGAAGGGCGGACGGCGGTATCAGGGTCCGCGCGGCGGGACGGACGCCGGCCAGGCCGCGACCGGGTCCGAGGACACCGCGATGAGGACAAGACCGGAGAGCCCGGTCACCGTCCGGATCGAGTCCGCGAAGACCTCGGTCGTCCAGGCCGCCACGTCGGTGGTCCACTCCCGTACGTCGCACTGGAAGGCGAGTGCCAGGCGTAGGCGCTCGGCCTGCACCATCCCCGCGAGCGGTCGGGTGAGCCCAGGCATCGCGGCTGCGGTGGCGGGCTTGCGGCTGGCCACCCGCATGTTGCCGTACGTACGGGCGAGCGCCGCTTCCCGGATCCCGTCGGCCCGCTCGGCGAGGCGCGCCGAGGGAAGCGCGGACACCGTGACCGTCAGCTTGGTCGCGTCGGCACAGTTGCACCTGCTCGAACTTCTAGATGTCGCGGTTGTCCGGGATCATCAACGGGACGCTGCCGGTGACCTTCCCGGTCCAGTAGTGATCACTCGCGTTGGCCGCCGTCCGGACCCGTATGCGCAGGGTCTGGGCGAGGTTGTTGGCGGGGGCGGTGGGGATCGGGGCGAGGAAGGTCAGGGTCTTCGAGGCCGGGTCCCAGCTCCACCGCACCTGAGTGACGCCCAGCTTTTCGAGATGGGCGGTGATCGTGTTCTCGTTGACGGGCGGTGCTGACTCACCCCTCTCGCAGAGGGCGCGTTGGGCAGCGGGGCAGTGGTTCTGCTTCTCGCACACCGTCGAGCCGAGGATGTGGAAGCGGTCGGGCTGGTCGAGGACGTAAGAGAGGGCGCAGGTGTTGGTTTCGTAGATGGGGTAGTCGCCGTAGGTGTCGGGCAGGTGGGGGAGCATGGCGCGCATCTGCTCGGGCCAGACGGAGGAGGCGCGTTCGACGTCGTCCTTGGCGTTGTCGGCGAGTTCGGGCCACAGGCCGGTGAGGAGTTCGTGTCCGCCGGGCTTGACCTTGAGGCCGATGGCGACGCTGCACCGGGCGTACTGGGTGACGTGGTCGAGAACTCGGGTGACGGCCTCGGGGGTGGAGTTGGTGGGGAGGAACGGGCGCCAGTAGTGGATGACGGGAGTGCCGATGTGGTGCAGGGCGGGGAAGTTGGCGCGGAGCGCGTCGTGGTCGATGCCCTGTTCGACGTCGGGGCCGAGGCCGGAGTACGAGAGGTAGACGATCACCCGAAGTCCCTTGCGCTGAACGGTCTCCAGGCAGGTGAGGACTTCGGGGGTGAAGGCGCACTTGGTGATGAGGCAGACCGGGTTGGGGATGCACTCGGCGGCCAGGGCGTGGAGCAGCTTGATGAGGTGGGCGCGGTTGGGCGGGGTGGCGAGGGCGTCGGTGCAGGTGTAGAGGGCGAGGACGGCGTCGCGGTGGTAGTACGGGCTCGCGAGGAGCTGGGCGACCGTGTCCTTGGGGGTGGCCACCTCGACGGGCTTGACGAGGGTCTGGCCCCGGTCCTTGAGGTAGCAGTACCCGCAGTTCTTCGGGCAGCCCTGGCGCGGGTTGACCGCGATCCAGGACTCGTGCTGGTCGACGACCGGCTCGTAGAAGCGGGACGCGAGGGGAATGCTCTTAGGCATGGGTGTCTCCCGGATCGGTGGATGTGAGACCGCGAGGGCGCGGGGCAATCAGCTGAGGACGAGCTGCTTGAAGAGGACGCCGCGGGTGAGGTAGTCGGGGGTCATGTCCCAGGTGTGGGTGCCGGGGCTGAACAGGACCGCGTCGCCGGGCCGGGCCAGCGTGCGCGCGGTGGCGGTGGCGTCCGTGAAGTCCTCGGTGACGGTGGTGGGCAGGTCGAGGCCGCCGTCGGTGAGGGCACGGTGGATAGCTCCGGCGGTCTCGCCGAAGAGGACGAGGTGGCGGACGCGGCGCATGGTGGGGGCCGCGAGCGCGGTGAAGTCGGCGTCCTTCGTGTCCTTGCCCCCCGCGATCAGGACGAGAGGACGGTCCTCGAACGCGCTGACGGCGTGGAGCGTCGAGTACGGGTTGGTGGCCTTGGCGTCGTTGTAGAAGGCGATGCCCGAGCGCTCGGCGACGAACTCCAGGACGTGTTCCTTGCCCCGGTAGGCGCGCGCGGCTTCGGCGATGGCCCGGTCACCGACCCCCCACAGAATCACTGCGGCTGCTGCCGAGACGACGTTGGCCAGGACACCGCGGGCCGAGAGGTCGGCCACGGTGAGCAGGGCCCGTTCACGACCGTCTTCACGCGCGAGGACGTACCCGTTTTCGACGTACACGCCGTCGAGGCTTGCGGGCAGGGGGCCGAGGGCGCTCGTGTAGAGGAGGCGCCCGGGGACGGCGGTGACCAGGCCCCGGGCTGTGGGGTCGTCGTAGGAGACGACGGTGGCGCTCGCGTCGGTGTGGCGGCGCAAGATCTCCGCTTTGATGCGGTGGTAGGTCTGCCAGGAGTACAGGTTGCGGTGTTCGGGCTGGATGTTGGTGATCACCGCGACGCTCGGGGCGAAGGCGTGCACGTTTTCCAACTGTGCGGCGGAGACCTCCAGGACGAGGACATCGGCGGGTTTGGCGGTGGAGAGCGCGGGGGCGAGCGGGATGCCCATGTTCCCGGCGCGGTGGGCAGTGATGCCGCAGGCGTGGAACATGTCCGCGATGAGCGCGGTGGTCGTTCCCTTGCCGTTGGTCCCGGTGACCGCGACGATCGGGCAGGGCGTGAGCTGGTGGGCGAGTTCGATCTCGCTCCAGACCGGGACCTGGGCCTCGGCGGCGCGGCTGAGGGCCGGGTGGTGGGCAGGTATGCCGGGGCTTCGGACGACGAGGTGGTAGTCGGCGGGGTCGGGCGCGGTCACACCGAGCTGGTAGTCAACCGGGTGGGCGGACAGGCGCGCGCGGGCATCGGTGAAGGTGCCGGCCTCGCGCTGGTCGTGGACGGTGACGTGGGCTCCGCGTTCTGCGCACAGGAGGGCGGCGGATTCGCCGCTGATGCCGAGGCCCAGGATCAGGACGTGGGCGTGCTTGATCTGCATGGCGGCCCCCTTCGGGGCGAGTAGGTGGGGCGTCCTGACCGCGAGCGGGCGGACGCCCGGACCCAGTCAGGCCGCTGTGTCGGTCAGCTCCCGTACGACGGCCATGTCCTCGAAGGGGAGGGCGGCTTCGCCGATGAGCTGGTAGGTTTCCGCGCCCTTGCCCGCGACGAGGACGGTGTCGCCGGGCTCGGCGAGGGACAGGGCACGGGCGATGGCCGCGCGGCGGTCGGTGATTCGGTCGTAGGGGGTGTCGGTGGTTCGCACCCCGCGTTCGACGGCGTTGATGATGGTCTCGGGGTCCTCGGTGCGTGGGTTGTCGCTGGTGATCACGACGTGGTCGGACAGGTGGCCCGCGAGGGAGCCCATGGGGATGCGCTTGCTGGCGTCGCGGTCGCCGCCGCAGCCGAAGACTGTGAGGAGACGGCCGGAGCTGACCTCCCGCAGGGTGCGCAGGGTCTTCTCCAGGGAGTCGGCGGAGTGCGCGTAGTCGACGACGATGCTGGTGCCGTCGGCGCGGCGCAGCGTTTCCATGCGGCCCGGAATCTGCGGCAATGTCTCCAGGGCGTGAAGGGCGGCCTTGGTCTCGTAACCGAGCCGGTGGCAGACCGCGACGGCAGCCAGCGCGTTGGCGACGTTGAACCGGCCCGGGATGGGCAGGTGGGCGGGATACTCCTGGCCGTCGTGCACCAGGAGGAAGCGGGTGCCGGTGGCGGAGACCTCGAAGGCGCGTGCGGTGAAGTCTGCGGTCTTGTCCATCCCGAAGGTGGTCGCCCGCGGCATCCGCTCCAAGATCTCCTGACTGACCGGATCATCCGTGTTGACCACCGCGTCGGAGGACATCCCGGAGAAGAGCAGGAGCTTGGCCGCCTTGTAGGCGTCCATGGTGCCGTGGTCGTCGAGGTGGTCAGGGCTCAGGTTCGTGAACACGCCGATATCGGTGAAGGCGTGATCGAGCCGGTGCTGCCACAACGCGAGTGACGACGCTTCCATGACCACGGTCCCCGCGCCCTGATCGGCCATGTACCGCAGGATCGGCTGGAGTTCGACTGCCTGCGGAGTGGTCGGCGTGGTGGTTTTCAGCGGGACGGGAATCCCGTCGACGCGCGGGCCGCCCGTGCCGATCACTCCGACCGGTGCCGTACTGAGCGCGGCGATGACCGACTCCAGCATCGCGGCCGTGGACGTCTTTCCGTTGGTGCCGGTGATGGACACCACCCGCATCCGCCGACCCGGCTCCCCGTGGAGGCGCGAGGCCGCCAGGGATGCGGCCACCGGGGTGCTCTCCACGCGTGCGATGGTGAGAGCGGAGGGAAGCGGGTGCGCGGTAGTGCTCACGAGCGCGGCGACTGCGCCCTGCTCGACGGCCTGCTCCAGGTGGGCGTGCCCGTCCACGCGCCGTCCCGGCACCGCCACGAAGAGGAAGCCGGACCGTACCTGCCGCGAGTCCGTCGCGATGCCGGTGACGTCGGTGTCGGCGTCTCCCTGGAGGAGGTCGTGCGGGTGTCCGGCGAGCAGTGCGGCCAGCTTCATCGTGGAGCCCCTTGGGTTCGGTGGCAGTGCCCTATGCGGTGAAATCTTCCTCATTCCACCACCGGGAGGTCCGACGCTGCCGGTAATCGGCCGCGAGACCCGCGAGGTCCACCGGTCCGAGCGTGACCAGGATGTCGCCACTCTCCAGCCGCGCGTTCAGCAGGTCGAAGATCCGCTCCCGGTCGGGGCGGCCGTTGAGGTCCGGGACGTACACGACGTCGCGGCCCTTGGCGGCCATGTTGGCCACCAGGTCGCGGGCATGCTGCCCGAAGGTCTCAGTGTCGCGACCTGGGAAGATGTCGGTGACGATCACGTGCTCGGTCGTGGTGAAGACGCCCGCGTACTCGGCGAAGTTGTCGCGCACACGGCTGAAGGAGTTCGGGCGCAGGACGACCGTGATCCTGCCGCCCTGCGCCAGCCCGCGGACCGCTTCCATGGTCGCGGTGGCTTCGCCTGTGCTGCACGCCAGGTCGTCCCAGACCGCGATGCCGTCCGCGTTGCCCTGGTACTCCAGGCGTCGCGGGGCTCCGGTGAACCCATTGAGGGCAGGAACCGCCTTTTCGAGCGGCAGGTCCAGCTCGCTCGCCAGCGCGAAGGCGGCGGCGACGTTGAGGATGTTGTGCCTGCCTGGGAGGGCCGGGTCGAGGCGGACACGGCGCCTTCCGGGACCGCCGATGCTGAAGCTTGCCCGGCCCGCCTTCCAGACGACGTCACCGATCCGGTAGTCGGCGTCTGCGGCGAAGCCCACACTCACCCTCCGGACCGCTGCTGGTACCTCCAGAAGCCGGGCGCGCGGGCAGTCCGCTCCGACCACCACCAGGCCGCCGGGCCTGGTGCGGGCGACGAACCGCGCGAACGCCTCCTCAATGGTCCTGATCCCCTCGGTGAAGAAGTCGCCGTGATCGTGGTAGACGTTCAGCACCACGGCCGCGTCGGGCTCCAGGAATCGGAACGCTTCGTGGTATTCGCACGCCTCGGTGACGAAGGGGCCTTCCCCGAGGCGGAAGTTACCGCCGTCGGTGAAGTCGCCGGCCCGGGTGCCGACCGCGATGGTGGGGTCCAGCTCGCACGCCAGAATCATGCGGCCGACCAAGGATGTAGTGGTGGTCTTACCGCTCGTCCCGGCGATGGCGATCCGCTGTTCAGCGGCCTCCGACATCATGCCCAACAGTGCGGCTCGGTCCACGACCGATACGTCCGTCTCGCGTGCGCGAGCCAGCTCGGGGTTGCCGGGGTCGACGGCGGCGGACGTCACGACGACCAACTGGGCGTCTTGAGGGACGTTATCGGCCCGGTGTCCGATCGTCACCGTGATGCCCGCTGTGGCAACAGTCTCAGTGTTCGGCCCGGATACCCGGTCCGAGCCCGTCACGATGTGGCCTCCGTGGTGCAGCATCAAGGCGAGGCCGCTCATGGAGCAACCGCCGATGCCGACGAAGTGGATGGGCCTGGACTGGTCAAGGTGGACGCCCGGCGTGATCACGGTACTGTTCATGGCGAACTCCCGATTCACTGGTGCAGGCCACCACTTGGTGCAGTGGCCTTTCGGCGCTTTCATCACACCGCGTTCGGGCACGCTGAAGAAGGCGCGGAAGTTCTTCCTGCGTGGTCAGTTTCCTGACCTGGCATGGTCTGAAACTGGCACCTTCTCGGAGGCAGAGCGGGCCGCCATCAGGTCACGGAGTGCGTCGAGGTAGACGGCGTAGACGTCGGGCAGCTCGGCGAGGTGGGCTCGCTCGTCGATGCCGTGCAGGCCCTCATATCGGACGCCAAACCCGGCTGTCGCCGGAACGCCGCGTCCGGCAAGGAGGTTGCCGATGTTGGAGGGGCCTGCCGTCTTGGCCCGCACGCGTACCCCCCGGGTGGCGGCAGCGCGTAGCAGGGCGGCGGCGGGTTCGTCTCGGGGAGAGAGCCGGAACGGGGGCCAGCAGGCCACGCGGTGCACCTCGGTCGGCGCGGGCGCGGGAAGATCGGTGTCCAGGCGCCGCACGAGCGCCGTCACGAGCGCGGCGGCGGCCTCGCCGTCGAAGGCGGGAGTGAGGCGGACATCGACGTTCAGGTCCACGCGGTCGGGCACGACGGAGAAGCCCGCCCCGCCCGAGAACGCCGTCACGCTCGCCCGCGCGGGCAACGGGAACCGCTCATCGGGCCCGGGAAGCTGCTCAGCGTCCAGCAGCGTGACGAAATGTGCGGCGCGGGAGATGGCCCCGGTGACCTGCCTGCTGGAGCCGGAGTGCCCTGCCTGCGCGTGGATGGTCACGCGGGCCCGCCACAAGCCGCGCCCGCCCACCACGACCTCATCGAACCCCGGGTAGCCGATCATCACCCCGGCCGGGGTCTGCGCCCTTTCATCGGCCAGGAACGCGCGAGCTCCGCCGAATCGGCCAGTGTGCTCGTCCACGTCCAGGAGCACGCTCAGCCCGCCGGCCAGCTCGGCGGCTCGACCGTGGACTTCTTCCGCAAGGTGGCAGAACAAGGACGCGGCGAGCTTGCTGTCCGCCGCCCCTCTGCCGCGCAGCCACCCGTCTAGGACATCCCCGGCGGTCGGGGAGAACGTCCAGGCCGCCTCGTCGCCGAACGGGGCCGTGTCGAGACAGGCATCCAGCGTCCACCACGGCCCCGGGCGCCCGCCCGCGATCTCAACGAGCAGCCCGACATCTCCGACCTCGGTGTCATGCAGCCGTCGGCACGGCAGTCCTCGCACACGTAGCCACCCCTCCACGCAGGAGAGAACTCGCTCGTAGTCGTCGATCCCACCCCGGCTCGACAGCCGCACCAGGTCCCGCGCCAGCCCTACCACCGAGTCAATCCGCTGCCGCCCCACCCGTCCCACAACATCGCTCATAGTGCCTCTCGTTCCCCCAAGTCCGGGCCGCTTCCCGTGGGGAGACGGCGCACCTCCGCCGCCGATACCAGTGCTCGCGCGGCAGCGCACGCCTCCCGCCCGTGCTGCACCAGACCGGCGGCAGCTTCCGCCCCCAGCATGACCCCGCAGTCGAAACCGTCAAAGCCGTGAAAGGACGGCAGGGGAACAACCGCCGCCGACTCCGAAGCCACAAAATGCCGCTCCAGCACGGACGGCGAGTCAACCACCCCCACATGCAGGGTCCGGATCCCGTGTCGACGCTCGGAGGGATCACGGAGCTGAAACACGCGGTCCAAGTGCTCATGGAGCGCGCGGTGCCTCGGCGGCCCGTACAGCACCCGGTAATGCACCAGGTCTGGAAAGTGCTCCAACGTGTCCTCGATCGCCCGCAGGTAGCCGGGCTCCCGCGACCGTGAGCCGGTCACGACGAGGCGCCGCCGCGCCCCCACGACCACCTCTGTCATAGCCCTCAGCAGGTCCTCGTACCGGGTGAGAACCCGGGTTACCGCGCCGGTCCCTGCCACCTCCAACGCGGTGGTCGCCTCGTGCCGATCTTGATGAGCGAAGAGCTGCACCACCGGAACCTCGAACAACTTGCTCAGGGCCGCACGGTTACGTAAGCCGGTTCGTTTGCGCCCAGATTCCCACGCACTCAGGAGCGTTGGGGACGTCCCTCCGCCCGTGATCGCGTTGAGCCGAGCGCACACTTGCTCCTGCGTCCAGCCCTTCGCCGTACGAGCACGCCGCAACAACGACACATCTACAGCGTTCATCCGTCAACTATTAGGCGGCCAGGTGTAGTTGCACCAGCGCAACTCGATTTCTTCACCCCGGCTGCCGCCACGTTTCCATTCCTCGCTCACAGACGGTCCCGCGTCCGGCGCATCCGTAACTCGCGGAAACTGGCTTGTTGGTTGGCGGGTATCTGCGGGGGGCACCTCCTGGGCGTTCCGGCAGCTCTACGCGCGCCCGACTACGTCGAAGCGCCACCAAAATCCTGGCCTCATGCTCCTAGTACTCCAGTGTGGTTTCGTGATCACGTGCGGGTCGACTGCGCGCTCGGGCCTGCCCGAAATTCGTTGACCCGGGCTGTAGTTGGGGGCGGGCTCTGTGGGCACGCAAGGCCAGGAACCGAACTACTGCAGCACACGTCTCCCGCACCATGACCTCAAGCGAGCACCAAGATCACACGTTTTCCACCAGGCTGGTTTCCCCGTCCTCGGTGAGTGTGGATCCGTCGAAGACCAACGACTACAACAGCTTCGCCGAGGCGTACACGGCCGCGAACGAGACCAACCTGGTCAATGCCTACTACGAGCGTCCCGCGATGCTAGCCCTCGCTGGAGACGTGTCCGGCCGGCGGATCCTCGACGCTGGCTGTGGCTCGGGGGCCTTGTTTGCCGCGCTGCGTGACCATGGCGCCATGGTGAGTGGCTTCGACTCGAGTGCCGGGATGCTGGGGCTGGCTCGGGAGCGGCTCGGCGACGGTGCGGATCTGCAGGTGGCGGAGCTGGGTAGCCCGCTTCCCTACCCTGATGACACGTTCGACGATGTAGTGGCGTCGCTGGTGCTCCACTACCTGGAGGACTGGGGACCGGCGCTGGCCGAGCTGCGACGCGTACTCAGGCCCGGTGGTCGGCTGATCGCGTCTGTCGACCATCCATTTGCCGTCAACCTCATTCACCGCGAAGCCGGTCGCGAGGCCGAGTGCGACTACTTCGACACCACCAAGTGGACCGTAGAGTGGAGCATTGGAGACCAGACCACTCTGGTGAGTCGCTGGAACAGGCCGCTGCACGCGATGATCGAGGCTTTCACCGGGGCCGGATTCCGGATTACGGTCATCAGCGAGCCGGAACCTGATCCCGCCGCCCGCGAGCTGTTCCCCGAGGCCATCGCGGCCGAGCCACGCTTCCTGTGCTTCCTGTTCTTCGTGCTGCAAGCGTATTAGTACTCCGGTGCCAGGTCGGACTCGACCACTAACAGCTCAGGCACTGAACATCGTGGCATCGGCACATCACGCTCGCCATGCTCGCCCTGGCCTTCCTGACCGCCGTCGCCGCCGACGCGGCCCCCGGCCGACCCGCCGACCGGAACTTCCCGACTCGGGACAGCGCCCCGATCTCCCTGACCGTCCCCGAGATCCGCCATCTGCTCACCACGGTCTTCGCCCCGTCGGCCGCGACCGCAGCCAGGCTGCTGCACTGGTCCATCTGGCGCAGACGCCACCAGGCAACAGCTCGGCGCAGCCACTACCGTCGGCGGTCTCTCGACGACCTTCTGGATAGGCCGCGAAACCAGACTGGAGTACTAGGTTCTGTCGTCAAATGTCACGCCCACATCAGGAGTGACGCGAGCGTGACAGCTGCTTCGTAGGACTCGGCAGTCTTGTCGTACCGGGTGGCGATCCCGCGCCACTGCTTCAGACGGTTGAAGCACCGCTCCACGACGTTGCGGTGCTTGTAGACCTCGCGGTCGAAGGCCGGCGGGCGGCCTCCGCGGCTGCCCCGCCGGGCCCGGTTGCGGGCCTGGTCGGCCCGCTCGGGAATCGTGTGGGCGATGCCCTTGCGACGGAGCCAGGCGCGGATCGCCTTCGAGCTGTAGCCCTTGTCGCCTAGGACGTGATCGGGCCGGACCCGGGGACGGCCGGGTCCGATCCGGGGCACGCGGATCGCTTCCATCACGGCGGGGAACCGGGTGCAGTCGTTGGTGTTTCCACCCGTGACCACGAATGCCAGGGGTCGGCCCCGCCCGTCACAGGCCAGGTGGATTTTGCTGGTCAGACCGCCTCTTGACCGGCCGAGGGCCGGGTCGCGGAGCCCCCTTTTCGGGCCCCGGCCGCGTGCTGGTGAGCGCGGACGATCGTCGAGTCGACGGACACCAGCCAGTCGACGTCGCCCGCCGCATCCGCTTTCGCCTGGGCGGCGCGGAGCATCCGGTCGAACGTCCCGTCCGCCGCCCACCTGCGGAAACGCGTATGCAGCGTGGCCCACGGGCCATAGCGCTCGGGCACGTCCCGCCAGGCCGTCCCGGTCCGGAACTTCCACACGATCCCGTTCAGGACCCTGCGATCGTCCAACCGCTTGCGTCCCCGCAACGACTCGGGCAGCAGCGGCCGGACGAACTCCCACTCGGCATCCGACAGTTCATGGCGACGTATCACGACACCATGATCCACCAGCGGTGATCATTTGAAGACACTGCCTAGGCCCGGTCACGCTCTAGCGACGGAGGGACGGACTTCCAGGAGTTCGGCGCGCAGGCACGTTGCCAGCTAGCCAGCTTCCTGCGAATCTGTCATTTTTCGCGCTCACGCGGAGAGGGGGCGCCCGAGACCCGGGGCCCCCTCTCCGTTCCGTCAGGCGGTGTTCCCATCCTTCACCGACGTCATGAAGACGTCGAAGGCGGTGCTCGGCAGCACCAGCACCGCGCCGGCCGACTGCTTCGAGTCGCGCACTCCGACCGAGAGCGCGTGTCGGGCAATCTCGACGCAGTTGCCGCCTGTTTGATCGCTGTAGGTGGACCGGCGCCACTCGCTGTTCGAGGCGAAAGCGGCGGGCGGAGTGACGTGGTCTGTCATGTCCATAGTTCCTGTTCCAGTTGTTTCAAAAACGACGGCGTCTCGGCCGATCCTGGCGCCTCCCGCACCATGGCTTCAAACTGCCTACGGAAGGAGCCTGTGTCCGCCTCTTCCCGATAGATCGTGATCGACCTCCACCCGTCCATCTGGATCATGGGCGGCAGGCCCTCGAAGGTGAGCCTTGTGAAGGGGAAGGGGGCGCGGTAGGCGCTTGAGCGCTCCGGGATGATCTGTACCTCGACGTTCTCCATCCGGCAGAGCGACCTGATTTCGGCGTACTGGGCCCGCATCACGTCGGGGGAGCCGATGAGGGTTCGCAGCGTGCCTTCGGTGAGGATGATGTGGACCTCCCGATCCTCTACGAGGATGCTCTTGCGTTCCAATCGGGAGTAGACGCTCTTCTCTACCGCCTCGGTCGTGCGCTCCTCGACCGTTTTTGCTCGGCCCATGAGGGCGCGGGTGTACTCCTCACACTGAAGAAGACCGTGTATGACGGCGTTCTCGAATCCCTGGATCGTCTTGCTGTCCTTCTCCAGGCTCAGGTAGCGCGGCATCCCGGACGGCAGGACATTCCTGTACGTCGTCACCGGATCGGTCTTCAGGGACTCCAGGTGTAGCTCGCGCAGTGTCTGCCGATCTTCCAGGTCCGTCACGCCCAACTCGTCGAGGAGAGCCTCTAGGTCGGCGATCTTCGGGATCGGGATGTCGCCGGCCTCGATCCTGCTGAGCCGGGACCGACTCATCTTCACGCGAAGGCTGACGGCTTCGGCGGTGAACGCATCGGCTCCTGCAGCGGACTCCGCCTCAGCGCGGCTGCGTTGCTGCAACCGCAGCGTCCGCAGCTCCTTCCCCAGCATCATGCGCATCAGCGTCGGACCTTTGCGTGCGGGCATGTTTTGCCTCTCCCTCGCTCTGTACCCCTGCGTGAGCCTTCTGTCCCCGAACTCAACCGTTCTGTCCGGGAACAGTGTGCAACCGTCGGCCAACTGCTCTCAGCCGTCGGGCTCCTTGGGGGCGCTGTCTGTCCGTCCCGAGCCCCTGTGTCCTCATCCGAATGTGCCAATGTGGGCTCGCTTGTGGATTCGCTTGAATGTTAATTATCGCGCTCGGCAACATAGTTGCGGAAGCGCATAGCGACCTCAATGAGGGCGCGTCAGCGCGCGCTTCGTCCCTTCATGTGCCCCCACGCGTCCATGAGCCGAGGCCGGCATGAGCCAGAGCACCCCTCTCTCCAACACTTCGGCACGACTCCAGTCGTGCGTACTGAACGACACCGAGCGACGTCTTCTGAGCGGTCCGACGTCCCGGTGGTGGGACGCCCACCGTCTCCGGACGGAGACGTTCGCGGCCATACGGTCACGCCGTGGCGGCCGTCCGATGACGCTAGCGGTGTACGCGATCGGAGCGCGACAGCGTCTTGGATGCGGAGAGACGGAGTTGCGTCCGAAAGACACGATCGCGGCGCTGGAGAAGCACGCAGCCGCCCACGGCTTTCACACGTGCGGCGCGTGGTGGGACCCCTCGGGTCTCGCCCCAGAAGACCGTGCGGGCCTCCATACCGTCTACAACCTCGTCCGCGAGGGCAGGGCACACGGGCTGCTCACCCTTAACGAGCGAGACCTGTCGTGCGAGGCGAACGACTACTGGAGCGTCGTCGAGGCAGCGACTCGGCGCGCGTGGGTGGTGCTGCACGCGAGCCCGCTCCGGTGCCCGGCCACGGTCCACACGGCTTCGTAGTGATGACCTCACCGCACAACTGTCTGTCGTCTGCGTGTGTTCTTGGCGCTCCATCCAGTTCCAGGACCGAGGTCCTCGTTCGGCAGCGCCTCAGCCAACCAGAGCGGGTGGCCCGCGGCCATCCCCACTACGAGGAGTCTGTCGATGTTCACGAGCACGAAAAACCGCACGCGGGCGCGGGCGCGAAGCTCTCACCGACCGAAGTGGCAGAGCTGGATCGAGAGCGGGTGGACAGGCGCGTTCGTCGCCCTGGTGCTCTTCAGCCTGCCGCTCTTGTTTCTGCACCTGGCCTTGGCGTCCCGGCCTGGTGTCTGAAAGCCCCGCTGTCGCCCCGGGAGCGCGTGTTTGACCACGCGACGACTCTCCCGTCCCCGGGGCGACGGCGGGTTCCACCGCGCTCGGACACGACCCCCGCCCCTCGCCGAAGAGGTCTTCGCCGTCTACGAGCGATGGTGGTCGATCGGCAAGCCCGGTCTGCACAACTTCGAGATCACCGTCACTGCCAAGGGGATGCGGGTCTAGCTCGACACGCCCGCGAAGAGCTGGTCGCTCTGGCCTCCCACCGCTTCCCGTCATCGCCGCGTGCGATCGAAGCGGGCTCGCCCGAACGCCCGCACTCACCATCAAGGAGCACCAAGTGAAGAACCACCAATTCGCCACCCTCGTCGGCCTCGTCGGGGCCGCGCTGACTGCCGGCTACGTCGTGACCGAGCGCCGCCACGAGGAGTATCGCCAGCAGGGGAAGAAGCACCACGAGGAGTGGAAGACCATCGCGTCGACCGCGTAGCACCGGGATCTGATCGACACCTATTTGGACGACCCCGACGGCGTTCTCGTGATGGCTGGCGATGAGTCCCGTGCCGAACAGACCCGCATCGACATGGTCTGCAACAGCCAAATGAGCTTCCTCACCATGCTCTGGCGCACCGACCAAATCACGGCGGATCACCTGCGCACGGAGGCCAAGTACCTCATGAGTCTCCCCGCGTTCCACACGTACTGGGAACGCAACGGCCGCGACCACTGGGACGACACGGTCCTCCTGCGGCAGTTCAGCAAGGTCATGGAGCGCGAGTACCAGGCCGTGATTCTGGCTGCGCGCGGACCGCAACCGGTCGACGTCCCGGAGATCGCCACGAGCTGACCCTCTGCACCTGGTGCCCGTCGGGCCTCGCCCGCCGGGCACCAGCCCCGACCCGCGCAGCGCGCGCCGCACTTCCCCTCCACCAGCAAGTACCGGCCCCACACGTCTACCCCGCCCGCACACATCCACGGAGCCCGCAATGACCTCCACTTCTCTTCCGATCGACCGTTACGGCCTGATCGGCAACACCCGCACCATCGCTCTCGTCGCGGACACCGGCGAGATCGACTGGCTGTGCGCGCCCGACTTCGACAGCCCGGCCGTCTTCGCCGCGCTCCTGGGCACGCCCGAGCACGGCACTTGGCGCCTCGCCCCGGCCACCGCTCCGGAGCACGGTTCGGGGAGCGGGGAGAGGATGAGCGTGTCGCGCCGCTACGTGCGGGATTCCCTGGTCCTGGAGTCGCAGTGGCACACGGAGAGCGGGATGGTGCGAGTCACCGACTTCATGCCGTTGACGGCGGGGACGACGCAGGTCATACGGATCGTCGAGGGCCTGTTCGGTGAGGTCGCGATGGTCTCCGAGCTGCGGGCGCGGCCCGGATACGGGCGGGTGGCGCCGTGGGTGCACGAGGACGGTGGCCGCGTCGTCGCGGAGGGCGGCGGGGTGGCGGTGTGGCTGGACGGCCCGTGCCGTCAGAGCGAGAAGGATGGCGACGTCGTCGGGCGGTTCGTGGTGTCGGCCGGGCAGATCGTGGCCTTCGCGCTGAGCGTGGCCCCCGCCCATGAGGCGCCACCGCGCGTGCCCGACCCGGATGCCGCGCTCGTCGAAGCGGCCTCGTTCTGGCAGGAGTTCGCCTCCCGCTGCACGTACCGGGGCCCACACCGCGACGCGGTGGTGCGCTCGGCTCTGACCTTGAAGGCGCTGACGTACGCGCAGAGCGGGGCGGTCGTCGCCGCGCCGACGACGTCTTTGCCCGAGGAGATCGGCGGCGCGCGGAACTGGGACTACCGGTACTCGTGGGTGCGCGACAGCGCGGGCACGCTCGCCGCCCTGCTCGGGACCGGCTACCAGGAGGAGGCGGTGGCCTGGCGGCGGTGGCTGCTGCGCGCCGTGGGTTCGGGCCCGCTCCAGATCATGTACGGACTGCGCGGTGAACACGACCTGCCGGAGCGGGACTTGTACTGGCTTCCCGGCTACGCGGGTTCCGCTCCTGTGCGGGTGGGCAACGGGGCCGCACAGCAGCGACAGCTCGACGTGTACGGCGAGCTGGTCGAGACGCTCTTCCTCGCGCACGAGGCGGGCGTGGCCCGGTGCGAGGACACCGCCGCGCTGCACCGGCGGCTGATCACGCAGGTGCAGGCGTTGTGGCGGGAGCCGGATGCGGGGATCTGGGAGGGGCGGGGGCCGCTGCGGCACTACGTCCACTCGAAGGTGATGTTGTGGGTGGCCGTGGACCGCACGGCCCGTCTCGCGGAGGCCGGCGCCCTCGACGTCGACCCGGCCCCGCTGCGCGAGCTGGCCGCGCGCATCCACGAGGAGGTGTGCGAGAAGGGCTTCGACCCGGTCCGCCGCACCTTCACGCAGTCCTACGGCTCCCCCGACCTCGACGCCGCGCTGCTGCTGATCCCGGCCGTGGGGTTCCTGCCCGGGGACGATCCGCGGGTGCTCGGGACCATCGACGCCGTACGCGAGCAGCTCGCCACCCCGGACGGGTTCGTGTTCCGCTACCCGACGAAGGGCGGCGTGGTCGGTGAGGACGGGCTCGCGGGGGACGAAGGCGCTTTCCTGCTCTGTTCGTTCTGGCTCGTGGACGCCCTCGCCCTCAGCGGCCGTATCGAGGAGGCGCGCCCCTTGTTCGCGCGCCTGCTGGCGGTGCGCAACGACCTGGGGCTGGCCTCGGAGGAATACGACCCGGGCGCAGGATGTCTGCTGGGCAACTTCCCCCAGACCTACACCCACGAGGCGATCATCCGCAGCGCTCTCCTCCTCCAGCGGGTCACCGCCCGAGGCGCCCAGGACGTGGAGATCGCGGCCGTCGAGGAGATCACTCCGGCGCTCGTCCGGACGGGGGCCGGACGGTGATCATGCTCCCTGTGGTGGCCGCCTTCGCCTTGGCCGCGCTCGCTGCCGCTTACCACCTCCTCACCCGCAGACGGCACAAGCAGGCCCTCCAGCAGGTCCGCGCCGACGAGGAGAGGAAGGCCGCACAACTGCGTGCCGCCGAATCGGCGTTGGGTGACGTGGCGCGGGCCCTCGTGTCTGGTGGGCAATGGGAGGCGGAGTTCCCGCCGCAGCTTCGGGACACCTCCCTGGCGACCGCGTTGTACCGGGTGCTGTCCGGGGTGTCCACCGCCGTCTCGCTCGGCGTCGAGGCCGCACGCCGGGACGCGCGCGTGCGGGTGGAGCAGATCCGGACGGTCGCGGAGCGCGAACAGCAGGAGTACGTCCGTTCCTTGCGCGCCTGTCTCGCGGACCTCACTCACCGCGCGGGCCCCGCCCGGCCACCGGACACTCCACGCACACACGAGGACCACGACGCGGTAGCAGGCGGGCTGCCCACGCAGGACGCGGTGGCGGTACGGCTCGCCACCATCAACTACGCGATCCTGGCGGGCAGTCGGTTCGCGCCCGCCGGGCCGACGAGCCTGGCCGACCTGGTGCGGGCCTCGTGCGGGCGGGCTGGTGTCACCGAGCGGGCGCGTCTCGTCCAGATTCCCGAGGTCATGGTCCACGGGGACGCGGTCGAGGGCCTCACCCACCTTCTGGCCGCGCTGCTCGACAACGCCGGCCGGGCCTCCACCAGCGTCCAGGTGGCCTGCGACGCGCGTCCCGACAGCTCGGCCTACCTGCTCGTCGACGACGCCGGACCCGGCATGACCGCAGACCAACTCGCCACGGCACGAGGTCTGCTGAACGAGACGGGACCGGAGATGCTGCTGCGGCTCGGCGCGCGTCCGCAGCTCGGCCTGCGCACCGTCGGAGCGCTCACCCGTTACTTCGGCATCGGCACCGACCTGATCAGCCCCGCCCCCTGGGGCGGCACCCGGGTCATCCTGACCCTGCCCAGCACGCTGCTCGCCCACCCCGCCCCCGCCCGGCCCCACGAGGGCGGGGAGGCGGTGGGCGGTTCGGGCCGGCGCGGTACGGCCGAGGACTGGATCGCGGGCACCCGCCGCGCCCGCACGCAGGAGGCGCACCGGTGAACACGGCAACATGGCTTCCCCCGGCGCAGGCGCGGGTGGCGCGTCTCGTGGCGGCCGGGCTGGGCAACAGCGAGATCGCCTTCCGTACCGGCCTGCCCGCCCTCCGCGTGAACACCTTGGTGCAGCGACTACGGGAAGGGCTTCGCCTGCCGGACAGCGCCTCGCGGGCCATGCTCGTCCACCACCTCATCGCCCAGCGCTACATCCCCGTCCCCGCCCGCGACACGCGACCGGCCCTGATCCCCACGGAGGCGCGCCTCGTGCGCGCGTGGGGCGAACATGCCACCCGCCTTGCCGTCGCCGAGGCACTCGCCATGCCCCCCGTCGAGGTCGATTTGTGGACCCAGACCCTGCTGCGCAAAATCCACGCGCGCAGCACGGCCCACCTCGTCGCGCTCGGGCATGCCCTCGGCGCCTTCGCCAGCACCCCCCTCGACGCAAACGCGCCCCTCCCCCTTCGGCCCGGCCTCCTGCCGCCCGCCCGCGCCACCGCCCTCGGCCTCGCGGCCCGCGGCATGGGCAAAGAAGAGATCGCCTCGCGCCTCCACGTGAGCCCCGACACGGTCACCAGCCACCTCAAAGCCGCCCGAGCCGCCCTGGGGTGCCCGCCCCGCACCGCCCTCCACGTCCTGGTGCACACCCTCTTCGCCACCGGCGCGGCCACCCCGCCCTCCCTCGCCGTCCCGTCCCCGCCCGTGACCGCCGCTCAACTCCACCTGTGGAAGGCGATCACCACGAACTCGCTGCTCTCGGACATCGCCAACGCCGTCGGCACCACACCGCAGGCTGTCCGGCCCGCCGTCCGCCACCTCACCGCGCACGCGGGCACCGACAGCGCCCTCGGCCTCGTCGTACGCGGCCACGCCTGGAACTGGAACGAGGGGTAACCACATGAACACCGGCCTCTTCCGGCTGAGGCCGCCGAGCCCCCTCAGCCACCTCGTGCTCCAACTCGACCGCTCCTACTCCTGGTGCACCTACCAGATCGCGGGCACCACCGACGGCGGCAGGCCCATCGAGGTCCTGACCATGCGCGGCGGAAGCGACCGCAACGTGGTCGTCCTCGCCGGAGCCCACCCCGACGAGGACACCGCCCACTCGCTGTTCGAACTTACGCTCCGCCTCGCCGCGCACCCCACTCTCCGCTCCGGCGTCACCTGGCACCTTGTACTCGACGCCGACCCCGACGGCTCCGCCCTCAACCACCCCCATGCCGGTCGCTCGCTGAGCATCGCAAACCACTTCGACCACCGCGCCTTCTACCGGCCCCCCACCGAGCGCCAGCCGTTGTGGGGCTTCGCACTCCAGGACCCGCCGCGCTTCGCCGAGTCGAAGACCACCCTCGTCCTGCGCGCCCTCCTCGACGAAACCAGCCCCGACCTGCTGGGCGACTTCCACCGCTGCCTCTCCGGCGGCGCCTACACCCTCACCACCCGTTCCCACCCACCGACCAACGCCTTGACACCGGACATCGCCGCACAGGCCGGTGTCCCCCTCGCGCTGAGCGGCGATGAAGGCGGCGATCCCCTCACCGACCGGCTGGCCCACGGTGTCTGGCTCGCCGCCCACGACACGGGGTTTGGCCCCGAGTGCCGCACGAGCGCCTGGCACTACGCGGCCCACCACCACGACACCCTCGGCCTCGTCGTCGAAGCCCCCAACTGGATCATTGAGCCCACCCGCGAGAACGGCTCCATGAGCGCTCGCCGCCTCCACGATGCTCACGCACGGCTGACCACGTGCGCCGAGAACCTGCCCGACCTCGCCCTGACCGTGCACGGTGAGGCCGCCCGCTCACGCCTCGGTCTTCTCGCCCCCCTGGCCGAACAGGAGGCCACCCGCCAGCGGTCCATCGGCCCCGTCACCGACTGGGCACTCCTGCGCGTGAGCACAGCCCTCGCCGCCCATGCGATCGCGACCGCCGGGACGGACACCGCCGTCGAGGCCGCCGTCGACCTCCATCACACCCTGCTGGCCTCCACGACCGAGCGCCTGCGCTACCGCGCCGTCTCACCCACCACCACGGCCGCCTTCCACACCGGCGCCCTCATCGCCGCCGTGCACGGCGCACCCGGTCTCCAAGCCCTCTGGAGGCGCCAGTGAACCCTTCTTCCGGACCGCGCCGTTGGGTCTCCCTGGGCGGGATCATCGGCGCGCCGCCACCCCTGCGCTACCCGCGAGACGGCTCCTTCCACACCGCCCCACAGACCCAGCCCGAGACCAGGACTCCGGAGCAAGAGGCTGCCGACCGCACGGCACGGGCCGCCGGATACATCCCGCTGGAGACCGTGCCCAAGGACAAGTACGCCGGGTGGCGCTGCAAGTGCGCGACGTGCGGGGCACTTCGCCGTCCCTCCCTCGCCGCGATCGAGCGCGGCACCCGCTGTCGCCACTCGAACGGCGGACGCCCACCGGCACCCTGACAAGGCAGTCGGTCGGAGGCCCGGAGCATGAGCCTGATCCCTACCCCTGGAAGGAGTACGCAATGCCGTGCCCGATCCCGGAAGGCGGGGCCTGCCCAGGCTGTGAGCAGTGCGATCCCGCGCTGTTCCTGCCCGCGCAAATCCCGTACTTCGGCGAGGGCGAGCCGGGCGGAGACCTGGACCCCACCGAACAGCCCGAAGGCCACCCGCACTAGCGCTGGGCTCGAACTCCTCATGCCCCTGAAAAACGGCGGCTCCTGCGGGTCACCGGGCTCCGGCGCTCCGCGACCGCGGGCGCGGAGCGTCCACAGCAACGTCTCGAACTGACAACTCCAAACGAGATCATCCGAGGAAAGTGGAAAACATCGTGCCGCAACGGACAGCGAAGCAGAGGACGCTGCCCCGCTTCCCGAAGGGCAAGCGGCTGACAGAAGAGGAAGCCGCCGACCTCACCCGAGCAGCGCTCGCCGTCTACCCGACCATGACCATCCGCGACATAGCCACGGAGACAGGCCGCTCCTACGGATCCATCCAGGGCCTCCTGAAAGCCAGTGGTGTCACCATGGCTCATGGCGGCAATCGACAGGACGCTGCCGGCGCCGGGCCAACCTCCGCGCCCGCAGCTCAGTTGACGCCGAGCAACTCGATCAGCTCCGCCGTGACGACCCGGTAGGAACGCCCCAGCCGCAGCACCCTGACCGGGTATGCCCCCTTCTTCGCGAGGGCATACCCGGTGGAGCGCCCGATCGCAAGGACAGCGTTCGCCTCCTCGATGCTGATCACGGCGGGCAGAGCCAGCAGATCCTTAGCGCCAACACCCTTATCCATCACGGCTCCTTTGGTGCCCTCGTCGCACCCGAGCGCGACTTCGACGGTAACGAGCAGGGCGTACATGTAGCACAGAACTTGCGGCCGCACTTTCCCAGATCATAAAGTGCCGACATGGCACCTACCTTGTGGGCCTCGCAACTGACCGCGCGCATCGCATCCGCCTTGCGCTCCGCACGCACGACGGCAGGCATGACGATGGCCGACGTCGCAGCCGCTTGCGCGGAACGGGGACACGAGGAGATGACCGCACAGACGATCAAGAACCTGGAGACCGGACGGAAGACGTCCCTCTCCGTCGCCGACCTCCTCGTCCTGGCCGATGTCGTGGGCGTACCCCCTGTGCTGCTCCTCTTCCAGCTCGACGGCACCGAGGAGGAGGTCGAAGTTCTTCCTCATCGCACCGCCTCCCCGTGGGACGGTCTCGCCTGGTTCACCGGCGAGGGGCGACACTCCGCCGCCCCCTCCGGTGAGCACCAGGAGGTTCTCGACCTGTACCGGGCGCACGACGACGTGCTCGCGGCGGTGGAAGCCTCCATCGCCATGGCCACTGCCCGCCGCCGCGCCGCCGAGACCGCCCTCGACCCCACGCTCGTACCGGGCTTGCAGGAACGCGCCCGGTCCTACGAGGCGCTCTCGCTTGAGGACCGCAAAGATCTGCGCGCGCATCGCGACCGCATGCGCGCTCGCGGCCTGACCCCCCCGCCACTGCCTGCGGACCTCCAGCACGTCGACGAGGCCACGCTCGCGAAGGACCAGGAGGCCACTGCGTGAAGCTCAAGCGAGGAACCGTCTCCCGTGCTCTCGCCTCGACGCCGAACACCACCAGCATCGCGAGCCGGCATCAGCGGTCACGCCGCGCAGGAGGCCATGACGGCATCCGGCCGGGTGAGGACCGCGTCGAGCTTGGCGAGAGCCCGCACCCTGCCCTCGCGACATCGTCCCTGCCCGGCCCTCGGCGTTACGGCAGGTTGCGGGCCATGACGATGCGCTGGACCTGGTTGGTGCCCTCGTAGATCTGGGTGATCTTCGCGTCGCGCATCATGCGCTCGACCGGGTAGTCGCGCGTGTAGCCGTAGCCGCCCAGGAGCTGGACGGCGTCGGACGTGACCTCCATCGCGACGTCCGAGGCGAAGCACTTGGCGGCGGCGCCCTGGTAGGTGAGGTCGGCGTCGCCGCGCTCGGAGGCGGCGGCCTGGTACGTGAGGGCGCGCGCGGCGGAGATCTTCATGGCCATGTCGGCGAGCATGAACTGAATGCCCTGGAAGTCGGCGATGGCCTTACCGAACTGCTTGCGCTCCTGGACGTAGCCCTTGGCGTAGTCGAGGGCGCCCTGCGCGATGCCCAGGGCCTGCGCGGCGATGATGATACGTGTGGTCGAGCGTCTTCATCACCGCTCCACCCTTTGTGATGCGTCACGGGGGCTCATCGGGTTGCAGCAGACAGACCGTAAAACTTCTTATCAATACGGGGATTTTTAGACGCGCCTGCCACGCACCCATGGAAGTAATTGCAGCGGGTGGGGACTGCACGGGCCACGAAATATCACTCCACGATCACCTCCCTCACAACTTCCCGGCGAGCACACCGGGAAGCAGGAGAAAACCTCCGATAGAGCCACTAACAAGTCCGGCAGGTCATTTTCCCGTAAGCCGGAAAAAGATGACACATCCCAAGCGATCCCTTTCACTCATCCAGCCACGCGTCCACCTCACCCCACCGATACCTCAGGTGGCGACCAACCTTATGGACAGTGGGGCCGGTACGACGATGACGCCACTGGTAGAGCGTCTTCACGGGCACACCCAGGTAAGCCGCTACTTCCTCTGGGGTGGCCAGCGGCAACAAGCCAGCACCACTGGCAGTCGCGGGACGAGGCGTTCGAGGCACTGCGAACTCCTTCACAGAAGCGATGGGCGAACAAAGCAGCGAGGGCAGGGTTACCGCCCTGGGAGGCATTGTGCAGAGATTCCTCGGCCGCTCCAAACATGACGCCTTGCCCCCAGACCGACCACCAACATGGGCATTGAATCCGCAGCACCCCGGCCGGACCTACAGAAGAGCCGAGCCGCCTGAAATGAAACGAGGCACAATAACACGACCCCTCCGCATCACTGAATACCCCGATTCAGCACCCTGAGGCGGCCTGATCGCGGTTCCACAGATATGCCTTGCAACACTCACCGGATTCGAGCTACATCTATCTGCCATGGTGAACGAACCCGGAGCAATAGCACCGACCGCAATCAAGACCTATCCCTCTACCGCCCGCCCCTTCAGTCTTTCGCCGGGTCTTCCGCTCCCGCACACCGTGGCGGGGTGCCATGTCTGAGCCGTATGACCGCTGGCACAAGAAGCGACCCGGAGCCAAAGAAGAGACCTGTACCTCTCATAAGAAGGTTCCGTCCCGCGAGCATGGTCGCGGCAAGCGGTGGCTGGCTCGATGGCGCGACCCGGAGGGGCAGCAGCAGAGCGAGAGCTTCGACCGGTACGAGGACGCTCGGCTGCACCTCACGAGGATGCAGGGCAGTGTCGACGACGGCACGTACATCGACCCTCGAAGGGGCGAAGCTCAGCTCAAGGCAGTGGCCGAGCAGTGGCTGGCGAACCAGACTTTCGCCAACCCCAGGACTAACGCCCAGTACGAATCTCGCGTCAGGAATCACATCATCGGACCTCTTGGCTCGCTCAAGCTTCGCCAGATCAAAGCGTCCACCGTGCAGACCTGGATCAAGCGTCGGATGCAGGTTCTCGACGAGACCACGGTCGGGCTGGTCTTCACGCACCTCTCGTCCATCCTGGCCATGGCCGTGGACGATGACCTGATCGCCAAAAACCCCTGCGAGACCGGCTCGGTGAAGCGCGTGAAACCCCGTCGGTCCAAGAAGGCGGCCAAGGATGTACCCCTGTCGTGGGAGCAGACGGATGCCCTACAGGCGCACCTGCCCAAGCCCTACCAGGCCACGGTCGACTGCGGTCGAGGTCTCGGCATGAGGCAGGGCGAGGTCTTCGCGTTCAGCCCCACCGACGTCAACTGGCTGCACAAGAACAAGGTCGTCCACATCCGCCGGCAAATCAGTCACGATCGAGGCACTCTGGTCTTCGCACCACCGAAAGGCGGCACGGAGGAAGACCCGAGGGACCGCTTCGTGCCGATCGGCGATCCGCTGGCCGGGCTGCTCATCGAGCACATGCGCGAGCACCCGCCGGTGGAGGTCACCTTGCCCTGGATGACCAAAGACGGCGAGCCAGTAACGGTGCTCCTGATGTTCACCACCCGGGAGCGCAAGCCGTTGAACAAGAACTACTTCAACTACCTCTGGAAGAGCGCCCTGGAGGCGATCGGCGTGATCAAGACCCTCAACGACAAGCCTGTCGGAAGGGGGCGCAAGTGGGAGAAGTGTCGCGACAAAATGATGCACGCCCTCCGGCACCTCTACGCGTCTGAGGCGATCAACGAAGGCGTTGACGTATACACCCTCGCCGATCTCCTCGGTCACGAGGATCCCGCCTTTACCCTTCGCCGCTACGTCCACCGAGTGACCGGAGCTGTCGAGCGGGCACGCAGGGCGATCGGCCAGCGGTACCGGCCCGCAGCATGAAGCAGGACCACCGAGTCGCTCTCAGAGCCCGCTGGTGCACCCTTTGTGCACCGCCTGTCCTCCAGACATACGTCTTTCCTGGTCACAGGGCTTTCACACCTGTACTTCGACATCTAGGAAGGCCCGGGGTCGCACACCCCGAACCGGCCGTACTCGGGCCGTGGGCCGCGTCTCCCCTTCGGGGGAGGTGCGGCCCACGGCCCGTTCCCGTGCCCGCTTCTGGTCTAGATTCTCCGCAGCGAGCGAAGTGAGGTACGGGGTGAGCGAGGGCGACAGCCACAACTCCATGGACGGCACCGTGGTGGGGAACGTCTTCCAGGCGAGAAATCTGTACCTGCAAGCACCGCCGGAGGCTCCGGTTCCCCCCGGAACGTCCGAGGACGAGGCGGAGCCGGACGCATGGGTGCGCGCGGCGGGCGCCTCGGCGATATGGGACCTTGTGCCGCCGGAACGGGAGACGCGGGAGCACCGGTCGCTCGTGGCCGCGGTCGTGGGCCGGCTGGCCGCGTCGCGGCGGGAGCCGGGAACGGATCCGTGGCACGACGCCGAGGTACCTCTGCGGTTCCTGGAGCACATCGAGCGGCTGACGGAGCCGGACGGGCTCGATCTGTTTCCCGCCGAGGCGGCGCTTCTGGTCCTGCTGCCGTTCCTGCACCGTACGCACTACCTGCGCCGCGCCGCCGAGGTGGCCGGAGTGGAGCCGTGGTCGCTCGCGGTACGGGCCCGGGCGGAACCCGTACGGCGGCGGTTCGAGGTGTTCGCCGAGGGCCACGAGGCGCTGGTGCGCCGGGCGCGGCGGAACGCGGCGGCCGAGCCGGTCGTGGGCTGGTGGCTCTTCCACCGCTGGCTCGCGCGGGACCAGGAGTTCGCCGAGCCGGAGTCCGTGGCCGGGATGCTCGCGGAACTGGGTGAGTGCGTGCGCCCGCTCGGCGGCGTGCTGGACGCCGAGCGGCTGGCGACGCTGCTGCACGGGCTGCGCCGCGGTCCCGACGTCTGCCATCCCGAGCACCTGCACCAACTGCCCGAGGAGGACCGGGTGCGCAGCGGGAGCGGGCCGCAGCGCATCCGCTTCCGTCGGCTCGCCCTTCTGGCCACGCTCGCGCACGGGATGGCTGTCGAGGCGGCCGGGCTGCCCGACATCGTCGCCGAGCACGTCGCGATCCCGTACCCCGTGGACATGGCCGGGCTGCGCCGTACGCTCGCCGGGGCGACGTGGGGCGGGACGGCCGAACTCCCCGTCCTGCGGGCCGAGTGCCATCACGAGGCAGTGGTCGAGGCCCTGCGCGCGTACACCGCGCGACTCGACACGGTGCTGCACGCCGTGCGCGCCACGGGCATCGTCCCCCTTGCGCTGCCCGCACGCCTGAGTTCCTCCGGAGTGGTCCCGGGGCGAGGCGTCTTCGAGGGGTATGCGCGGTTCCGCAGCGACGACCGGCGCTTCCTGAGCCTCGCGGTCGGCGTCGAGCTGTACAAGGACCGGGATCTCGCGGTCCGCGAGCTCTACCAGAACGCGCTGGACGCCTGCCGCTACCGTCGCGCGCGGAGCCAGTACCTGGACCGCACGGGTGCACTGCCGAACGCCTACGAGGGACGGATCCGCTTCACGCAGGACGTGGACGAGGACGGGCGCAGGTACGTGGAGTGCGAGGACAACGGCGTCGGGATGGGCGAGGCGGAGCTGCGCGGCGTCTTCTCGCACGCGGGCGCCCGCTTCGCCGAGCAGGCCGAGTTCCGCCTGGAGCGGGCGCGGTGGGAGGCGCTCGACCCGCCGGTCCGGCTGTACCCCAACAGCCGTTTCGGCATCGGGGTGTTGAGCTATTTCATGCTGGCCGAGGAGATCCGGGTCACGACGTGCCGGATGAGCCCGGAAGGCGTGCCGGGGCCCGTGCTGCGGGCCTCGGTGTGCGGCCCCGAGCACCTGTTCCGCATCGTGCGGGAGGCGGACAGAGGGGCACCGGGGACGAAGGTGCGGCTGTACCTGCGAGAGGGGGTGGTGGCAAAGGAGTGGTCGTGCGTGAACGTGCTGAAGCGGGTGCTCGGGGTGGCGGAGTTCGGGACGGTGGCGGAGGACGGGACGCTGTGGGCGACGTGGGAGGCGGGGCGACTGCGGACGCGAGACATCGAGTACCGCTTCCGGGAACCCCCCGGTATCAACGCGAGTGGCTGGTCCCTCGCCTGGACCCGCGAGCCGGAGGGGGCCCAGGTCTTCTGGTGCCAGGAAGGGGGCGGACTGCTCGTGGACGGACTCGTGGTGTCGCCCTTGCACCCGAGCGGGGTACTCGCACGGACCGACGCCGGGCTGGCCGGGGCCGTGGTCAATCTGCGCGGCCCCGACGCGCCCGAGCGGCTCTCCGTCGACCGGCAGCACGTCGTCGATGACGCCGGACCCGCGATCGGCGCGTTGCTCGAGCGGGCCGCGGCCGTGTTCGCGGACGTGCCCGCGGACTTCCCGCTCAGCGAGTGGTTCCGTTCCGTGATGAACGGCAGCGCCGCGCTGGCGGACCTCGTCGGTGATGCCTTCGCCCGCCAGGGGCGCGAGATCACGCACCGGGGAGTTCCTCTCTGCTCTCCCCTCACGGGGACGTTTCCCGCGGACGTCTCCTTGCTCCTGCCGGAGCAGTCCCGCGGGATGAACAGCTGGGTGGTACGGCCGGAGGGTTACGCGCCCGACCACATCTACGTATGGCGTGTCCTCGCCCACGGACGGCGGGACGCGCTCAGCTCGCTGGCCGAGCTGTGTCCGGAGGTGCTGTCGCGGCGACCGCTGCGCACAGCGCGCGCCTCGGACCAGTGGCTCCTGGTCCGAGCGCGCGAAACCTCGCAGGGCCACTGGCCGGGGCGACGTCTGCCGAGGACGAACATCGACTCGCACGCGTACGGGCGCCCCGCGAGGGCTCTCGCCGCCCAGCTCATGGACCTCGGATACCCCCACGAGGGAGAAGCCTCTGCGCATCGTCCCCTCCACACGCCCCTTCACCGTCGCACCGCCGCTCACGACCCGGCTCGCCACGCCCGTCCGGAACCCCTGGGAACGGCCGAGTACGAGCGGTGGCGCCGCACGGCCGAGACGGAGCCCCTGCTCCGTCTCTCCGCGCCCGGCAGTTCCACGGGCCTGCGGTTCCTCGGTCCCGGCGGCGACGTTCCCCCGGGGCACATCGCCGCCCTGGCCCTCGCCCTGGATCTCCCGACCGGCGAGGTGTGCCGCCGGCTCTCCGCTCTCGGCCTCGGCCTGCGCGTCGACAGCTCGGGGCTTCCCGGCCGCCCGGACCACGAACTGCTGCGGCTCCTGAGCCGGTCGGCGGACGGCGAATACCCGTGGCTGGAGCGGCAGGAGCCCGTGACACCGAGGATGATCGTCACTCACGCCGAGGCGCTGGGGCTTCCGCCCCTCGTGGTCCGGGACAGGCTGGGGGCACTCGGCTTCACCGTCCCCGCCCTCTTCCCGGAGGACGCGGACGCCGGGGATTTCCCCTCGCTCCCGCTGTGGAAGCCCCAGGACTTCATGCCGCCGGGCCCGCTGCCCTACGCGTACCTCTTCGCGGACGGGGGTGACCCGGAAGCCTTGCGGAAAAGGATCGCTCGCCTGCGCGCGTACGGCTTCGACCTGCCGTTGGAAGTCCCCGCACGGCCTGGGCCGTTCGACGCGGAGATCCTGTCGGCCGCCGGTGCGTGGAGAGAACTGACCAGCGCCGACGTCATTCCCTTCCACTTCGTGCTGCCCCTCGCACGCGATCTCAACATCCCTCCCGCCGACGTCGTCCGCGTCCTCACCTCGTACCGCATACGCGTGTCACGGGCCGACATGCCGGACGGCATGTCGTTCAAGGAAGCCGTCGCGCTCGCCGATGTCGATGCGAGGCACCGCTCGCTCTCCCGGCACGAGGGCTTCCCCCTGCACTTTCTCCACCACACCGCCCTCCTCCGTGACACCACCATCCGCCGGGTGGTCGCCGAGCTCCGCGACCTCGGCTTCACCGTCCCCGACCCCGCCGACACCCTCCGTGCCGCCCTCGCCCGCGTTCCGAGCGCCTGAGCCTGAGCCCGCCACAGCCTCTCCCCACAAAACAGGTGCGTCGCGCCCCGCTCGGGGCACCCGGTGCACAGGGGCGGGTGAGACCGGACGCGGAGCGAGTGCGGGCAGGTGAGTGGTGGTGTCGGACGAGGACGGGCATGCCGGAGGGCACGGCATCGAGGGCGAGAACAAGGGCGAGGGGCTCGGGGGCCGGGGCGGGGGCGGGCTGCGCCCCGGAGAGGCGAGGGAGCGGGTGTACGACGCCCTGCTGGCGGTTCGGCCGCCCGTGGACGTGCTCGTGCTCGCCGATGCCGTGCTCGTCGCCTCGGAGCTGGTGAGCAACGCCGTGCGGCACGCGGGCGGCGTCACCGGGTTCCGGGTGAGCATCGGGGACGGCGAGGTGGAGATCAGCGTCTCGGACGGGTCGGACGCGATGCCGGTCGAGCGGACGCCGCGCCCGCTCGTGCGCGAGGGCGGGTACGGGTGGGGGCTCGTGCGGCGGCTCGCGCGCGTGGAGGTGATGGAGGAACCGGGTTCCGGCAAGACGGTGCGGGCTCGGCTGCCGCTGACGTCCTCCCACAGCACGTACGAGCACCCCGGCTTCGTGCCCGCGCAGCGCAAGCCGCCGCGGTCCGGGGAGCGGTGACGGGTCCTCAGCCCGCGTCGATCGCCTCGCCGATCGTGTCGTACACGTCGAGGACCGTGTCCGTGCCCGTCAGCGCGAAGAGCTGGCGCAGCGGCTCGGTGGGCGCTACCAGGCGCAGCCGGGTCGTGGCGCGGACGCGGATGAGGAGGTTGAGGAAGCTGGAGTCGCCGAAGTCGACGCGGCTCAGGTCGAGTATGACGACCGGGTAGCGCGCGGCGGCCTCCTCCAGCTCCTCGCGAAGCGCTCCCACGGTGTCGAGATCCAGCTCACCGGAGGCCCGGACGAGCCACATCGCCGCGGCGTCGGCGGGCAGGGCGCGTCTCTCGGGGTCGGCGGAGGTCTCGTCCGCCGGTTCCGGCTCGGGCGACTCTGCGGGTTCGGGCATATGCGCATCCTGCCTCAAGCGCCACGGGCGCCCCGACGCACCCCCTCCCTCCGCGTTCACGGGTTCCTCACAGCCGTTCAGCACCCCTCACGAGGACAGCGAGTCGCGGCACGAGCAGTGCGCGGGATCGTGCGCGCGGCCCCGCGTCTCCCAGGCCCGCAGGCAGCAGAGCGCCTCGAAGACCTGCCAGTCGGCGACGGGCCGCGGGGGCGGGACGGGCGCGGGGCGCGGGACGTGCTCCTCGGCGCACTCGTGCTCGCGCAGGATCGCGGTGACGAGGAGCGCGGAGCCGGCGACGAAGGCGAGGGTCGTCCACCAGGCGCCGTTCCGCGCGCTCGCCGTGGCGCAGTGCCCGAGCCAGACCACTCCGGCGAGGTGCGCGGCGCCCAGCGCGAGCGAGAGGCGGCTCACCGCGCGCCCCCGGGACGCGAGGGGACGGGGCGCGGGGATGCGGGGCGTGCGGGAGCGGGAGCCGCGGATGCGGGGTGCGCGGGGGCGGTCGCGGGAGCTGCGGATGCGGCGGGTGCGGGGGCGGGGTGTGCGGGGACGGGGTGTGCGGGGACGGGGTGTGCGGGCGGCTGGGGCATGCGGCGGCGTCCTCTCGTACGGGCTGTCCGGTACGTACATGTTCGGGCGGTTCCACCCGGGCACGCACGCGCCGTTCGTCACGTATGGCGATCACTTGCTCACGCAAGGCGATCTGTCCGGCCAACGAGCCAGGCGCGCGGGCGCTGCGCCGGTTCACCCTTGCGGCCCTCGCGAGCGCGCCTGTCCGATTCCGCGTCGGTCCGTGTGGGGGACGCGCGCCACCCGGCGAGGGGACGGGCCGCAATCGCGTACGACTCGGGATGCGGGACGACGGGGGGCGTGTGACCTTGAGACGAGGCAGGCAGGAGGAGGCGGGATGGGCCACGAGACCCGGGCGGCTTCGCTCGCCGCCGAGGCGTACGTCTACGGCGCGCCGCTCGTGCGGGGCCTGGAGACCGTCGGGCTGCTCACGCAGGACGGGCTCGGCTCGCTCCCGGCGACGGCCTTCAACCACTTCGCGCACGCCGATCCCGCCACGGGCTGGCCCGGAGACGAGGGCACCCTGTGCTCGCTCGCCCATCTCGACCTCTCCGAGGGGCCGCTCGTCCTCCAGGTCCCGCCGAGCGGTCCGCGCTACGCCGTGTACCAGTTCGTGGACGCGTGGACCAACGACTTCGCGTACGCGGGGCTGCGCGCGGGCGGCGCGGACGGCGGCAGCTGGCTGCTCGCGCCGCCCGGCTGGGAGGGGCAGGTGCCGGGGAGTGTGCGCGAGGTGATCGAGGCGCCGACGGCGGTCGCGACGCTCGTGGTGCGGTACGCGTGCGCGCTCGCGGACGCGGAGGACGTCGCGGCGGTACGGGAGCTGCGGGGCGGCCTCGCGCTGCACCCGCTCACCGCGCCGGGCCTGGGGCGCGGCGGGCTCCCCGGCGGCGATCCGCTCGCCGAGCCCGCCTTGCGGTTCTGGGAGCGGCTGCGGGTGTGGGCGGGTGATTTCCCGCCCTCGGGGGCCGATCGCGCCTACCAGGAGCGGTTCCAGTCGCTGGGCCTCCTGGAGGAGGGCGCGACGCCGTACGCGGAACCGGCTGCGGAGCTGCGGTGGGCGCTGGAGGAGGGCGAGGCGGCGGGGCGCGCGCAGGTCGAGGCGGCGGCGTGGCGGTGGAGCCGGGACGGGGGCTCGGTGGCCGGAGGCGGGGCTCCCGCCGAGGACGACGGCGCACCGGCGGGTGGCGTCGCGGCGGGCGGTGACCCCCCGAAGGCGGGCGGGTGCTCCGGCGGCTGGGAGGGGGCGGCGCATCTCTTCGACTTCAACCTCGACCACCTCGGCCCCGGCACGCTCGACGCGGAGCTGTGGCGCGTCGGGGACCGCTCCGAGGCGTATCTGCGGCGCGCGGTCGCCGCCCGGGTCGGACTGTGGGGGCCGCACGGGTACGAGGCGACGACGACGCAGACGTACCGGGACGCGGCCGGGGAGCGGCTCGACGGGGCGTACGCCTACACGTTGCGCCTGCCGCCCCCGCCGCCCGCCTACGGCTGGGCGCTGAGCGCGCACGAGGTGCCGCGCAGCCCGGGTCCCGAGCCGCGCGCGGTGAGCGACCGCACGCCCGGCCTCGTCCGCGAGCCGGACGGCGCCGTGTTCCTGCGCCTGGCGGCGCGACCGCCGCGCGCGGCCGCGGCGAACTGGGTGCCGGTTCCCGCGGGGCCCTTCCGGGCGGTGCTGCGGCTGTACGTGCCGGAGGCGGGCTACCGGGTGCCGGGGCTCGTACGGGAGGAGCCGGAGTGACCCCGTCGCCGTACGAGCCTTCGCGGGCCCCTCGTCAGCGGCTGTAGCGCATCAGCGCGCGGACCATGTGGCACGTCACGGGGGACGGCGGGTGGATGCCGACGCGCTCGGCGGCGAGCCGGATGGTGCGGTCGGGGGCCTGCTCGGGGCGCCAGACGCCCGCGTCGAGGAGCACGATCGCGAGCCGCATCGCCTTGAGGCGGCGGTTGTGCGCGATGTACCACTCGCGGGGGCGGCCCGCGGGCAGCGCCCTCTTCTCGACGGGCATGTAGGGGAGGTCGAAGAGCGGGGTCGTGGAAGCGGTCGCGGGGGCGGTCGGGTCGAGGGTCGCTGCTCGGGCCACGGGCATCCTCCTGAGCCGTCGGACGGGGTGAGACCGGTCACTCGTGGGGCCGGTCCCGGCACCCCGTCCACGTTCGAACACTGCCCCCATTCTACTGCCGGGCACTGACAAAAGCCGCTGGTGGCAGGGGATTTGAGGTGTTCGAACGCGGGGGCGCCACAGGGGTGCGACGGCGCCTCCTCGGCCCCTTCGGACCCGCCCGTGAGCGGCCCGGGGGCGGCGGCGCGTCCGGGTAACACGCGGTTCACACCGGGGCAACGGCCGGGCAACCGCCCCTTGCCATTCTGCGGGCGTCCCCGCACCCGCCCCCCGCGCCCCGAGGGCGCGTCGTGCTGTGAAGGAAGTAACCGCTGTGAGCTTCAAGGCCGAGTACATCTGGATCGACGGCACCCAGCCGACCGCCAAGCTCCGGTCGAAGACGAAGATCGTCGCGGACGGCGCGGAGCCGGGCGTGTGGGGCTTCGACGGCTCCTCCACGAACCAGGCCGAGGGCCACTCCTCGGACTGCGTGCTCCAGCCGGTCCTCACGTGTCCCGACCCGATCCGGGGCGGCGCCGACGTCCTCGTCCTGTGCGAGGTCCTCGACACCGACCTCACCCCGCACCCGAGCAACACGCGCGCCGAACTGCGGGCCGTGGCCGAGAAGTTCGCCGCCCAGGAGCCGATCTTCGGGATCGAGCAGGAGTACACCTTCTTCAAGGGCAGCCGCCCGCTCGGCTTCCCCGAGAACGGTTTCCCCGCCGCGCAGGGCGGTTACTACTGCGGCGTCGGTGCGGACGAGATCTTCGGCCGCGAGATCGTCGAGGCCCACCTCGCCAACTGCCTCGCCGCCGGGCTCGGCATCTCCGGCATCAACGCCGAGGTCATGCCGGGGCAGTGGGAGTTCCAGGTCGGCCCGCTCTCGCCGCTGGACGTCTCGGACCAGCTGTGGGTCGCGCGCTGGCTGCTCTACCGCACTGCCGAGGACTTCGGCGTCTCGGCGACGCTCGACCCGAAGCCGGTGAAGGGCGACTGGAACGGCGCGGGCGCGCACACCAACTTCTCGACGAAGGCGATGCGCGAGGGCTACGAGGCGATCGTCACCGCCTGCGAATCGCTCGGCGAGGGCTCCAAGCCGCTCGACCACGTGAAGAACTACGGCGCGGGCATCGACGACCGCCTCACCGGGCTCCACGAGACGGCCCCGTGGAACGAGTACAGCTACGGGGTCTCCGACCGGGGCGCCTCGGTGCGGATTCCGTGGCAGGTCGAGAAGGACGGCAAGGGGTACATCGAGGACCGCCGCCCGAACGCGAACGTGGACCCGTACGTGGTGACGCGGCTCATCACGGAGACGTGCTGCGCCTCGCTGGAGAAGGCCGGGCAGGTCTGAGGCCCGGGAGGGTCTTTCGGGCCGGGTGACCGGCCCGGCGGCCGGGCGCGCGCGGCGAGGCGCGCGGGCCCGGGGGCGTTCACCATGACGGGGTGAACGCCCTTTTCGTTGTCGGCTTTTTGCTCCGGCTTCGGCCGAAACCCTCTCCCTGCCTCTCAGGTCATCTGCTTCAATGGACGCATGGACAGCTTCCGGAACCTCGTGACGGGTCGTGTCGACCTCGAACCGTTCTGGCCGTCCCGTCAGCACCACGATTTCGACCGGGTGTGTCAGCCCCCGCGGAACGCTCGGGCCCTCTAACACCCTCCCCGCCCCTCCGGCCGGGCTCAGGTCTTCGGTCCGCGCGACGACGAATGTCCCCTCCGTGGCATCCCCGGCACCGTCTCGGTGCCGCTTCGTGCGAAAAGAGCTGACACCTCCCATGGCGAACCACCCTTCCCTCTCCGCCGCCCCGCTCACCCGGCCCGTGAGCCCGGCGAGCCCCCCGCGGCACCGGCTGCGGGCCGTCGAGGCGGGCGAGCCCGCGCCCGCCCCCGAGGTCGCGCTGCCCGCCGGGGCGACCTGGCTCCCCGTGCCGCCGCACACGCTGCCCGCGCTGCCGGGCAACCCGCCGATGGTCGGGTACCTCGTGCTCGTACCGGCCGATCAGCAGCCGCCGTTCGCGGAGGCCGCCGCGCCCGCCGTGAGCGCCGTGCCGGAGCCCGCGCCCGCGCCCCGCGCCGAGGCCGTACGGGTCGACGCGCACCGCAGGACCGCCGAGGTCGACGGCCGCCCGCTGGACCTCACGTACCTGGAGTTCGAACTCCTCGCGCACCTCGTCGCACACCCCCACCGGGTGCACACGCGCGACCAGTTGGTGACGACGGTGTGGGGCTACGGGCACGTCGGCGACGGGCGGACCGTGGACGTGCACATCGCGCGGCTGCGCCGCAAGCTCGGCAGCGCGTACCGGCACAGCATCCAGACGGTGCGGCGGGTCGGCTACAAGTACACGCCGCCGCTGGGCTGAGCGGGGGCGCCGGCCCGCCGCGCCAGGTGCGGGAAGGTTCCCGTACACGCCGGGGTTCGGCCGACAGCGCACAAGATCCCCCGAGAGCGAAATACGGTCCCCGGTCCCGTCCGGAGCGGGCACGCTCGTGTCATGACAGCGAACACATCAGCGAACGCGTCGGCGACACGGCTGCTCGTCCTGGGCGGGACCGAGTTCGTCGGGCGCGCGACGGTCGAGGCGGGGCTCGCGCGCGGCTGGGACGTGACCGTGCTCAACCGGGGCACGAAGCCCGTGCCGGAGGGCGCCCGCGCGCTCGTCGGCGACCGCACGGCGCCGGGCGGCCTCGCGGCGCTCGAAGGCGGCGAGTGGGACCTCGTCGTGGACACGTGGTCGCACGGGCCGCGGGCGGTGCGGGACGCGGCCGAGGCGCTCAAGGAGCGGGCCGGGCGGTACGTCTACGTGTCGACGTGCTCCGTGTACACGTGGCCGCGCGCGGCGGGGACGGGCGTCGGGGCGCCGCTCGTCGAGGGCGACCCGGACGCGGAGGCGCGCGACTACCCGAGCGACAAGCGGGGCGGTGAACTCGCCGTCGCGCGCGCCTTCGGCGAGGAGCGCGCGCTCTTCGCGCGGGCGGGGCTCATCCTCGGCCCGTACGAGAACGTGGGGCGGCTGCCGTGGTGGCTGCTGCGGATGCGGCGCGGCGGCGAGGTGCTCGCCCCGGGGCCGCGCGAGCTGCCGCTCGCGTACATCGACGCGCGGGACCTCGCGGCGTGGCTCCTCGACGCGGGCGCGGCGGGGCACGCGGGGGCCTTCGACCTGGTCAGTCCCTCGGGACACACGACGATGGGCGAGTTCCTGGAGACCTGCCGCGCGGTGACCGGCTCGGACGCGGTGCTGCGCTGGGCGGCCCCGGAGCAGGTGGAGGCGGCGGGGATCGAGCCGTGGACGGAGCTGCCGGTGTGGTGCCCGCCCGGCGAGATGCACGGGGCGATGCACACGGCGGACGTGACCCCGACGCTTGAGGCGGGACTGCGGTGCAGGCCGGTGGCGGAGACGGTCGCGGACACGTGGGCGTGGGTGTCGGGCGAGGGCGGGGAGACGATGCCGCCGCGGACGAACCCGCGATCGGCGCTGGGGCTGGACGCGGCGAAGGAGGCGGAGGCGCTGGCGGGACTGGGGGCGGTACGGGGCTGAGCGCGCGGGCCGCCTGGGAGGGGCCCCGCGGCCGGAGGGGCGGGAACGCGGGGCTTTCGGCTCCGGCCTCCGGCTCCCCGCAGCGGGCGCGAGGGCCCGGCCTCGGCTCGCCACACCGGCTGCGAGGGCCCGGCCCCCGCCTTTCCTAGCTAGCCGTAAGGGCCCGGCCCCCGCTTTCCGAGCCAGCCACGAGGGCCAGGCCCCCGCTCCCCGCGCCAGCCGTCAGGGCCAGGCCCCCCCCGACACCGAGGGCAAGACCTCCGCTCCCCGCTCCGAGGGTGTACCCAGGTACACCCCCACCACGGGGGTAAGACGGCTGCCCCCGCGCCGCGGCGATCCGCAGAATTGGGGGTGTCGGGCCGCCGGGGCCCGATCGGGCCGGTGGGTCCGTGGTGGGCGAAGAGGTTGATCATGGGTGGGCTGACGGCGGGCGGGGAAGAGGGCGGGCGGCGGGTGTACGAGCGCCTGCGCGCCGGTGAACGGGCGGCCGGGCGGCTCCTGGCGGCGGACGACGACGGGCGCCGGGACGAGGGGGGCGGGGTCCTGCGGACCTTCCGCGCCGCGGGGCGGGGGGCGGCGCTCGCGGGTGTCTCGCTCGCCGTGTCGTGCGGGCTGTTCTGCCTCGTCCTGGTCTCCCTCTGCCTGATCCCGCTCGGCGTCGGGCTCATCACGACGCCGCCGGTCCTCGCCGTGATCCGCGAGTACGCGCTGGGCCGCCGCCTGCGGGCCCGCGAGTGGGGCGGGGTGCGGATCGGGGTCGCGTACCGGCCGCTGCCGCCGCTCGCGCCCGGCTTCGCGGGCGAGGCGGGCCTGTGCCTCGCGCTGCTGCGGGACCCGGCCACGTGGCGGGACATCGGGTGGCTGTTCCTCGACTGCACGGCGGGCGTGATCCTGTCGGTCCTCGCGCCGCTCGTGCTGCTCTACCCGGTGTGGGGCGCGGTGCTCGCCGCCGGGGGCTGGCGGATCTTCGAGGACAGCCCGGAGTGGTACCTGTTCGTCCCGGTGGACAGCCAGGCGACGGGCCTCCTCGCTCTGGCGCTCGGCGTGGTGATCGGGCTCACGGCGCGCTGGTCGGCCCCGGCGTTCGTCCAGGCGTACTTCCGGCTGACGCGCGCGGTGCTCGCGCCGAGCCGTGAGCAGGAGATGGCCGCGCGGATCAACCGGCTCACGGCCACCCGGGAGGACGCGGTCGACACCTCGGCGGCCGAACTGCGCCGCATCGAGCGGGACCTGCACGACGGGGCGCAGGCGCGGCTCGTCGCGGTGGGGATGGACCTCGGACTGATCGAGTCGCTCGTGGAACGCGACCCGGCGAAGGCCAAGGAACTGCTCGGCAAGGCGCGGCAGTCCTCGGCGGAGGCGCTCGGCGAGCTGCGGGACCTCGTGCGCGGCATCCACCCCCCGGTGCTCGCCGAGCGCGGGCTCGTGGACGCGGTGCGGGCGCTGGCGCTGCGGCTGCCCGTCGAGGCGGAGGTCGTCGCGGACGTGCCGGGGCGCGCCGAGGCGCCGGTCGAGGCGGCGGCGTACTTCGCGACGAGCGAGCTGCTCGCCAACGCGGTCAAGCACGCGGGCGCCGACCGGACCTGGATCGACCTCGGGTACCGCGAGGGACGGCTGCGGATCAGCGTCGGGGACAACGGCGGGGGCGGGGCGACGGCCGCGAAGGGGACGGGGCTCGCCGGGGTCGAGCGCCGGCTCGGTACCTTCGACGGTGTCCTGGCCGTCAGCTCTCCCCCCGGCGGCCCCACTCTGGCCACCGTGGAGCTGCCGTGCGTGTTGTCCTAGCCGAGGACCTGTTTCTGCTGCGGGACGGTCTCGTGCGGCTGCTCGAAGCGTACGACTGCGAGATCGTCGCCGCGGTGGAGAGCGGGCCCGAGCTGAGCCGGGCGCTCGCCGAGGAGCGCCCGGACGTCGCGGTCGTAGACGTACGGCTGCCGCCCTCGTACACCGACGAGGGCCTGCAGTGCGCGCTCGCGGCACGGCGCGCCCGGCCGGGGCTCCCGGTGCTCGTGCTCTCGCAGCACGTCGAGCAGTTGTACGCGCGGGAGTTGCTCGCGGACGGCAACGGCGGGGTCGGGTACCTGCTCAAGGACCGGGTGTTCGACGCCGAGCAGTTCGTGGCGGCGGTGCGGCAGGTCGCCGCGGGCGGCACGGCGATGGACCCGCAGGTGATCTCGCAGTTGCTGCGCCGTCCCGCCGCCGAGCGGCCACTGGCCCGGCTCACGGCGCGCGAGCGCGAGGTGCTCGAACTGATGGCGCAGGGCCGCTCGAACGCGGCGATCGCCGAGCGGCTCGTGGTGACCGAGCGGGCGGTCGCGAAGCACACGTCGAACATCTTCGCCCGCCTGGGTCTTGAGATCTCCGACGACGACAACCGCCGGGTCCTCGCGGTGCTCGCCTTCCTCGACGGGAAGCAGCCGGGCTAGAGCACGGCCTCGACGTCCCGTGCGGACACGCCCTGGGGGGCGGCGGCAGGTGACCTCGGGGGGTGTGTCTCGTTGCGCTGGACGTGGATTCTGCGAAGCTCGCCCCCCGAAGCTCCCGCCGGTCGCGTTCCGGCACCGCCCCCTCGTCCCCCGGCCCGGCGCCGGTCGGATTCGCCCAGGCGGAGGCGGCGCTCGTCGAGCACTACCCGCGGCTCGTGCGCCTCGCGCACGTCGTCCTGCCCGCCTCGCTCGGCCGCGCCCGCCGCGTCCTCGCGGCGCACGCGCTGACCCAGCGGGCCCTGCCGAGGCCCAGGGAACTCGCGGGCGCGCGGGTGCCGGGACCGCGCGGGGCGGGGGCCGCGGGCGGTACGGGGCGCGGCGGTGCCGGGGGCTCGGCGCGGGACGCGGGGTACGCCTGCGTGCGGGCGCGGGTGCTGCGCGAGACGCTGCGGGCCTGCGGCGACGGGGGCCCGGGGAAGGCGCGGGTGCCGTCCGGGCTGCCGCGGGTGTGGGGGCTGAGGCTCTTCCCGCGCGCGGGCGGCACCGAGGAACTCGCCCTCGACCAGGCGCTGTCGCGGCTGAGCGGGGCGGGCCGTGCCGCGTACGCGCTGGTCCACCTGGAGGGGCTCGACGCGGAGGCGGCACGGGCGCTGCTGACGGAGGCGGGCGCGGCGGACGCGGGGGCCGCGCTCGGCGAGGCGGCCGGGGTCGAGCTCCCGGCGGGGGCGCACGCGGCGGCGCTCCTCGCCTCGCCGGAGTTCGACGCCTGCTCGCTCCAGGCCCGGCCCACCGACCTCGTCCGGCGCCGCCAGGGCGTGCGCGCGTTCGGCGCGGGCGCGGCGGTGCTCCTCGTGTGCGGGGCGGCGTTCACGGGGTGGTCGCTCACGCGGAGCGAGGAGCCCGCGTACGTGCCGAGCGCGACGGAGCGCGAGGCGCTCGACCCGGCGCGCCTGACGACGGTGGCGCCTGACGCGTGGGAGACGGCGACGCGCCGGGACTTCTCGGTGTGGCCCGCGCGCGGCGGGCTCGTCTCGGACCGGGCCCTGCTCGGCCGGGCCCTGCGCGCCTGGGGCCACCCCGGACCCCGTACGCACGTCTCGGCGACGCCCGGCACCCCGCTCGGCGGCCCGGCGGGACCGCCGCGGCTGCTGTGGGCGGGGCACACGGCGGGAGCGGACATCGTGCTCTTCTACGACGGGCTGCGCCTCGTGCGGTACGCGGAGGCGGCGGGCGACGGCTTCGGCGATCCGGCGCTCGATCTCGTCCGGGCCGACGGGATCGACGAGGCGGGCGCCGCCGTGGTCGCGGTGGCGCGTACCGACGGCAACGTGCGGTACCTGACCGCGCCGTGGGTGAAGTCCGTGGCGCAGCGGGATCTGCGCGTCCCGCAGCGCGCGTCCACGCCGTTCACGACGGAGCGGGACGGGACGGTGTGGCCCTTCCAGCAGCCGGGGCGCACGCCCGCCCCCGACGGCGGCTGCACGACGTGGAACACGGTGCAGGTCACCGGGGTCGACGGGCACGCGCGGCTGTACTCCGACCTCGGCGACCTCCTGCCCGCGCACCTCACGACCGGCTCGCCGACCGCGCCGGGGGAGGTCGACGACCTCGCGAGCCGGACGGCGTGGGCGCCCTCGGCGTGCTCGCTCGTGGCGGGCCAGGGGCGCGGGGTGCGGGCGGTCAACTCCTGGTCGTACGCGAGTCAGCCGCTGCCCGAGGGGGCGGGGACGGCGCGGTGGGCGTGCACGCGGATGGACACGTGGCGCGGGGGCGGGACGCTGACGCTCGCCGAGTACCGCGCGCCCGGCCACCCGCTCGGGGCCGTCGCCGCGCAGGCGGCCGACTCGGCCTCGTGCGGCCCGCGGCAGCCGGACGTCCTCGCGGGCGCCATGTGGAAGGCACCCTCGGGTACGTGGTACGTCCTCGCGGCGGGCTCCGGGGGCGTCGCCTCGATCACGGCGCGCGACGGCATCCGCGGCGCCTCGCCGACCCGCCTCTTCGCCCTCCCGGCCCCGAAGGGCTCGACGGCGACGCTGAGCGCCATGCTCGTGAGCGGCGGCACGCTCGACGGACTGGGCTGAGGCGCGCGGAGGCGGCGCGGCGGGGGCCGGAACGGCGGCCGGGCGGGCACGGACCGGCGGGACCGGGCGGGCAGGCTCCGGCGGCGGGAACGGGCGGTGGGCTCCGGCGGCGGGAACGGGCGGGCCCGTGCGCGTCCCTCCGGGACCCGCGCCCCTCTAACACGCCGCTCTCGGTAGGCTGTTCGTATGACGACCGGGGTGCGCCGCAGGATGGGTGTCGAGGAGCGTCGGGAACAGTTGATCTCCGTGGCACTGGAGTTGTTCAGCCGCCGCCCTCCCGCCGACGTGTCCATAGACGAGATCGCGGCTGCCGCCGGGATCTCGCGGCCCCTCGTGTACCACTACTTCCCCGGGAAGCTCAGCCTCTACGAGGCCGCGCTGCGCCGGGCCGCCGACGACCTCGCGCACCGCTTCGTGGAGCCGCACGAAGGGCCGCTCGGCGCGCGGCTGTTGCGGGTCATGGAGCGGTACTTCGACTTCGTGGACGCGCACGGTCCCGGGTTCTCGGCGCTCATGCGCGGCGGTCCCGCCGTGCCCTCGGGGCAGGCGGCGAACGCGCTCATCGACGCGGTGCGGCAGGCGGCGCGGGACCAGATCCTCGCCCACCTCGGCGTCGCCGAGCCCTCGGCGCGCCTCGATCTCGTCGTGCGGTCGTGGGTCTCGCTCGCCGAGTCGACGGCCCTCCTGTGGCTCGACGGGCGCCGCGTGGCGCGCGCCGAGCTGGAACGCCAGCTCGTGCACGACTTCGTCGCGCTGCTCGCGGTGAGCGCGCAGCGCGATCCCGGACTCGCCGCGCTGCTGCGGGGCATCCTGGACAGCGAGCCGGTCGACGGGCCCTTCGCCGAGCTGGTGGCGGGGCTCCTCGCGCTCGCGCCCGCGGGCTTGCCGCGGGCGCGGGCGGAGGCCGGGGCTCACGAGGTCATTTCTTCGCCGCGTACGTGACGTGCACGGTGTCGAAGCCGAGCGAGTGCAGCAGTCCCTCCATCATCGCCGTCGTGTTCTTCTCGGCGCGCCCGGTGAGTTCGCTGTCCTTGGCGGCGTCGCCGATGTGCTGGGCGGCGAGCTTCTGGACGGCGCGTTCGTCGTTGGGGTTGTCGGAGAAGAAGTCGCCGAGCCGGTCGAGGAGTCCGCGCTGCTTGGAGACCGCGTAGGAGCGGTCGGGGTCGAGCGCGGGCTTGCCGAGCACAGCGTGCGGCAGGCGCAGGGTCGCCTCGGTGCGGTCGTCGTTGACGCGGACGTCGTCGTCCTTGAGGCCGCCGAGTTCCACGTAGGCGGAGACGGTGCCGGCGCCGACGTACAGCGTGCGCTTGCCCTTGAGGGCGTCGGGGAGGTACTTGGTGTCCTTCTCCAGGTCCACGACGACCTGGAAGTTGCCGGTGGCGGCCTCGTAACGGCTCATGTCCTTGATGGACTTGAGCAGTGCGGGGCCCGTGCGGTCGTGGGTCTCCTCGCCGAACAGCTCACCGAGGCCGGGGATCACGGCGAACCGGACGAGCAGGACGAACAGCACGACGAGTGCCACGAGGGCGGCGAGGATCTTCCCCCACCAGGGCGGGCCGGTCCGGCGTCGCGGCGTCGTCCCCGCCCTCTCCTCGGACACGGCGGTCTTCTGGGGCATGACGGCGCTCCCCTCTCTCCCGTAGGGGCCGCGCGCTCGCGTCGGCCCGTCCTTCACAGCTCTCTGATGCCCAAGACGGGCGCGATCAGGCGTCGTTGGCGGCGCGGTGACAGGTCCGTGACAGACAGGCGGTGCGCGAAGGACCGGTGGTGCGGTCGGGCCAGGGCCGGAGCGGGTCGCGAAGGAGCACGGGGCCGGAACGAAAGCGCCAATTGATGACGATCCGCGTCACTCCGTATCGGTACGTCCGCCGATCGGGTATGACCGTGACAGGTGCCCGGCGGCCTCGCTCCCTCCCCCAGCCGCCGCCGGGCCCCGTCCCGCATCCGCCGTGAGGAGAAAGGCCCTTCATGCCGCAGGACCCCGCCGACGGCGCCGTCCGCGCCTCCGCCCCCTTCCCCCGCTCCCCCGCGCGCCCCGGGCCCGCCTGGTGGCGGGACGCCGTCATCTACCAGGTGTACGTACGGTCCTTCGCGGACAGCGACGGGGACGGCGTCGGCGATCTGCGCGGCGTGACGAGCCGGTTGCCGTACCTCGCGGGGCTCGGCGTGGACGCGGTGTGGCTCACGCCGTTCTACGCCTCGCCGCAGGCGGACGGCGGCTACGACGTCGCGGACTACCGCGCCGTCGACCCGCTCTTCGGCGACCTCCCGGACGCCGCCGCGCTCATCGAGGCCGCCCACGGGCACGGGCTGCGCGTCATCGTGGACGTCGTCCCGAACCACACCTCCGAGCGGCACCCGTGGTTCCGCGCCGTGCGCGCCTCGCCCGCCGCGCCCGAGCGCGCGTACTACGTACTGCGTCCCGGGCGCGGGGAGCACGGCGAACTGCCGCCCAACGACTGGGAGTCGGTCTTCGGCGGCCCGGCGTGGACACGCCTGCCCGACGGCGTCTGGTACCTGCACCTGTTCGCCCCCGAGCAGCCCGACCTGAACTGGGAGCACCCGGCGGTGCGCGCCGAGTTCGAGGACGTGCTGCGCTTCTGGCTCGACCTCGGCGTGGACGGCTTCCGCGTCGACGTGGCGCACGGGATGGTCAAGGCACCCGGCCTGCCCGACGTGGGCCGGGCCGGGCAGGCCCGCATGCTCAACACCGAGGTGCTGCCCTTCTTCGACCAGGACGGCGTGCACGAGATCCACCGCTCCTGGCGCGCGCTCCTCGACTCCTACCCGGGCGAGCGCATCGAGGTCGCCGAGGCGTGGGCGCCGACCTCGGAGCGCCTGGCGCTGTACGTACGGGCCGACGAGGCGCACCAGGCGTTCAACTTCCAGTACGTGCTGGCCCCCTGGGAGGCGCGGGCGCTGCGCGAGGTGATCGATGCCTCGCTCGGCGCGACGGGCGCGGTCGGGGCGACGACGACGTGGGTGCTCTCCAACCACGACGTCGTGCGGCACACGACGCGGTACGCGGCGGGCGACCCGGCGCGCGGGCTGCGGCGCGGGCGCGCGGCGGCGCTGCTCACGCTCGCGCTGCCGGGCTCGGTGTACGTGTACCAGGGCGAGGAGCTGGGGCTGCCGGAGGTGCTCGACCTGCCGGAGGAGGTGCGGCAGGACCCCGCGTACTTCCGGGGCCGGGCCGTCGCGCGGGACGGGGCGGACGCGGCGGGGCTGCCGGGGGCGCCGGACGCGGCGGGGCTCCCGGAGACGGAGGCGAGCGGGCAGGAGGGGATGCGGGACGGCTGCCGGGTGCCGCTGCCGTGGTCGGGCGAGGCGCCCCCGTACGGCTTCGGGCCGGGCGGTTCCTGGCTGCCGCAGCCGCCGGCGTGGCGGGGCCTCAGCGTCGCGGCGCAGAGCGGGGACCCGGGATCGACGCTGGAGCTGTACCGGGCGGCGCTCGCGCTGCGGCGGGAGCTTCCCGGTCTCGGCGACGGGGGGATGGAGTGGCGGGAGGCGCCCGAGGGTGTCCTGCTCTTCGCCCGGCCGGGAGTGCTGTGCGCGCTGAACACGCGGTCCACGGAGGTCGTGCTCGACCTGCCGGGCCGCCCGCTGCTCGCCTCGGCTCCGGTGGAGGCGCGGGGCGGGCGCGTGGTGCTGCCCGGGGACACGTGCGGGTGGTGGGCGGGCGAGGAGTGAGAGGGGCGCCGAGTGGGGAGGGAGAGGGGCAGGGACTTCCGGCTCGGGGTTTACCCGGAGTCCCCGCACTCCGGCTCTCCTCCTCCAGGCGGAGAAGCCGGGGGGCGAGGCCGCCCGGAGGGATGATCAGCATTCGTGCCGGATTCTGGCAGACTCTCTGCTCATGGGTGAGATGACTGTGACACCGATGGAAGGCCGTGGACCGGCCGCCTCCTCACCCGCGACGGAGAAGCCCGATCGCCCCGCCGCCGTGCGCCACGCGGTGCGGCGCCTGCGCACCCCGAAGCGGCCCCGGCTCTGGTTCGAGATCGTCCTCATCGGGCTCAGTTACTGGGTGTACTCGCTGATCCGCAACGCGGTCCCGGAGCAGCGCGCCGAGGCGCTGCGGCACGCGGACTGGATCTGGCGCGTGGAGCACGATCTCGGCATGGCCTTCGAGCAGTCCGTCAACCACGCGATCAACAAGGTGACGTGGCTGATCGTCGGGATGAACTACTACTACGCGACGCTGCACTTCGTCGTGACGCTGGGCGTGCTCGTGTGGCTCTTCAAGTGGCACCCGGGGCGGTACGCGGCGGCGCGCCTCGCGCTCTTCGCGACGACGGGCGCGGCCCTGCTCGGCTACTACCTGTACCCGCTGGCGCCGCCCCGTCTCATGGCGAACACCCACTTCATCGACACCGTCCTCGTGCACGAGACGTGGGGCTCGATGGCCTCGGGCAACCTCAAGCACGTCTCGAACCAGTACGCGGCGATGCCGTCGATGCACATCGGCTGGTCGACGTGGGCGGGCCTGACGATCATCGCGCTCGCGAAGACGCCGTGGGCGAAGATCCTCGGGGCGCTCTACCCGATGGCGACGCTGACGGTCATCGTGGCGACGGCGAACCACTTCTGGCTCGACGCGGTCGGCGGGCTCATTTGCCTCGCCTTCGGGTACGGAGTCGCCTCGCTCTGGTACGGGAAGCCGCCCTACGCGCTGCCCCGGCTCATCACCTCGCCGGGCAAGGGCTCGCGCCTGCGCGCGGTGGGGGCGACACAGGCGGCACGGGCCTCCCGCTGAGGCGGGCGGCGTTCACAGCGCCGCCCCGTAGAACAGCTCCTCCACGACGCCGCGGGCCCGCCGTGTCGTGCGCCGGTAGTCTTCCAGCATGTCCCCCGCGTGCCCGGCCTCGTAGCCCAGGTAGCGGCTCACGGCGCCGAGTTCGCGGGTGTCGCTCGGGAAGGTGTCGCCCGCCCTGCCGCGCACGAGCATGACGGCGTTGCGCACGCGGGCGGCGAGGACCCACGCCTCGTCGAGGATGCGGGCCTGTTCCTGGTCGAGGAGGTCCGCCTCGAAGGCGGCGGCGAGGGCTTCGCGGGTGCGGGTCGTGCGCAGTCCGGGCTCGTGGTGGCCGTGGCGGAGCTGGAGGAGCTGGACGGTCCACTCGACGTCGGAGAGGCCGCCGCGCCCGAGCTTGGTGTGGAGGTTGGGGTCCTGGCCGCGCGGGACGCGTTCGGCCTCCATGCGGGCCTTGAGGCGGCGGATCTCGCGCACCGCCTCCTCGCCGATGCCCTCTGCGGGGTAGCGGAGCGGGTCGATCAGTTCGGTGAAGGCGCGGCCGAGTCCGGTGTCGCCCGCGACGGGTTCGGCGCGCAGGAGGGCCTGCGCCTCCCAGGTCTGGGACCAGCGGCGGTAGTAGGCGGCGTACGAGCTGACGGTGCGCACGAGGGGGCCGTTGCGGCCCTCGGGGCGCAGGTCGGTGTCGATGAGGAGGGGCGGGTCGGCGCTGGGGAGCTGGAGGAGGCGGCGCATCTCGGCGACGACGGCGTTCGCCGCGCGGGACGCCTCGGCCTCGTCGACGCCTTCGCGCGGGGCGTGGACGAAGAGGACGTCGGCGTCGGAGCCGTAGGCGAGTTCGTGGCCGCCGAAGCGGCCCATGCCGATGACGGCGAAGCGCGTGGGCAGCTCCTCGCCCCAGCCCGCCCGGACGACGGCGCGCAGGGTGCCGGCGAGGGTCGCGGCGGTGAGGTCGGAGACGGCGGAGCCGACGCGGTCGACGAGCGCGCCGTGGTCCTCCTCGGCGGGCGTGTCCTCGGTGCCGTAGGAGCCGATGAGGTCGGCGGCGGCGGTGCGGAACAGCTCGCGGCGGCGCACACCGCGCGCGGCGACGACTCCGGCCTCGGGGGTCTCGGCGCGCCCCACGGCGGCGAGGATCTCCTGTTCGAGCTGGGCGCGGGGGCGCGGGTCGAGTCCGGCGGGGTCGCCGAGGAGTGCGACGGCCTCGGGGGCGCGCAGGAGGAGGTCGGGGGCGAGGCGGCCCGCGGACAGGACGCGGGCGAGGTTCTCGGCGGCGGCGCCCTCGTCGCGCAGCAGGCGCAGGTACCAGGGGGTCTTGCCGAGGGCGTCGGAGACCTTGCGGAAGTTGAGGAGTCCGGCGTCGGGGTCGGCGGAGTCGGCGAACCAGGCGAGGAGGACGGGGAGCAGGGTGCGCTGGATCGCGGCGCGGCGCGAGACGCCGTTGGTGAGGGCTTCGAGGTGGCGCAGGGCCGCGGCCGGGTCGGCGTAGCCGAGGGCGACGAGGCGGTCGCGCGCGGCGGCGGGGCTCAGGCCCGCCTCGCCGGGGGCGAGGTGGGCGACGGCGTCGAGGAGGGGCCGGTAGAAGAGCTTCTCGTGGATGCGGCGGGCGGCGCCGGAGTGGCGCTTCCACTCCTTGAGGAGCGAGGCGATGGGTTCGGTGCGCAGGCCGAGGGAGCGGCCGAGGCGGCGCAGGTCGGCCTCGTCCTCGGGGACGAGGTGGGTGCGGCGCAGTTTGAAGAGCTGGATGCGGTGTTCGAGGGAGCGCAGGAAGCGGTACGCCTCGTCGAGCTGGAAGGCGTCGGTGCGGCCGATGTAGCCGCCGTCGGCGAGTTCGGCGAGCGCGGCGAGCGTGGTGGGGCTGCGCAGGTTCGTGTCGGTGCGGCCGTGGACGAGCTGGAGGAGCTGGACGGCGAACTCGACGTCGCGCAGGCCGCCGGGGCCGAGCTTGAGTTCGCGTTCGGCCTCGGCCGCGGGGATGGCGTCGATGACGCGGCGGCGCATGCGCTGGGTGTCGGTGACGAAGTTCTCGCGCTCCGACGCCTGCCACACGAGGGGGGCGAGTGCCTCGACGTACTCCTGGCCGAGGGCGAGGTCGCCCGCGACGGGCCGGGCCTTCAACAGGGCCTGGAACTCCCAGGTCTTGGCCCAGCGGTGGTAGTAGGCGAGGTGGCTGGAGAGGGTGCGCACGAGGGGGCCGTTGCGGCCCTCGGGGCGGAGGTTGGCGTCGACGGGCCAGATGGTGCCCTCGACGGTGGTCTCGGAGCAGATCCGCATGAGGTGCGCGGCGAGGCGGGTCGCGGCGCGAATCGCCTCGCCCTCGTCGACGCCGTCGTGCGCGGGTTCGCCGACGTAGATGACGTCGACGTCGGAGACGTAGTTCAGCTCGTGGCCGCCGCACTTGCCCATCGCGATGACGGCGAGGCGGCACGCGGCGGCGTCCTCGGGCGCGGCCTCCTGGGCGAGGCGCAGCGCGGTGCGCAGCGTCGCGGTGGCGAGGTCGGCGAGTTCGGCGGCGGTCTCGCTGACGTCGGTGGTGCCCGTGACGTCGCGCGCGGCGAGCGACAGGAGGCAGCGGCGGTAGGCGACGCGGAGCGAGACGGGGTCGGTGACGTCGGCGAGGCCGCGCTCGAACTCGGCGACGTCGGGGTGCAGGTCGCTCGACTCGTACGTGACCAGGGTCTTCCAGTCGCCGGGGTGGCGCGCGAGGTGGTCGGCGAGGGCCTCGGAGGCGCCGAGCACCCCGAGGAGCCGGTCGCGCAGCGGCTTCGCGGAGACGAGCGTGGTGAGCAGGGTGCGCCGCGCCTCGGCGTCGGGCTGCGCCTCGGCGAGCCGGACGAGTCCGAGCAGCGCGAGATCCGGGTCGGCCGCGGCCCCGAGCGCGTCGAGCAGCACGGGGTCGGAGCGCACGGCCGCGAGGGCGTCCTCGCCGAGCAGCTTCTCCGCGTGCGAGGGATCGACGAACCCGTACCGCAGCAGCCGCGTGAAGGTGCTGCTCCTGCGCCCGCTCGGGACGGTCATCGCCACGCCCTCCTGCCATCACCCTGCCGGTCAGGGCCCACGGGGGTGAGCGTAGTCGGGGTGGTGGGGAAGGGGCGGGGGCCACCCGGCGCGCGTGCCGGGCGGCCCCTTCGGCGCTGTCCGTCCGTCGGCTACGAGACCGGGGCCTTCGCGCGTCCCTCGTCGGGGCCCTGGGACGTCGGGGGTGCCGGTTCGGTGGGAGGGGCGCTGGGGACCGTACCGCCGTCCGGGGTGGTGCCGGGAGCGACGGCCGCCGGTGCGGGCTCGGCCAGGTCCACGCTGTCGCGCAGGGTCGTCGGGGTGAGGAAGGCGGCGGCGAGGATGCCGACGAGGGCGATGAAGGCGGCGATCAGGAAGATGTGGCCCGTCGCGTCGCCGTAGGCACCGCGCACGACCGCCTGGACCGGGGCCGGCATGCCCTTGACGTCCAGCGTGCCGCTGCCGCCGCCCGCGGCGCCCGCCGCGCCGTCGACGCCGAGCTTCCGCAGGCCGTCCGCGATCCTGCCGCTCACGCTGTTCGCGAGCACGGCGCCGAGCACCGAGACGCCGATCGTGCCGCCGAGGGAGCGGAAGAAGGTGATCGCGCCGCTCGCCGCGCCGAGTTCGTGGAGCGGCACGGTGTTCTGGAGGACGAGGACGAGGTTCTGCATCGACATGCCGACGCCGGTGCCGACGAGGAACATCCATGCGCCGACGACGACGAGCGAGGTGTGCGCGTCGATCGTGGCGAGGCCGAAGAAGCCGCCCGCGAGGATCACGGTCCCGGCGAGGATGAAGGGCTTGACCTTGCCGGTCCTGGAGACGAGCCGCCCCGCGACCGTCGAGGCGAGGAGCACCCCGGCCATGAGCGGGATGGTCAGCAGGCCCGCCTGCGTGGGGGATTTGCCGCGCCCGATCTGGAAGTACTGGCCGAGGAAGACCGCGCCGCCGAACATCGCCATCCCGACCGCGAGGCTCGCGACGATGGCGAGCGCGGGGTCGCGGCGCTTGATGACGTGCAGCGGGATGACCGGCTGGGAGACCTTCGCCTCGACCGCGACGGCCGCGCCGAGGAGGACCACCGTGCCCGCGAGCATCGCGCCCGTCTGCCAGGAGATCCAGGCGAAGTCGTTGTCGACGAAGGTGACCCACAGGAGCAGGAGGCTGACGCCCGCCGCGATGAGCGAGGCACCCCAGTAGTCGACCTTCGTGTCGGGGCGGCGGACGTCCTCCAGGTGGAGGGTGCGGGCGAGGATCACCGAGGCGACGACGGTGAAGGGCAGCGCGATGAAGAAGCACCAGCGCCAGCCGAGCCAGTCCACATCGGTGATCGCGCCGCCGAGCAGCGGCCCGCCGACCGTGGCGACCGCCATGACGGCGCCGAGGTAACCGTTGTACCTGCCGCGCTCCTTGGGGCTGATCATCGCGGCGAGGATCACCTGCACGAGCACCTGGAGCGCGCCCATGCCGAGGCCCTGCACGGCGCGGAAGCCGATGAGCGTCGGGGTGTTCTGCGCGAAGCCGGCGCCGAGCGAGGCGACGACGAAGATGCCGATCGCGATCTGGAGCAGCAGCTTCTTGTTGAAGAGGTCGGCGAGCTTGCCCCAGATCGGCGTCGAGGCCGTCGAGGCGAGCAGGGTCGCGGTGACGACCCAGGTGTACTGCGACTGGGTGCCGCCGAGCGAGCCGATGATCTGGGGCAGCGCCACCGAGACGACGGTGGAGCTGATCATCGCGACGAACAGCACGATGAGCAGCCCGCTGAGGGCCCGCAACACGTGCTTGTGATCCATGGGGGCGGAGTCGCTGGACTCCGTCGCCGCCACCGCTTGGGCGCTCACGCGCTACCTCCGGAATGGGGGGAGTGGGACGTACGGACATACGGGCGTACGGACATACGGGCGTACGGACATACAGGCGTACAGGCGTACAGGCGTACAGGCGTACCGATGCGGACGCGTACGGACGTACGGGACGGGTGGTGCGCGGGCGCGGAAGTACGGGGGCGGGCCGGGCCGTTCGCCGGGGCGGCCCCGCGGTGCTTCCCCGTGTCCCCGCTCGCCTCCGCGCTGACACATTCACCATACATGCGCACTGGGCAATTTTGCACACTGGGCACGTAAAGTGGGTCGCCTACGATGGACGGACCATGGAGAGCACAGTGGGTTTGCGCGAGCGCAAGAAGGCCGCCACCAGGGAAGCCGTGCACAAGGCGGCGCTGAACCTGGCGGTCGAGCACGGTTTCGAGCACCTCACCGTGGAGGCGATCGCCGACGCGGCAGGCATCTCGCGCCGGACCTTCTCCAACTACTTCACGGCGAAGGAGGACGCGGTCCTCTGGGGCGAGGAGCAGCACATCAAGGCCCTCGTCCTCGCCTTCCGCGCCCGCCCCCCGCACGAGGGCCCCTGGCAGGCCCTCGCCGGAGCGGTCCTCGACCGCTTCCCCACCGAGGAGCCCCCGGACCGCGAGACCGCGATCCGCAGCCGCCTCGCCCTGCGCCACCCCACCCTGCTCGCCCGCCAGCTCGCCAACCACGCGGTCCTCGAAACGGACCTGCGCGAGGCCATCACCGACCGCGGCGGCCTCACCCCCCTCGAAGCCGGCTGCCTCGGCGCCGCCTTCCTCGCCTCCATCCGCCTCGCCATGCAGCGCTGGGTCGCGGGCGACGAGGCGGACGACCCGCGCGAGCTGATCATGGAGACGATGGGGGCGATGGCGGGGGTCTTCGGCTGAGGGCCACCGCGCACCGCCCCGTATCGCCGCCCCATCGCCGCCGTTGACGACGGCCGCACGCAGAAGAACCCTTGCGACTCGAAGAGCGTCAAAGCTCCCGGCCGGAATATGCGCGGGGTCGTGCCGTGGCCCTCTGCCCAGGTCTCCTCGACGCCGGCGAGAACATCAAGGCACTGAGCACCTACCTGGGGCACTCGGACCCCGGCTTCACGCTGCGGACGTACACGCACCTGATGCCGAGTGGGGAAGCCCGCGCACGAGCGGCCATGGATGGGCTCTACGGCGTGGCGGCCCCTCGCCCTGACGGCCCCACCACGGCCCAGGGTTGATCAAGCACGTCCGGCGGGAGGCCGCGCGTCTGCGCCGCGTCCCGCCGGAATCTTCGTTTTCCCGCCCTGACCTGCGCTTACAGCACCGGCAGGTTCTTCTTCAGCTCGAAGGCCGTGACCTCGCTCCTGTACTCCTCCCACTCCTGCTTCTTGTTGCGCAGGAAGAAGTCGTAGACGTGCTCGCCCAGGGTCTCCGCGACGAGTTCGCTGCGTTCCATCAGGGCGATGGCCTCGCCCAGGTTCTGGGGGAGGGGCTCGATGCCCATCGCGCGGCGTTCGGCGTCGGAGAGGGCCCAGACGTCGTCGTCGGCGCCCGGGGGGAGTTCGTAGCCCTCCTCGATGCCCTTGAGGCCGGCGGCGAGAAGGACCGCGTAGGAGAGGTACGGGTTGGCGCCGGAGTCCAGGGAGCGGACCTCGACCCGCGCCGAACCCGTCTTGCCGGGCTTGTACATCGGGACGCGGATGAGCGCGGAGCGGTTGTTGTGGCCCCAGCAGATGTACGAGGGGGCCTCGCCGCCCGCGCCCGCCGTGCGCTCGGTGCCGCCCCAGATGCGCTTGTAGGAGTTGACCCACTGGTTGGTGACGGCGGAGATCTCGTCGGCGTGGCGCAGGAGCCCGGCGATGAAGGAGCGGCCGACCTTGGAGAGCTGGTACTCGGCGCCCGACTCGTAGAAGGCGTTGCGGTCGCCCTCGAAGAGGGAGAGGTGGCTGTGCATGCCCGAGCCCGGGAATTCCGAGAAGGGCTTCGGCATGAAGGTGGCCTGCACGCCCTGTTCCAGCGCGACCTGCTTCATGACGAGGCGGAACGTCATGATGTTGTCGGCCGTCGAGAGGGCGTCGGCGTAGCGGAGGTCGATCTCCTGCTGCCCGGGGGCGCCCTCGTGGTGGCTGAACTCGACGGAGATGCCCATCGACTCCAGCATGGTGATCGCCTGGCGGCGGAAGTCCATGCCGACGTTCTGCGGGGTGTGGTCGAAGTAGCCGGAGTTGTCGGCGGGTGTGGGGCGCGAGCCGTCGACCGGCTTCTCCTTGAGCAGGAAGAACTCGATCTCGGGGTGGGTGTAGAAGGTGAACCCGAGGTCGGACGCCTTCGCGAGCGCGCGCTTGAGGACGTAGCGCGGGTCGGCGAAGGACGGCGAGCCGTCCGGCATGAGGATGTCGCAGAACATGCGCGCGGTGCCGGGGGCCTCGGCGCGCCAGGGCAGGACCTGGAAGGTGGCGGGGTCGGGCTTGGCGATCATGTCGGACTCGTAGACCCGCGCGAAGCCCTCGATCGCCGAGCCGTCGAAGCCGATGCCCTCGTCGAACGCCTGCTCCAGCTCGGCCGGGGCGACGGCGACGGATTTCAGGAAGCCAAGGACGTCGGTGAACCACAGGCGCACGAAACGGATGTCCCGCTCCTCAAGCGTGCGGAGCACGAACTCCTGCTGCTTATTCATATCCACCAATCCTTGCTGGTCGAGCCGCCTTGCACCGTTGCCGTGCCCTGGGCGTACGAGCATCCCACCACACGGTTTCCCGCAGGTTGCGAACACAAGGACGATCTCCCGCGGCGCAACCGCTCCCGCCATAGTGCATTGCCCGCACGCCGTGGCCGACAGGCCCCGGGGGCCACGGGAGGCCGCGCCCATTGTGGGGGACGCCTCCCTCCCGGGTCGACCCACTCCCCCACCGGCCTCGGCGGGCCGCTCAAGCCCCGTACGTCGCAAGGGCTTTGGGGGTACGGGTGCGGGGCGGACGCCGCCGTGCGAAACGGCGCCACCCTCGCGTACCGCCCCAAGGCGGGGTAAAAGACACGCCACGGATTGCGCCGAGAATGCCTCGAAATCAGCAAACGGCGCGGCGCGGGTTTGCCATGGGCGCCCCCTCGCCACGCCCCCACCGCCCCAGCGGCCACCCCGCTAGGGCCCCGCCGCGCACCCCGCGCGCACGCGGTCGCACACCTCGCGCGCACCCCACCGCACCCCCCGCCCAGCCCCCCACACACCCCGTACGGCCCCGCCCCACCCCCACATCGCGTCAGAGAGACGATTACACTGGCGACCGTGCCTCAACTACGTCTCGCCCTGAATCAGATCGATGCCGTCGTCGGTGATCTCGACGCCAACGCGGAGTCGGTCGTGCAATGGACCCGGCACGCCGCGGAGCGGGGCGCCCATCTGGTCGCCTTTCCCGAGATGGTGCTGACCGGCTACCCCGTGGAGGATCTCGCGCTGCGCTCCACCTTCGTGGAGGCCAGCCGCGCCGCTCTGCACGCGCTCGCCGCCCGCCTCGTCGACGAGGGTCTCGGCGGGCTGCCCGTCGTCCTCGGCTACCTCGACCGCAGCGAAACCGACCAGCACCGCTACGGGATGCCCGCCGGCTCCCCGCGCAACGCCGCCGCCGTGCTGCACCAGGGCCGCGTCGTGCTCCGTTTCGCCAAGCACCACCTGCCGAACTACGGCGTCTTCGACGAGTTCCGCTACTTCGTGCCCGGCGACACGCTGCCCGTCGTGCGCGTGCACGGCGTCGACGTGGCCCTCGCCATCTGCGAGGACCTGTGGCAGGACGGCGGCCGAGTGCCCGCGACCCGCGCGGCGGGCGCCGGGCTGCTGCTGAGCATCAACGCGTCCCCGTACGAGCGCGAGAAGGACGACACGCGCCTCGACCTGGTCCGCAAGCGCGCCCAGGAGGCGGGCTGCACGACCGCGTACGTCGCGATGTCCGGCGGGCAGGACGAGCTGGTCTTCGACGGCGACTCGATCGTCGTCGACAAGGACGGCTCCGTCATCACGCGTGCGCCGCAGTTCACCGAGGGCTGCTTCCTCCTCGACCTGGACCTGCCCCCGGCCCCCGCCGAGGAGCCCGCCGGGACCGTCCACGACGGCCTGCGCATCGAGCACGTCACGATCTCGCCGACGCCGCTGCCCGCCTACGAGCCGGAGTACACCGGGGAGTACGCGGAGCGCCTGGAGGACGCCGAGGAGGTGTACGGGGCGCTCGTCACGGGGCTGCGCGCATACGTGGAGAAGAACGGGTTCCGGTCCGTCCTCATCGGGCTCTCCGGCGGCATCGACTCCGCGCTCACGGCCGCGATCGCGTGCGACGCGATCGGCGCGGAGAACGTGTACGGGGTCTCGATGCCGTCGAAGTACTCCTCGGAGCACTCCAAGGACGACGCGGCCGACCTCGCCGCGCGCACCGGGCTGCACTACCGCTCCGCGCCCATCGCCCCCATGTTCGACGCCTACATGGCGGCGCTCGGCTTCACGGGGCTCGCCGAGGAGAACCTCCAGGCGCGGCTGCGCGGCACGACGCTGATGGGCATCTCCAACCAGGAGGGGCAGATCGTCCTCGCGCCCGGCAACAAGTCGGAGCTGGCGGTCGGCTACTCGACGCTCTACGGGGACGCGGTCGGGGCGTACGGCCCGATCAAGGACGTCTACAAGTCGCAGGTCTTCGCGCTCGCGCGCTGGCGCAACCAGGCGGCCGAGCAGCGCGGCGAGACGCCGCCGATCCCGGAGAACACGATCGCGAAGCCGCCGAGCGCCGAGCTGCGCCCGGGACAGGTCGACACCGACTCGCTCCCCGACTACGACGTGCTCGACCGCATCCTCGCGATGTACGTCGACCGGGACCAGGGCTCGGACGCGATCGTCGCGGCCGGTTTCGATCCGGCGGTCGTCGCGCGCGTGCTGCGCATGGTCGACAACGCCGAGTACAAGCGGCGCCAGTACCCGCCGGGGACGAAGATCTCCGCGAAGGGCTTCGGCAAGGACCGCCGCATGCCGATCACGAACCGGTGGCGGGAGAACGCGGGGGCGTGAGACGGGGGGCGGGAACGGCTCGTAGGTGCCGTTCCCGCCCCCTCGGCGCTCCCGCCCCCTCGGCGTTCCCGCTGGGGCCCTCCCCCGGGCTCCGCCCCGGACTCCCCCCTCGATCGCCGGAGCGGCTTACTCGATGGGCCCCGGCACGGGTGCGGCCCCAGGGCTCAGTTCGTGCTCGCCAGGCGGATCGACGCGGCGACCGGGAGGTGGTCGGAGCCGGTGCGGGGCAGGGTCCAGGAGGAGACCGGTTCGGCGCCGCCGACGAGGATCTGGTCGATGCGGGCCATCGGGAAGCCCGCCGGCCAGCTGAAGCCGAAGCCCTTGCCCGCCGCGCCCTGCGTGGAACGGAGCTGCGAGGTCACCGGGGACAGGGCGCGGTCGTTCATCGTGCCGTTGAGGTCGCCGACGAGGACCTTGTTGGTGAGCGGTTCCTCGCGGATCGCCTTGCCGAGCGCCTCGGCGCTGCGGTCGCGCTGACCCGCGACGAAGCCGGTGTCGAGCTTGACGCGGACCGAGGGCAGGTGGGCGACGAAGACGGCGACGGGGCCCCTCGGGGTCTCCGCGGTCGTGCGCAGGGCGCGCTCCCAGCCCAGTTCCAGGTCGACGGGTTTCGTGCCGCGCAGCGGGTACTTGCTCCAGAGGCCGACGGTGCCCTTGGTGACGTGGTACGGGTACGTGGCCTTGAGGGCGCTCGCGTACTCCGGCACGGCCTGCTCGGTCAGCTCCTCCAGGGCGAGGAGCTGGGCGCCGGAGCCGACGAGGGTGCGGACGGTGCCGGGGAGGTCGCCGTTCTCGGCGTTGACGTTGTGGGTGACGACGGTGAGGTCGCCGCGCGACTGGTCGTGGCCGAGGACGAGCCCGCCGAACAGGTTGAGCCACACCGCGACGGGCAGCACGAGGGCGAGGAGCGCGGTCGCGGAGCGCCGTACGAGCGCGAGGACGAGCAGGACGGGGACGAGGAGCCCGAACCAGGGCAGGAAGGTCTCCAGGAGGCTGCCGAGGTTCCCGACGCGGTTGGGGACGTGCGCGTGGACGAGCATGAGCCCCGCGAGCGCCAGCGCGAGCACGGCGAGCACGAGGCCGCGCCGCCACATCCCCGGGAGCCGCCCGCCGCCCGGGGCCCCGGTGCGCCGGCCCACGAAACGCATCCGGCCGCGCAGCCCCTCGGGGCGCTGTCCCTCACTACCCGTTTCCGCCTTGTACGCCTGCGCCATCGTGCCGCCTCACTGACCACCGTGCACCCGTTCCGCCCCTGACCCTAGGGGATGAAAAGGGCCCTGCCCGCCGCCACGGCGGACCTGTGTGAAGTGGGGACGCGGGAGGCCCCGGCGGGAGTTCCTGGTTGGGTGCGGGCTGTGGCTTTTGTACGTGCCGGGCGGCCCCCCCTCTTTCCGCCCTCGCGTGCGAGGTGTCACCATGGGGAGTGAATCCGGGGACGCCGCCAGGGCGCTTCGAGATGACCAGAAGGAGCCGCGTGATGAGCGAGCTTTCCGCTGCCCGCGCACAGTCAGAAACTCCCACCGGGACCCTGTACGGCAAGGCCGTGCGCCGCCGGGTCACCGTGCACGACATCGCCCGCGCCAAGGAGCGCGGCGAGAAGTGGGCGATGCTCACCGCCTACGACGCCATGACCGCCTCCGTCTTCGACGAGAGCGGTATCCCGGTCCTCCTCGTCGGGGACTCGATGGGCAACTGCCACCTCGGTTACGACTCGACCGTCCCCGTGACGCTCGACGAGATGACCATGCTCTCCGCCGCCGTCGTACGGGGCACCAAGCGGGCCCTGATCGTCGGCGACCTCACCTTCGGCTCGTACCAGGAGGGCCCGAAGCAGGCGCTGCGCTCGGCGATGCGCCTGGTCAAGGACGCCGGGGTCGGCGCCGTGAAGCTGGAGGGCGGCGAGCGCTCGCACGAGCAGATCAGGACGCTCGTCGAGGCCGGTATCCCCGTCATGGGCCACATCGGGCTCACGCCGCAGTCGGTGAACGCGATGGGGTACCGGGTGCAGGGGCGCGGCGAGGAGGCGGCGGCCCAGCTCCTTCGCGACGCGAAGGCCGTGCAGGACGCGGGCGCCTTCGCCGTCGTGCTGGAACTCGTCCCCGCCGAGCTGGCCGCCGAGGTCACGCGCACGCTCGCCATCCCGACAGTCGGCATCGGCGGCGGCGCGGCGACCGACGCGCAGGTCCTGGTGTGGACCGACATGATGGGGCTCACCGGCGGCAAGGTGCCGGGCTTCGTGAAGCAGTACGCGGACCTGCGCGGCCTGCTCGGCGACGCGGCCCGCACGTTCGCGGCCGATGTCGCGGGCGGTGCCTTCCCCGCGGCGGAGCACGAGGTGCACTGACGGCCGGGGCGCGGGGTGCGCCGACGCCCGTGAGGGCGCGGTGACACGACGCGCCACGGCCGGGGCCGGTCCGGCGGTTCCTCCCGCCGGGCCGGCCCTTTCGCGTGCGGTCGCACACCCGGGGCGCATTCGCTCACGCGTGCGCCCCCCTGGGCCGACGGGCCACCGACAGATCACCTCTTTCCGCAGGTCACAGGCGTGTAGGTGAGTTGTGGGTGGCTTGTCGGTGGCGGCTGTCAGGGTTATCGGCATGACGCGAATCGATACGACGAATGCACCTGCGGAGCGGCGGGACGGCGGGGACATCGCCGTCTCGGTCCGCGGTCTGAAGAAGCACTTCGGCAGCACCAAGGCGCTCGACGGGGTGGACCTCGACGTCCGCCGCGGCACCGTGCTCGGGGTCCTCGGCCCCAACGGCGCGGGCAAGACGACCCTCGTGCGCTGCCTGTCCACCCTGCTCGTCCCGGACGCGGGCTCCGCGACCGTCGCGGGCATCGACGTCCTGCGGCAGCCGAAGGAGCTGCGCCGCAGGATCGGCCTCACCGGCCAGTACGCCTCGGTCGACGCGAAGCTCTCCGGGCGCGAGAACCTGTACCTGATCGGGCGGCTGCTCGACCTGAGCCGCGCCGAGTCGCGGCGGCGGGCCGACGAGCTGCTCGAACGGTTCTCGCTCACCGAGGCGGCGAAGCGCGTGGCGGGCACGTACTCCGGCGGGATGCGGCGCCGGCTCGACCTCGCCGCGTCCATGATCGGCCGCCCCGCCGTGCTCTACCTGGACGAGCCCACCACGGGCCTCGACCCGCGCACGCGCCAGGAGGTGTGGAGCGAGGTGCAGAGCATGGTGGGCGACGGCGTGACCGTGCTCCTCACCACCCAGTACATGGAGGAGGCGGAGCAGCTCGCGAGCGAGCTGACCGTCATCGACCGCGGGCGGGTCGTCGCCGAGGGGGCGATCGACGAGCTGAAGTCCCGCGTCGGCGGCCGGGTGCTGCGGGTGCGCCCGGCGGACAGGTCCGTGCTGCCGGAGGTCGCCCGGCTCGTCGAGGAGAGCGGTCTCACGGGCCTCGCCACGCCGACGCTCGACCAGGAGAGCGGCAGCGTCCTCATCCCCCTCCTGAGCGACGAACAGCTCACCGCGGTCATAGGGCTGCTCGCCGCGAAGGACGTGGCGCTCGCCGACCTGCGCACGGAGCTGCCGAGCCTCGACGAGGTCTTCCTCTCGCTCACCGGCCAGAAGGCCACCCACACCGACCAGGAGCAGCCGCAGGACGGCGCCGCCCCCGTACGAGAGAAGGTCTCGGCATGAGCACCGCCACCCTCACCGCCCCCTCCCCCGCCCCCGTCGTGGGCGAGGCCAAGATCGGGCTGCGCGCCCACCTGCGGCACATCGGGGCGCTGACCCGCCGCAACATCCTGTGGATCAAGCAGGACCCGGAGTCGATGTTCGACGCCATCCTGATGCCGCTCGTCTTCACGCTGCTCTTCGTCTACGTCTTCGGCGGCGCCATCGCCGGCAAGGGCAACCAGCAGGAGTACGTGAACTACGTCGTCCCCGGCCTCATGGCGATGATGGGGATGAACATGGCGACGGGCGTGGGGACCGGCTTCAACCAGGACTTCCAGACCGGCGTCATGGACCGCTTCCGCAGCCTGCCGATCGCCCGGTCCTCCGTCCTCATCGCGAAGATCATGGTCGAGATCCTGCGGCTGATCATCGCCGTGGGCGTCCTGCTGGCGGTCGGTTTCGCCCTCGGACTCTCGGTGTCCAACGTGCCGGGGCTCTTCGCCTCGATCGGCCTGTCGATCCTCTTCGGCTCCTCGCTCATGTGGATCTTCCTGACGCTCGGCGTGACGATGAAGAGCGCGCAGGCCATCCAGGCGATGGGCTTCCTCGTGATGATGCCGCTCCAGTTCGGCTCCTCGATCTTCACGCCGACCTCGACGATGCCGGGCTGGCTCCAGGCGTTCACCGACTACAACCCGATCTCGACGCTCGCGGACGCCTCGCGGGCGCTGTGCAACGGCGGCCCGCTCACACACGGGCTGACGTGGACGCTGGTCTGGACGGTGGCGATCACGGTGGTCATGGCGCCGGTCGCGATCTACAAGTTCCGTACGAAGTCCTCCTGAGCGGGACGGGGGCAGGGGTGCGGATGACGCACGGGCCGGAGCCGCGGCTCCGGCCGGGACGCTCAGTCCCGGCCGGGGGGCGCGGCTTCGGCGTCGTGGGAGGCGAGCGGGACGGCCCCGCGGAGGAGGTCCAGGCCCTCGCGGAGGCCGAGGCGGGCGCCCTCGGCGCGCGCGGTGCGCAGGGCCGGGGCGGCGAGCGGGAAGGCGGGGTCCTCGGCGGCGGCCGTGATCAATCGTTCGGTCTCGGCGTGGAGTTCGCGTTCGACGCGGGACTCGTGGCGCGGCGCGGGCAGGGCCGCGGAGACGGCGGCGAGGAGGCGCGCGGCGAGGAGCAGGTCGGGGGCGGAGCGGCGGGCTGTGCCGCGCAGGGCGAAGGCGTAGGCGGCGGTCTGGAGGTGGCCCGCGGGGAGCTGCGGGGCCATGAGGAGGGCGAGGTCCTCGAAGGAGGAGTCCACGCTCTGCCCGAGGCGGCTCAGACTCTGGTCGTATCGGCCTTCCAGGGCGTCGAGCCAGCCTTCCAGGCGTCCGATCATGGTGTCGAAGAGGACGAAGGAGCCGTTGCCGAAGTCGTCGCGCAGCCGGTCGACGACCTGCCGCGCCTCGGCGAGGCGGCCGGTCCCGGCGTAGCGCATGGCGAGGAAGAGGTGGGCGACGGGGCGGGCCTCGGTGCTCGCGGGGCCCTCCTCGTCGAAGATCTCGCGCAGCAGCTTCTCGCCCCGGGCGCTCTCCTCGGGGTCGTCGGACTCGGTGAGGAGCCCGCCCATGCGGGCCCGCAGCACTCCGGTCTGGCTGTGCGCGCCGAGCGTGAGGGCATGCTCCGTCGCCTCTTCGTAGTCGGCGGCGGCCTCGGTGTAGCGCCCGTGCCACTCCAGGACCTCGGCGCGCGCCGCGAGGGCCTCGGCGGCGCCCCAGCTGTCGCCCAGCTCGCGGAAGATGCGCAGCGCCTCGCCCGCGTCGGAGAGGGCGTCGCCGTCGAGGTCGGCGCGGTTGGCGAGCAGGTTGGCGCGGTTCTGGAGGGCGAGGGCGAGTTCCCAGGGCAGGTCGAGTTCGCGCGCGGTGCGCACGGTGCTGTCGGCGACGTCGCGGACGAGGGCGAGGTTGCCGGTGAAGAGGACGGCGAAGAACCAGACGTTGGCCGGGGGACGGCAGGTCTGCGGCAGGCCGGGGCGGTAGACCTCGGCCGCCCGGTGCAGCCTCGCGCGCTGCGTGGGGTCGCTCCAGTGGTCGAAGTCCATGTCCATGTGCGCGAGGTGGATGAGGTGCACGCCGCGCCGGGCCTCGTCGAGGACGGTGCCGTCCCACGGCGGGGGCGTCGCCGTGCAGCTCTCCGCCACGGGCGGGGCCTCGGGAGCGCCCTCGGCGAAGGGGTCGGGGCCGAGCGCCGCCGCCGCGCCCGCCCAGTGCACGGCCTCGCCGCGCGGGCCGCGGATCTGCCAGTACCAGGAGAGCGAGAGGACGAGGCACAGCACCTCCTGCTCCTCGGCCCGTTCCAGCGCCTCGCGCAGGGCGAGGCGCAGGTTCTCGTACTCCGCCTCCAGACGGGCGATCGCCGCGCCCTGCTCCGGGCCGCGCAGGAGCGGGTCGGTGGTGCGGGCGAGTTCGCGGTAGTGGAGGAGGTGGGCGTGGCGGGTCGCCGTCGCGGCGCCCTCCTCGGCGAGGCGTGCGGCGGCGTACTCGGCGACGGTCTCCAGGAGCCGGTAGCGCATGGTGCCGTCGGGGGCGGGCGCGGCGATGACGAGGGACTTGTCGACGAGGGCGCCGAGCACGTCGGCCACGTCCGCCGCGGGTGCCCCGGGGGTGGCGCAGACGGCTTCGACGGCGGCGAGGTCGCAGCCGCCCGCGAAGACGGAGAGGCGGGCGAGCACGGCGCGTTCGCGGGCGTCGAGGAGGTCCCAGGACCAGTCGACGACGGCGCGCAGGGTCTGCTGGCGGGGCAGCACGGTGCGGCTGCCGGTGGTCAGGAGCCTGAAGCGGTCGTCGAGGCGGTCGGCGATCTGGCGCGGGGTGAGCAACCGCAGCCGCGCGGCGGCGAGTTCGATGGCGAGCGGGAGGCCGTCGAGGCGGCGGCAGATCTCGGCGACGGCCTCGGGCTCCGTGGCGGGCGTGAAGCCGGGGCTGACGGCGGCGGCGCGTTCGCGGAAGAGCCGGCGCGCGGCGGGCTCGGGGAGGGGTTCGACGGGGCGGAGGACTTCGCCGGGGACACCGAGCGGTTCGCGGCTGGTCGCGATGATCGTGAGGCGGGGGCAGCGTTCGAGGAGGGTCTGCGCGAGGTGCGCGGCGGCGCCGACGACGTGCTCGCAGTTGTCGAGGAGGAGGAGGATCCGACGCGGGGCGCAGTACTCGGTGAGCCGGGTGAGGACGTCGTCGTGCTGGCGGTCGGTCGCGACGCGGAACTCCTCGGCCCCGGCGCCGCGCAGGACGGTCTCGCGCCCGCCGACCGCGCCGAGCACGGCGGCGGGGACGCCCTCGGGGTCGGTGACGGGGGCGAGTTCGGCGAGCCAGACGCCGTCCGGGACGCGGTCGCGCAGCGTCTCGGCGGTCTCCTGGCTCAGCCGCGTCTTGCCGGAGCCGCCGGGCCCGAGGAGCGTCACGAGCCGTGACCCGGCGAGGTCGGCGCGCAGCGTCTCGATGTCCGTGCCGCGGCCGACGAAGGAGGTGAGGCGCGCGGGGAGGTTGCCGGTCCTCGGCGGGCGCGCGGGTTCCGGGGCGGGTGCCCGGCCGGGCGCGGACCGCTCGCCCGCGCCGAGGAGTTCGGTGTGCAGGGCGCGCAGGGCGGGGCCCGGGTCGGTGCCGAGGCGGTCGGCGAGGGTGCGGGCGAGGCCCGCGTAGGCGGCGAGCGCCTCGGCGGGGCGCCCGGTGTCGCGCAGGGCGCGCAGGCGCAGGAGGTGGAGGGGTTCGTCGAGGGGGTGGGCGCGGCACAGGGCGGTGAGCGGGGGCAGCGCCTCCTCGGCGTGGCCGAGGTCGAGGGCCGCGGCCCAGCGGGCGGTACGGGCCGTGCGCAGCCGTTCCGTCCAGTGGCGGGCCTCCGCCTCCGCCTCGGGCAGGTCGGCGAGCGGCGGCTCGGCCCACAGGGCGAGCGCCTCGTCGAGGAGCCCGGCGGCGCGTGCGGGCTCCCCGGCGTCGAGCGCGGCCCGTCCCTCGTCGGCGAGCCGCCCGAAGCGGTGCAGGTCGACGGCGTCGGGCGGGACGTCGAGCCGGTACCCGGCGGGCTCGGAGACGATCGCGCCGGGCCCGAGCGCCCGGCGCAGCCGTCCGACGAGCGCTTGCAGCGCCGCCTGCGGCTCGGCGGGCGGATCGGCGCCCCACACCTCGTCGGCGAGTACGGTCGCGGACACGCTCCGCCCGGCCCGTACGGCGAGCACGGTGAGCAGCGCGCGCAGCCGCGCCCCGCCGAGGGGAACGGCGCTGCCGTCGGGACGGAGAGCGGCGGTGGTGCCGAGGACGCGGTAGAACACGGCACCCATTGTGTACGGCACGGGCTCCGGCGGGAGGGCCGGGCGGCCACGCGGGGCGCGTCCGGGGGTCAGGGCCCCGGCGGGAGTACGGGTTCGACCTCGGCCAGGGCGCCGGTCTCGTGTGGGCGGGGACGGAACCGGTGGGGAAAGCGGCACGTCGGCGGGGTAGTTCGCCCGTGGGGGGTACCGGCCTCGTAGTCTTGCCGGACCCCGGGCCGAACCGGGGAGTGATCCCCGGCTTTTGGAGCAGACCCCATGGCGACCCCGTACTCGCGGCCGGACCGTTCGGACCGGCGGGTCAGTCCCGTCTTCCTGGGCATCGTCGCGGTGGCCGCCGTCTCCGGGTGGGCGGTGTGGACCGGGTACGCGGACGCGACGGCCTTCGCCGTGTTCCTCTTCGTCACCGCGATGTGGGTCGTGTCGCTGTGCCTGCACGAGTACGCGCACGCGCGGACCGCGCTGCACAGCGGGGACCTGAGCGTGGGGGCGAAGGGCTATCTGACGCTCAACCCGGCGAAGTACACGCACGCGCTGCTGAGCATCGTGCTGCCGGTGGTCTTCGTGATCCTCGGCGGTATCGGCCTGCCGGGCGGCGCGGTGTACATCGAGCGGGGCGCGATCAGGGGCCGCTGGCGGCACAGTCTCATCTCGGCGGCGGGGCCGCTCACGAACGTGCTCTTCGCCGTCGTGTGCACGGCCCCGTTCTGGCTGCACGCGCTCGACGGGGTGCCGCGCTCCTTCCAGTACGCGCTGGGCTTCCTCGCGCTGCTCCAGGTGACGGCGGCGATCCTGAACTTCGTGCCGGTGCCGGGCCTCGACGGGTACGGGGTGATCGAGCCGTGGCTCTCGCGGAGTGTGCGCCGGCAGGTGGAGCCGTTCGCGCCGTTCGGGCTGATCGCGGTCTTCGCGCTGCTGTGGGTGCCGGAGGTGAACGTGGCGTTCTTCGACGCGATGGACGGCCTGCTGCGGGCGCTCGGGGTGCCGGAGTTCGCCACGTACTGCGGGCGGAACCTGTTCCGGTTCTGGGTGGAGCGGGATCCGGTCTGCGCGCTCGTCGGGTGAGGCCGTGGGGCGCGGCGGGGAGGCCGCTGAGGTGCGGCGGGGGCGCCGCGGGGTTCAGCCGGTGACCGGCGTCGCGGCCTGGCGCTCGGCCCTGGCGCGGCGCACGTAGTACCAGCACATGTTCGAGGAGACCCCCGCGAGCAGCACCCACACGATGCCCAGCCAGCTTCCCTGCGTGAAGGAGACCACGGCGGCGGCGACGGCGAGGACGCAGACGACGAGGGCGTAGAGCGCGAGGCGGGGCATGGGGGTGGCTCCTTGTCGTGGACGGGCGGGCCTGCTGCCCGACCAGTGTCCCCCATGCCCCGAGTGCCCCGCTCCGGGGGGCTCGCCCCGCGAGGGGTCCGGGGCCGCTCAGACGTCCGTCACGCGCAGGCCCGCGTGGCCCTTGTAGCGGCGGTTGACGGAGATGAGGTTGGCGACGAGCGACTCGACCTGGTGCGCGTTGCGCAGCCGCCCGGCGAAGACGCCGCGCATACCCGTGATGCGCTGGGCGAGGGCCTGGACGAGGTCGGTGTCGGCACGGGCCTCGCCGAGCACGAGGACGTCGGTGTCGATGCTCTCGACGGCGGGGTCCTGGAGGAGCACGGCGGAGAGGTGGTGGAAGGCCGCCGTGACGCGCGAGTCGGGGAGGAGGGACGCGGCCTGCTCGGCGGCGCTGCCCTCCTCGGGCGTGAGGGCGTAGGCGCCCTTCTTGTCGAAGCCGAGCGGGTTGACGCAGTCGACGACGAGCTTGCCCGCGAGGTCCTCGCGCAGCGAGGCGAGGAGCGCCTTGTGGCCGTCCCAGGGCACCGCGACGATCACGATGTCGCTGCGGCGCGCGCACTCCGCGTTGTCCGCGCCCTCGACACCGTGCCCGATCTCGGCGGCGGCACCGGCTGCCCGCTCGGCGGCCCGCGAGCCGATGATCACCTTCTGGCCCGCGAGCGCGAGGCGGTAGGCGAGGCCGCGCCCCTGGTCGCCCGTGCCGCCGAGCACGCCGACGACGAGCCCGGAGACGTCGGGGAGCTCCCAGGGGTCCTTGCGGGGCGGCTTCTGCGCGTGGTCGTCCGTGGTAGTCATGGCGGCAGCCTACTGGCAAGTAGCGGCTCGTTCCGCGCGAAAAATCGCTGGCACGCACCCTTTCCTCCCCCACAGTCGTCCGCCACCCGGTCGGCGTCGGGGACCTGAGGCCAAGTGGTGAGCGCGGCAGGGGCTTTGCCGCCTCTTGACCTCAAGTGGCCTTGGGGGCACAGACTCTGACCATGACCGCGCGAACGGATCAGGCAGAGATCACCGCACTCGTCGACCGCTTCTTCCTGGCGCTCGACACCCGCGAGTTCACCCCCGGGTGGGCCCGCCCCTACCTCACCGACGACGCGAGCATGATCGCCCCGGTGGGCTCGACGCGGGGCGCCGAGGCGGTACGCACCGCCGAGACCGCACTGCTCCGCTTCGCCGACACGCAGCACTTCGCCTCGGGCGTCGTGACGGACGCGGCCTTCTGCACGGACCACGCCACGGCCTCGTGGAACGCGTACATGGTCCACATCCACCACTCCCCCGCCCCCGATCCCCTCTTCGTCGTGGGAGGCCGCTGGGAAGCCACGCTGCGCCGCACGGCGGAGGGCTGGCGCTTCACCACCATGGCGGTCCATGTCGTGTGGACGAGGGGGGAGCCGCCCACGCCGGAGACGGGGACGGAGACGGAGACGGAGAGGGCGTGAACGAGCCGGACGGGCGGTGACGGCGGCGGCGTACGAGGGCGGTGCCGGCCGTCGCCCCGTCCGGCCTCACCGTCCGGCCGCCGCGCCCGCCTCCCGCCCGCCGCGCTCCCCGGCGCCCCTCACTGCCCCTCCGGCCGCCCCCCGTCCTTCCACCGCTCGTCGTTCTCCCACTCGCGGTTGCGTTCCGCCGCGCGGTCCATCGCGTGTTCGGCCTCCACCCGGGTGGCGTAGGGGCCCATGCGGTTCTTGGAGGGGCACTGGGGGCCCTCCTCGACCTTGGCGTGATCCAGGCAGTAGTACCACTCGCCCGGTTTGCCGCTGCCCTGCTTGTCGCTCCTGCCGAAGAGAGCCATGCGCTCCGTCCTTCCGCGGTCCGGCCGGGTGCTGCCCCGGGCTCCGGTCCCATCGTGCCCGAGATCGGGCCGCTCAGTCGGCTCGCGGCCGGACCGCTCCCCCGGACCGGGTCCGCCCTCTCCCACCGCGTACGCGCCCCCGCCCCCGGCACCCGGCCGCCATAGACTCACCCCATGTCTGGCCAGTCATTTGTCGTAAGCGGAAAGATCTCCCCCCTGCGCGGGGTCCCCAAGGACATCCCGCGTCCCGAGTACGTCGGGAAGCCGGCGCCCACGCCGTACACCGGGCCCGAGGTGCAGGACGCGGAGACGGTCGAGAAGATGCGCGTCGCGGGGCGGATCGCGCGGCGGGCGATGGACGAGGCGGCGAAGCACATCGCGCCCGGTGTCACGACCGACGAACTCGACCGCGTCGCGCACGAGTACATGGTCGACCACGGGGCCTACCCGTCGACCCTCGGCTACCGCGGTTTCCCGAAGTCGCTGTGCACCTCCGTCAACGAGGTCATCTGCCACGGCATCCCCGACTCGACCGTGCTGCGCGACGGCGACATCGTGAACCTCGACGTCACCGCCTTCAAGGACGGCGTGCACGGCGACAACAACGCGACCTACCTCGTCGGCGACGTGGACGAGGAGTCGCGCCTGCTCGTCGAGCGGACCCGTACGGCACTGGACCGGGCGATCAAGGCCGTGCGCCCCGGGCGGCAGATCAACGTCATCGGGCGCGTCATCGAGTCGTACGCGAAGCGCTTCGGCTACGGCGTCGTCCGGGACTTCACCGGGCACGGCATCAACACGTCCTTCCACTCCGGCCTGATCGTGCCGCACTACGACAGCCCGCACGCCACGACCGTCATGCGCGAGGGCATGACCTTCACCATCGAGCCCATGCTCACCCTCGGCACCTACGACTACGAGCAGTGGGACGACGGCTGGACCGTCGTGACGAAGGACCGCAGGCGCACCGCCCAGTTCGAGGAGACGCTGGTCGTGACGGCGACGGGGGCGGAGATCCTGACGACGCCCTGAGCCGGGGGGGGGCGGTGGCGCGCGCGGCGCGGAGCTTTGCCGACAGCCTGTCGGGAACCCATTGACTTAGGCATACCTAAGTTAGATGATCGTACCGGTTCCCCCACGCTTCGGTATTTCTTCCACGCCCTGGAGGTCCTCCTTGGACACCTCGACGGACGTCTCCCCCGGCCTCGCCAGCGACGCCGGGTCCGCTGAGACCCCCTTCTCGACCGTCATACGCACCGCCTCGCACGCCCAGCACACGGAGGCCGAGAACTCGACCTTCATGAGCGACCTGCTCAACGGGCGCCTCGGCGTGGACGCCTTCGCGCGCTACACCGAGCAGCTCTGGTTCGTCTACCGGGCCCTGGAGGAGCACTTCGCGGCGCTCGCGGGCGATCCCGTCGCCGGGCCGTTCGTCGATCCGGGGCTCGCCCGGCTCCCCGAGCTGGAGCGGGATCTCGCGCACCTGCGCGGGCCCGGCTGGCGCGCGGGCCTCGCCCCGCTCCCCGCGACCGAGGAGTACGCGGCGCGCGTCACCGAGTGCGCCGCGGGCTGGCCGGGCGGGTACGTGGCGCACCACTACACGCGCTACCTCGGGGACCTCTCGGGCGGGCAGATCATCCGCGACAAGGCCGAGCGGACGTGGGGGTTCGCGCGCAAGGGCGACGGGGTCCGCTTCTACGTCTTCGCCACGGTGGCGAACCCGGCCGCCTTCAAACGCGGTTACCGCGAGCGGCTCGACGCGCTGCCGCTCGACGCGGTGGAGAAGGAGCGGGTCGTGGACGAGTGCCGGCGCGCCTTCGCGCTCAACACCGGCGTCTTCCGCGCGCTGGGCGAGGAGTTCCCGCTCGCCGCCGCGTAGGCCCGTCAGGCCCCGCGCACAGGTCCGGCGAGGCCCGTACGACGAGTCCGTCGGCGCGCGGACGCGGCCGGTGAAGGACGCGAACCGGTGGAGCGGAGAACGGCGGCCCGGCACCCCTGCCCGGAGGAGGGGGTGCCGGGCCGCCGCGGTTCAGCCCTGTGCGGGTGTCACGCGTCGCAGCGCTTCACGTACGACAGGTTCTTGACGTAGCGGGCCGCGACCCAGCCCTTCGAGCCCGTGCGGTACCAGACGCTGTTGCCGTCGACGGGGCGGCCGTCGATGATCTTGCAGCGCAGCTCGATGATCGCGCCCGGCTTGACGGTGCGCAGGACCTTCGAGTTGGTGGTCGGCTTCTCACGGACGTTCAGGTCGATCTTCGAGACGACCTTGCCCTTGGCGTACGCGGCGGCGGCCTCGTGGGAGATCGTCTGGGTGCCGGTCCGGTCGTTCGCGAGCGCCGGGGTCGCGAGGACGGTACCGGTCAGCAGGACGCCCACGAGAGCGGCGGCCGTGCGGGTTGCGCGCATTGAGTTCCTCCGTGCCGTTGCCCGGGCGGGTCCCGGGCCGCGACCGGGGCGTCGGCACCCCGGTCCTGTCCCTTGATCGCACGCGGTACGGGCCGGGAGCGAGAGCGGCGCGGCCGCTTCACCCGGGCGGCGGCGAGCGCACCGGGAGTGCGGCGGCCGTTCGGGGCGCGCCCCCTGCCTCGGTCCGCCGAAGCTTTGCCCGCGCCCGGTCGCGTCGTCAGCGCCCCTTTACCCGCGCCTTTCCGCGCCTTTCCGCGCCGCCCTGCGCCTCCCTTCGTCGGTGCCTCAGCGCGGCCCCTCCGCGAACCGCACTCTCCCGCCCAGTTCGACGAGCCCGTCGGGTCCCGGCGCCGTGAGGAGTTGCGAGCCCCTGCCCTGGCGGATGTTGAGCGCGCGCCCGAGGTGCGCCGTGAGCGCGATCGCCGCCGAGCCCGTCGCCTCGTCCTCGTCGATGCCGTCCCCGCGCCCGGGGAAGCCCCTGGCCCGTACCCGCCCGGCGGCCTCGTCCTCCCAGGCCCAGGCGTACCGCCAGCCGTCTCCCGGCGCGGGGACGGGCAGCGCGTCGACCTCCTCGGGGCTCCCGCAACGGACGGGGACGCGGTCGGCCGCCCACGCGGCGCGGGCGGTGATCCAGGTGAACTCGCCGTCCGAGCGGGCCTCGACGGGCCCGGCGGGCGGGGCGAGTGCGGGCAGGTCGAGGAGCCAGGCGCAGCCGACGAGCGGGTGCCCCGCGAAGGGGAGCGCGGTGCCGGGAGTGCGGATGTCGAGCACGCCGCGCTCGGGGTCGTCGACGAAGACGGTCTCGCTGTACCCGAGCCGCGCGGCGAGCGCCTGGCGCTCCGCGTCGCCGGGGAAGCGCGCGCCCTCGCGGACGACGCCGAGCGCGTTGCCGTGCCGCCCGGCGGCGTCGCAGAAGACCCGCAGGACGTCGAGGCCGGGGGTGCCTGATGTGCTCATGCCCGCATTGAACCGCATACGCGGGCGGGGGCGGTCGGCGCGGGGCGCGCATGCGAAGGGGCCGCGAAGGGCCGCGCCCCGCGCGGACGCGAGGGCCGCGCCCCGCGCGGACGCGAGGGCCGCGCCCCGCGCGCGCGCGTACGGGGGACGTGCGTACGTGCGGCGGAGGGCGCGGCCCGGGTGGCCGGTGAGTGGCCGCTCACCGGCCGGGGCGAGGGCGCGGGGGCGGGGCGGCGGTCACGTGACGACAGCGACCGCCCCGCCCCCGGGGCCCTCAGGCCGGGTGGGCGCTCACGCCTGCTCGGTGGCGCGGCGGCGGCGGGCGGCGTACAGGGCGCCCGTTCCGGCCGCGACGACGGCGGCGGCACCGCCGAGGAGCGGACCCGTGGGCAGGCCCGCGCCCGTCGAGGCGAGGGAGCCCGTCGCGCCGCTCGTGCCGAAGCCCGAGCCGCTGGCGCCGGAGCCCGTACCGCCCGCTCCGGTGCCGGTGCCGGTGCCGCCGCCGTTGCCCGACCCCGAGCCCGCGGCCGGGAGGTCGGCGTCGTCGCTCAGGGCGAGGCTCACGGTGACGGGGTCGAGGGCGTCCCCGGCCTTGTAGAGCGAGCCGGTCGTGTCGTTGGCGAAGGCCGCCGCGCCCGCCGCCGTGAAGACCGCGGGGACCTGGTCGAGCGTCAGGACGTCGTTCTTGACGGCGTAGGAGGCCGAGGAGAGGTCGAGCTTCGCGAAGTCGACGTCGTCCTTGGTGCCCTGCGGGGTCGTGACGTCGAGCGTCAGGGTGCCCTTGGTGCCGCTCGTGACGACCTTGACGTCGCTGAACTCCATGTCGATGCCGTGCGCCTTGTACGTGAAGCGCACGCCGCCGCCGAAGGCCGCGTCGGTCTTCTCGGCGCCCGCGTCGGCGGTGCCCGACGTGTACGGGAAGGTGAAGACGTCGCCGCTCTTCTTCGCGCCGCCGGAGACCTCGCTGCCGCCGCCGGTCGCGATGTACTTGCGCCACGACTCCTTGAGGCCCCAGGTCAGGGCGCCCTTGGCGACGCCGCCGGAGCCGGCCGGGGTCTCGCTGGGCTTGCCGGTGGGCTCACCGCTCGGCTCACCGCCCGGCTCCTCGGACGGCCTGCCACTCGGCTCCTCCGACGGCTTGCCGCTCGGCTCCTCGGAGGGCTTGCCGCTGGGCTCGTCCGTCGGACCCGTCGTGGGCTCGTCCGTCGGGCCCGTCGTCGGCTCCTCCGAGGGCTTGCCGCTGTCGGCGGTCACCGAGAGGGTCGCGGCGTCGAGCACGGCACCGGCCTGGTAGAAGCCCTGGAACGCCTTCGAGCCGTCGGCGGTGAGCGTGGCGGGGATGTCCTTGAAGACCATCGCGCCGCCCGCGCCCGTACCCGGACGGATGCCGTCGAGGCTCAGGTCGGCGATGACGACATCCTGATCGGTCGTCGACTTGCCGTCCGCGACGGTCGTGACGTCGGCGGAGATGCCGCCGCCGGTCGTGGTCGTCGTGACCTGGAGGTCGCTCAGCTCGATGTCGAGGACGCCCTCGTGGCCCTCGAAGCGCACGCTGCCGTTGAAGGCGGTGTGCGTGCCGTGGCTGCCGGTGTCGTACGTGCCGGTGCCGCCCGTGAAGGTGAAGGGGCCGTTGCCTTCGGCCTGCGTGGCGCCGTCGCCCATGGTGATCTTGCCGTGCGCGATGGGCGAGAGGAGGTACTTGCGGAAGGACTCCTTGACGCCCCAGTCGAGCGTCCCGTCCTTGAGCGTGATGGTCGGTGCCCCGGCGGCCCGCGGGGCGGCGGAGGCGGCGGGCAGGGTGAGCGCGCCGGTGCCGAGCGCCGCCGCGGTGGCGACGGCCGCCGCCAGGACGGTGGTCTTGCGGCGTCTGGTGACTGCCATGGTGGCTTGCTGCTCCTCGGGTGGACCGCCTCCTGCTGCGGGGGCGGTGGTGGGTGGTGGGGTGGGGGACGGGGCTCCGTCGCGCGGGGCGGACGGCGTACGGGGGTACGCCGTCCGGTCACGCGCCCGGGTCCGTCCCCCCGGTGGCGTCCCCGGCGTCCGCGCGCGCCTTGCGCCTGCGGGTGAGCCCGTAGGCCGTGCCCGCGGCGGCGATCAGGACGACGGCTCCCGCGCCGAGCGCGAGCGGCAGGGCCGGGGAGTCGTCGTCGGAGGCGGAGGCGGTCACGGCGGGGCTCGCCGTGGGGGAAGGGGTGGTCCGGGTGGCCTTCTCCGGCGCGGCGGAGGCGTCGCTGCCGATGTCGGGCAGGGCGGGGAGTCGTGCGGAGTCGTCGAGGGCGACGGCGAGCGAGACGGGGTCCATCGCGGTGCCCGTCTTGTAGACACCGCCGAAGACCTCGGCGCCCTCGGCGGTGAGTTCCGCGGGGGCCTCGGTGAGCAGCACGAGGCCGTCGTCCTCCTTCAGCTTCTTCGCGTCGAAGGTGACGAGGGTGCGGGTGCGGGCCTTCGCGCCGCCCCGGGCCACCTTCGCGCTGAGCGTGCCCTTGCCCGCGCGCACCTTCACGTGGGGCGCGGCGAGGCTCAGGTCGAGGTCGTGGGCTCCGGTGAAGCGGAGCGTGCCGGTGAAGTCCGCGTCGAGACGGCCGTCCCTCGCCTCGTACGTGCCGGAGCCGCGCGGGAAGCGGTAGAGCGCGCCGCCGTCCTGCGCGCCGTCCTTGAGGGTCCACTCGCCCTCGGCGACCGGGCCCGTCACGTACTCGCGCCACGTGCGGCGCACGCCCCAGTCGAGCGCCGCGTCCTCGATGCGGGCGGCCTTCGCGGGGCTCGCGGTCTTCTTCTCGGGGCTCTTCGAAGGGCTCGGACTCTTCGACCGCGTGGGGGACTTGGCGGCGGCGAGGACGTCGACGGAGAGGGTGACGGGGTCGAGCGCGGTGCCCGCCGTGTAGTAGCCGGCGAAGGCGCTCGCGCCCTGCGCGGTGAGCGTCGCGGGCACGTGGGCGAGGCCGATCGGGGTACCCCCGCCCTTGGTGCCGATCCCGCCGAGGTTCAGTGTGGCGAGCGGGACCTGACCGCGGGTGCTCCACTGCCCGCTGCCCTTCGCCTTGCTCCGCATGTCGGCGTAGAGCGTGCCCGCGCCGTCGGCGATGCGGACGGTGGGGCGGCTGATGGTGAGGTCGAGTTCGTACGCGGCGCCCTTCTTGTGCCCGACGAAGCGCACCCCGCCCGCGAAGCTCGTGCTCAGCGCGCCGCTGTCCGGGTCGTACGTGCCGGTCGCCGAGGGGAAGCGGAACTGGCTGCCCCCGACGGTGCCGACGCCGCCGCTCAGGCTCCAACTGCCCTGTGCGATGGGCCCGGTGACGTAGCTCTGGAACGAGGACTTGATCCCCCAGTCGAGCCGCCCGCCGCTCACCGTGCGCTCGGCCGCCCGCGCGTTGCCGGGCGGGAGCAGGGCGAGAGCGAGTGCGAGCAGCAGGGCGAGGGCCGCGGAGCGTGCCGGGCGGCTGCGCGATGCGTGCGTCATGGACACCTTCAGGGAAGGGCGCACGGCACCGGAGGGCGTGCGGCGGTACAGGGGGGCCAAAGGGAAAGGACGGGTCAACCCGGCAAAGCCCTGGTCAATGAGGTAAGGCTAACCTAATGTATGACCTGCGGTCCCGGGAACCCCCCGGTTCCCGCACAAACCAGCACGAACCCAGCACGACAGGATGGTTGATCGGGTGCGCACGCAACTGAGGCCGTCGTCCACGGCCGCGAGACGGCTCTCGTTCACGGCCCGCTTCCGGCTCGGCGCCGCCCTGCTCGCCGTACTCGCCGTCGCGGCCTGCGGCACGGACGGCGGCTCCGGCGGTACGGGGAACGGGGGCGCCCCCAGGGCCTCGGCGAGCGCCGCCGCGCACCGCGACCGCGTCGAACCGCTGCCCGGGAAGCCCGCGCCGGAGCTGCCGGTGCGGGTGAAGTCGGCCGACGGGCACACCGTCACCGTGCGGGACGTCTCGCGGATCGTGCCGCTGACCGGGAGCATCAGCGAACTCGTCTTCAGCCTCGGGCTCGGCGACCACGTCGTGGCGAAGGACGTCACGGCGACCTTCGAGCAGGCGAGGAAGCTGCCCCTCGTGACGCGCGCGCACGACGTCTCGGCCGAGAACGTCCTCTCGCTGCACCCGACGCTCGTCCTCGCCGAGTCCACGACCGGCCCCGCCGAGGCGATCGAGCAGATACGCGACGCGGGCGTCCCGCTCGTGATCCTCGATCCGGCGAAGAGCCTCGACGACGTCGACAAGCGCATCCACGCCGTCGCGCGGACCCTCGGCGTCCCCGGCGCGGGCGACGCGCTCGCCAAGCGCGCCGACGAACGCCTCGCCGCCGAGCGCGAGAAGATCCCCGCGCACGCCGACCGCCCCCGCGTCGCCTTCCTCTACCTGCGCGGCACGGCCTCCGTCTACCTCCTCGGCGGCGCGGAGTCCGGGGCGAGTTCGCTCCTGGAGGCGGCCGGCGCGGTGGACGCGGGCAAGGAATCGGGGCTGCGCAAGGACTTCACGGCGATCACGAGCGAGGCCCTCGCGAAGGCGGCGCCCGACGCGATCCTCGTCATGAGCAAGGGACTCGACTCGGTCGGCGGCGTCGACGGGCTCCTCAAGATCCCCGGCGTCGCCGAGACCCCCGCCGGTCTCGACCGCCGCGTCGTCGCGGTGGACGACGGCGTCCTCCTGAACTACGGCCCGCGCACGGACGAGGTCCTGGCGACCCTCGTGGACCAGCTCTACGGCAAGGGCGGCACGTCCGGCAACGGCGGCACCTCCGGCAAGGGCGGCAAGGGATGACGGCCTCCGAGGCGGTACGCGCCGACGAAGCCCCCGCCCCGGAGGGAGCGGAACCCCGGCGCGGACCCGCCCCTTCACCCGACGCCCCCTCACCCGACGCCCTCTCACCCAAGGCCCTCTCGCCCAGGGCCCCCCGCCCCGTCACCCGCGTCCTCACGCCCGTCCTCGTCCTCGCCCTCGTCGGCCTGTGCCTCGTCTCCGCGAGCGTCGGCGCCTACCACATCCCGCTCGGCGACCTCCTCGCCTCGCTCGCGCACAAGGTGGGCGTCGGCGGGCACGCGCTCGACCGGGTCGGCGAGAGCGTGCTGTGGAACGTGCGACTGCCGAGGGTCGTGCTCGCGCTGCTCGTCGGGGCCTCGCTCGGCTGCGCGGGGGCGCTCATGCAGGGCGTGTTCGGCAATCCGCTCGCGGAGCCGGGCGTCATCGGGATCTCCTCGGGCGCGGCGGTCGGCGCGGTCGCCTCGATCGCGCTCGGCATCACCTTCCTCGGCACCTGGACGGTGTCGGTCTTCGCGTTCGTCGCGGGACTCGCGACGGTCCTGCTCGTCTACACGCTCTCGCGCGCGGGCGGGCGGACCGAGGTGGTGACGCTGATCCTCACCGGGATCGCGGTCAACGCTTTTGCGGGCGCGCTCATCGGCCTGTTCGTCTTCTTCGCGGACAACGCGCAGGTCTCGCAGATCACCTTCTGGCAGCTCGGCTCCCTCGCGCAGGCCACGTGGCCGAAGGTCCTCGCCGTCCTGCCGTGCGCGCTCCTCGGGCTCGCGGTGGCGCCGCTGCACGCGCGCAAGCTCGACCTGCTCGCGCTCGGCGAACGCCCGGCGCGGCACCTGGGCGTGGACGTGGAGCGGCTGCGGCTCGTCCTGGTGCTCGTCGTGGCGCTGCTGACGGCCGCCGCTGTCGCGGTCTCCGGGATCATCTCGTTCGTGGGGCTGCTCGTGCCGCACCTGCTGCGCATGGCGGCGGGTCCCGGGCACCGCTTCCTCGTCCCGGCGAGCGCGCTCGGCGGGGGGCTCGTGCTCGTGGGCGCGGACCTCGCGGCCCGTACCGTCGCGGCTCCGGCGGAGTTGCCGCTCGGGGTGCTGACGGCGCTCTTCGGCAGCCCGTTCTTCTTCTGGCTGCTGCGCAGGACCCGTCGCAAGCAGGGAGGCTGGGCATGAGGTGGTACGGGACGGGCGGGCGCGCGCGGCGGCTGCCGGGGCGGCCGGTGCCCGGTGAGACGGTGGCGCGGGCGGCGGGGGTCGGGCTCGGGCTCGGGGGGCGGCCGGTGCTGAGCGGCGTCGAACTGCCCGTACGGGCCGGGGAGGTGCTCGCGCTCGTCGGGCCGAACGGGGCGGGGAAGTCGACGCTCCTCGCGGTGCTCGCCGCCGACACGCGCCCGGACGTGGGCGCGGTTGAGATCCTGGGGCGGCCCGCCGGGGAGTGGAGCGCGGCGGAACTCGCGCTGCGCCGGGCGGTGTTGCCGCAGGCGGCGACGTTGTCGTTCCCGTTCGTCGCGCGAGAGGTGGTCCTTATGGGGCGGGCGCCGTGGGCGGGCACGGAGCGCGAGGAGCAGGACGAGGCGGCGGTGCGCGAGGCGATGGCGGCGACGGAGACGGCGGCCTTCGCGGGGCGCCCCTTCTCGGCGCTCTCCGGCGGTGAGCGCGCCCGCGTCGCGCTCGCGCGCGTCCTCGCCCAGCGCGCCCCGCTCGTGCTGCTCGACGAGCCGACGGCCGCGCTCGACCTGCGCCACCAGGAACTCGTGCTGCGCGTGTGCCGCGAGCGGGCGGCGGCCGGTGACGCGGTCGTCGTCGTGCTCCACGACCTCGGTCTCGCCGCCGCGTACGCGCACCGTGTCGCGGTCCTCCACGACGGCCGCGTCAGGGCGGACGGGCCCCCCGCCGAGGTCCTCTCGGCGGACCTGCTGAGCGAGGTCTACCGCCAGCCGATCGAGGTCATCCCCCACCCGGCGAGCGGCGACCCCCTGGTCCTCCCGGTCCGGGCCGCCCTCAAGTGACTCCGGCAGGGCCGTACTTGACTTCGCCTTGACCCTTTCATGACTGTTCCTCACGGATGAGAGGCAGATCACGAGAAGCCGGTGTTCCGGTGAGGTAAGGCTCAGCTAAATTAGGGTCGCCTCACCGGCACTCCCCTTCCCCGGCGGACCCTCCGCGGCCGTCGCTTCGTGGTCCTGGAGCACTCTCATGCGTCCCCTGCGTCGTCCCGTACTCGCCGTGCTCAGCGGCGCCCTGGCCCTCGGCGGGCTCACCGCCTGCACCGAGAAGAGCGACGCGAAAGCGGGCGAGGACGGGGCCATCGGGGTCACCGCGGCCGACACGACGTGCGACACGACCGCGAAGACCGCGAAGGCGGGCAAGGTCACGCTCGCCATCGCGAACAAGGGCAAGCGGGCGACCGAGGTCGAGATCGTGATGCCGGACGGGCGGATCGTCTCCGAGAAGGAGAACATCGGGCCCGGCGTCTCGTACACGCTCACCGCCGAGGTCAAAGCGGGCAGTTACGAGATCGCGTGCCGTCCCGGGATGGTCGGCCACGGCGTGCGGCAGAAGCTCACCGTCTCCGGGAAGGGCTCCGCAGCCGAGCGCGACCCGCGCCTCGACGCGGCGGTCTCCGCGTACCGCGACTACGCGCAGGACCAGGCGGACCAGACGCTGCCCAAGGTCATGGTGTTCACGGACGCGATCCGCGCGGGCGAGCTGGACGCGGCGAAGAAGGCGTACGCGCCCTCGCGCATCGGCTGGGAGCGCACCGAGCCCGTCGCCGAGTCCTTCGGGGACATCGACCCGAAGACCGACACGCGCGCGGACGGCCTGGAGAAGGGCCAGAAGTGGACGGGCTGGCACCGCCTGGAGAAGGCCCTCTTCGAGGACGGGAAGATCGGCGCCGAGGAGAAGACCCTCGCGACGCGGCTCGACAAGGACCTCAAGGACTGGCAGCGGCGCGTCGGCCGCGCCGTCATCACGCCGACCTCGATGGCCAATGGCGCCAAGGACCTCCTCGACGAGGTCGCGACCGGCAAGGTGACCGGCGAGGAGGAGCGCTACTCGCACACCGACCTCGTGGACTTCAAGGCGAACGTCGAGGGCGCCGAGAAGGCGTACACGCTCCTGCGGGCCGTCGCCAAGACCAACGACCCCGATCTGGTCGCCCGGTTGGACACCCGCTTCGCCGCGCTCGACAAGCAGCTCGACGCCTACCGCCCGAGCCCCGACTCCTACGAGTTCACCTCCTACGACAAGGTCGGGGAAGCGCGGCGCAAGAAGCTCTCGGACGGCGTCAACGCGCTCGCCGAGCCGCTCTCGAAGCTCGCAGCGGCGGTCGTGGGCAAGTGAGCGCGGACGAACAGGGGGCCCACGGCGGGCCCTCCCGGAGGAACCTGCTCGGCTGGGGCGGCGCCGGGCTCGTGCTCGGCGCGGGCGCCGCCACCGGCACCGCGCTCGCGCTCGACGACGGGGACGCGAAGGCAGCGCCCGCCGCCGCCGTCCCCTTCCACGGCGCCCACCAGGCCGGGATCGCCACCCCCGTCCAGGACCGCCTGCACTTCGCCGCCTTCGACGTCACGACGAGCGAACGCGCCGACCTCGTCGCCCTCCTGAAGGAGTGGACGAAGGCCGCCGCGCGCATGACCGCCGGACACGCCGTCGGCGAGGGCGCGTTCGGCGCGGACGAGGCGCCCCCGGACGACACGGGCGAGGCGTACGGCCTCTCGCCCGCGCGCCTCACCCTCACCTTCGGCGTCGGCCCCTCGCTCTTCACGCGCTTCGGGCTCGAAGACCGGCGCCCGGACGCGCTGGAGGAGTTGCCCGCCTTTCCCGGGGACCACCTCGACAAGGCGCGCGGGGGCGGCGACCTGTGCGTGCAGGCGTGCGCCGACGACCCGCAGGTGGCCGTGCACGCGATCCGCAACCTCGCGCGCATCGGCTTCGGCACCGTCGCGATCCGCTGGTCCCAGCTCGGCTTCGGCAAGACCTCGTCGACGACCCCCGGCGCCGAGACGCCGCGCAACCTCTTCGGGTTCAAGGACGGCACCCACAACATCGCGGGCGGGGAGACCGCCGCGCTCGACCAGCACGTGTGGGTCCCGGAGAAGGACGGGCCCGCGTGGCTCGCGGGCGGCTCGTACCTCGTCGCGCGGCGCATCCGCATGAACATCGAGGTGTGGGACCGCACGTCGCTGCGCGAGCAGGAGGACGTCTTCGGGCGGACGAAGCGGACCGGGGCACCGGCCGGGAAGCTCGCCGAGCACGACCCGGTGTCCCCGCGCGCGATGCTGCCCACCGCCCACGTGCGGCTCGCCCGGCCCGCCGCGCACGGCGGGCACCGCATCCTGCGGCGCGGCTACTCCTTCACGGACGGCACGGACGGGCTCGGTCGCCTCGACGCGGGCCTCTTCTTCCTCGCCTACCAGCGCGATCCCCGGACCGGGTTCATCCCCGTGCAGCGCGAACTCGCGCGCCACGACGCGCTCAACGAGTACATCCAGCACGTCGGTTCGGCGCTCTTCGCGATCCCGCCCGGGGTGCGCGACGCCCACGACTGGTGGGGGCGCGCGCTCTTCACCGCACCGGCCAAGGACTGAGAGGCCCCGCATGTTCGCCAACTACCTCATCGGGCTGCGCGAGGGACTCGAAGCGAGCCTCGTCGTCTGCATCCTCGTCGCCTACCTCGTCAAGACCGGCCGCCGCGAGGCGCTGCGCCCGGTGTGGACCGGGGTCGTCGTCGCCGTGCTCCTCGCGCTCGGCTTCGGCTGCGCGCTCACCTACGGCTCCCGCGAGCTGACCTTCGAGGCGCAGGAGGCGCTCGGCGGCTCGCTCTCCGTCGTCGCGGTGGGGCTCGTGACGTGGATGGTGTTCTGGATGCGGCGCACCGCCCGGCACCTCAGCAGCGAACTCCAGGGGAGGCTGGACAAGGCCCTCGTCATGGGCACGGGCGCGCTCGTCGTGACCGCGTTCCTCGCGGTGGGCCGCGAGGGCCTGGAGACCGCGCTGTTCGTGTGGGCCTCCGTGCAGGCATCGAGCGACGGCACCCACGGGCCGCTCATCGGCGTCGTCCTCGGGCTGCTGACCGCCGTCGTCCTCGGCTGGCTCTTCTACAAGGGCGCGGTCCGCATCAACCTCGCGAAGTTCTTCCTGTGGACCGGCGGGATGCTCGTCGTCGTCGCGGCCGGTGTCCTCGCCTACGGCTTCCACGACCTCCAGGAAGCCGGCTGGATCGGCGGCCTCACCGACCTCGCCTTCGACATCAGCTCCACGATCCCGCCGGAGTCCTGGTACGGCACGCTCCTGAAGGGCGTGCTCAACTTCCAGCCCGACCCGACCGTCCTCCAGGTCACGGTGTGGACGCTCTACCTCGTACCCGCCCTCGGGCTCTTCCTCGCCCCGGTAGGGTTCGGGCGCAGCAGGGGCAAGGGCGGCGGGGAGAGGGAGACGGGAGCCGATGAGGGCAGCGCGGAGGATGCGGGGACTTCTGCGGCGCGGTGAGCGGGGGCCATACCCGGTACGGGCGCGGGGCGGGCTCCTCGCGCTCGCCCTCGCCCTGACGGCCACGGGCTGTGTCACCGTGCACGGCGAGACGGCGCTCGTGCCGACCGCGACGCGCGGCGAGGCGGCGACCGCGCTGAAACGGTTCCGGAGCGCGTACAACGAGGCGGCCCGCGACCTCGACCCGGCGAAGGACGCCGCCGTGCTCGCCGGGCCCTTCGGCGCCATCACACAGGACACCCTGCGCTCGCGGAAGGCCGAGACCCCGGCGGGCGGCGCCGGGGCGAGCCCGCTGGAGGTCTCCGACGTGCGCTACCTGATACCCCGCCTGCGGGGCTGGCCGCGCTGGTTCGTCGCGGACACCGACACCAACCGCGACGTGGACGACGACCCGGCGCGCGACACCCGCTGGCTCTTCCTCTTCACGCGCTCGGGCCCGAAGGCGGACTGGCGGGCCACGTACCTCGCGATCCTCGCGCCCGGCCGGATACCGAAGTTCCGTACGGACGGGGACGGCTACGTCGTCCCGGCGACGCCGGGGGCGCTGAGCCGCGCGTACGCGACGTATCTCCAGGACGGCAAGGGCGAGCGCTTCGCGCCCGGTCAGCACACGACGGGCTGGCGCGAGCAGCGCGCGAAGAACGCCGAGCGCCCCGGCTGGACGATCCAGTGGGCCGACGAGCCCGCCGACTCGGGCGCCTTCCGCCCGTACGCGCTGCGCACCGCCGACGGCGGCAGCCTCGCCTTCTTCGCGAGCCGCCACTACGAGCGCCGCACGGGCGCCCAGAACGTCGCCGTCACCCCGCCGCTCGCGGCGAAGCCGCTCCTGAAGGGCCGCGTGGACCGCTCCTACACGCTGGAGTACACGTCCAACGAGACGGTGACGGTACCGAAGTCGGGCGGGCCCGTCGTCTTCCTCAACCGGCTCCAGGGGCTGACGGGAGCGGAGGGGAGCTGAGACGGGCGGTGGGGAACTGAGGCGGGGCGGACGGCCGGTGGGAGATTCCGTACCGGCGCCCCCGCGTCATCACCCGCACCGCCGTCCTCCCGTCACCGGCTCAGCCCGCCGTCACCAGCCCTGCTCCTCCCCCGGCGTGCCCGCCGCCACCGCCTCCGCGTCCGTGAGGGCCGCGAGGAGCGGGAGCGGGTCCACGAGGGGGTGTTCCGGGCCGCGCAGCCACGTCACGCCGAGCCCTTCGCCCGGCAGGCGCGCGGGCGGTACGAGCACGTAGCTGCCGCGACAGTGCCAGCGCAGACCCGGGTGCTCGTCGACGGACTCGGGGTGCGAGTCCAGTTCGCAGGGCCAGTACTCGTCCTCGTCCTCGGGCGTCCCCCGGGTCGCCGTGAAGAAGAGCATCCGGCCGTCGTCGCTCACCGCGACCGGGCCGACCTCGGTGCCGTCCCCGCTCTCCGCGAGCCGCGCGAGGACGCGCTCACCCGTGCCGTAGGGCACGTCGAGCACGTCGTGGACCATGCCGGTCGCCGTGATGAAGTTCGCCTCGGGCTCCGCCGTCGCCCAGCGCTCGATCTGCGCGCGGTCGTGCGTGGACTGGGTCTGCCAGGCGAAGGAGACGGGGTGTCTGCCGGGCGTGGGGCAGCCGACGCGCGCGCAGGAGCAGCGGTGGCCGACCGGGTGCGCGGCGGGGGCGAGCGGCAGCCCGGCCTGGGCGACGGCGAGCAGCAGCGCGGTGCGGTCCTCCGCGGGGGGTTCACTGCCGGGGGGCTGTCCGGTGGCACGCCGCCACCACTGTGTGAGCCTGCCCGGCCGCCGGTCGTGCGCTGCGCCCATCTCACCTCTCACTTCGTCCCGGTGATCCGTCCATGGTGCCACTTGTACGGGGTGATCACGGACGGGGCCCGTTTCCGGGGGCCCGGCGACGTTCACCCGTTCGGCGCGCAGACCGGCGCGGCGCGTCTGCCGCACGATGGCCGTGCCGGGCCGGGGTGGCCCGGCGGCGGGCCGCGCGGCTGCGCGCGGGCCCGCGTGATCTCCGTACTCCCCGTACGAGGAGGTTGCCGTGATCCGTACCGCGAGCGCCCGCGAGGCGAGCCCGCGCCACTACCTGATGTGCCCCCCGGAGCACTTCGAGGTCCGTTACGCGATCAACCCCTGGATGGACCCGGGCACGCCCGTGGACCGGGCGCGGGCGCTCGCGCAGTGGGAGGGGCTCGTGGCCTGCTACCGGGCGCTCGGGCATACCGTGGACGTGCTCGACCCGGAGCCGGGGCTGGCGGACATGGTGTACGCGGCGAACGGGGCGACGGTGGTCGGCGGGCGCGTGCTCGGGGCGCGGTTCGCCTTCGCGGAGCGGGAGCCGGAGGCGGTGGCGCACCGGGCGTGGTTCACGGCGCGGGGCTGGGCGGACGTCGGCGTGCCCGTGCAGGTCAACGAGGGCGAGGGGGACTTCGCCGTGACGGGCAGGTGGCTCCTCGCGGGGCACGGCTTCCGCTCCTCGCCGCTCGCGCCGGCCGAGGCGCAGGAGTACTTCGGGCGTCCGGCGATCGGCCTGGAGCTGGTCGACCCGCGCTTCTACCACCTGGACACGGCCCTCGCCGTGCTCGACGCGGAGCGCGAGGAGGTCGTGTACTTCCCGGGCGCGTTCTCGCCGGGCAGCCGCGCGGCCCTCGCGGCGCTCTTCCCCGACGCGCTCCTCGCGAGCGAGGCGGACGCGCTGGTCCTGGGCCTCAACGCGGTCTCGGACGGGCGGCACGTGGTGCTCCCGCGCGAGGCGCGGGGTCTCTTCGGCCCGCTGCGGGAGCGGGGTTTCGACCCGGTGGGGGCGGAGCTGGGCGAGCTGGTGAAGGGCGGCGGGAGCGTGAAGTGCTGTACGCAGGAGCTGCGCCCGGCGCCGGTTCACTCCTCGGTGCCGCCGCCCGCCTCCTCCGCCTCCTCGGCCGGGGGCCACGCGTCGCCCCAGTCGATGTCGCGGGCGGCCCGGTAGAGGGACCCCTGGCGCTTCGTGACCGTCGCGCGGCGCAGGGTCTCGTCCGGCTCGCACAGGTCGAGGAGGACCTGGCCCTTGCGGATCTGGGGGCGGCGCAGGATGCGCGTGGGGACGCGTTCGGGGGCGGCGCGCGTGGCCGCCACGTAGGCGAACTTCTCGTCCTCGTACGGCAGGGAGCCGCCCTTCACCTGCCGGTGCAGCGAGGAGCGGGCGACGCGGGCCGAGAAGTGGCACCAGTCGCGGCCGGGCTCGATGGGGCAGCGCCCGTCGTGCGGGCAGGGGGCGGCGACGTGGAGCCCGGCGGCGAGGAGGCGGTCGCGCGCGGCGAGGACGCGGGCGTAGCCCTCGGGGGTGCCGGGTTCGGTGACGACGATCGCGGCCCCGGGGTCGTCGCCGGTCGCCGCGAGGGCGGTGTCCACGACGGCCGCGCGGTCGGCCTCGGTCAGTTCGCCGAGGACGTACGAGACCGTGACGAGGGGCGCGGCGGGCGCCGCGCCCGTGCCGATGCGGCCCTGGGTCCAGCGGGCGCCGCGCACGGCGGGCCAGGGCGCAGCGGCGGCGAGTTCGGCGCCGAGGTCGAGCGCGGGGCGCGCCCAGTCGACGACGGTGACGGGCCGCTCCCCGTCCCACGTCGCGCCCACCGCCCACACAGCGGCCCCCGTGCCGCCGCCGATGTCGAGGTGGCCCGCGGGGGTCCAGCCGGGGCGGGCGGCGGCGAGCGCGCCGAGCGCGGCCCGCATCGCCTCGAAGGTCGCGGGCATCCGGTACGCGGCGTAGGCGGCGACGTCGGAGCGGTCGCGCAGGACGGGCGCCCCGGTGGGGGTCCGGCCCCGGTAGTGCCCGATGAGCCGGTCCACGGACTGGGCGGCGGCGCGGGCCGGGAGCCCGTCGAGGAGGGAGGCGAGCGCGGCGCGCAGCACCTCGGAGGGGGCGTGGTGCGGGTGGGTCACCCCGGGATTGTTCACCCGGGGATTCTAGGCTCTGTCGTCACATTCCCGTCGTCGCCCGGAGGGCGGCCACGCGGCGTCAGGTGCGTGCTCTCGGCGCGCCGCCCCAGGCCCTCGTACTGGACGTACTCGGGTCTGGGGGCGGTGCGGCGAGAGTGCGTGCATGGCGCCGCGCGGCAGACGGGAATGTGACGACAGGGCCTAGGGGGCGGCCTCGTACGGGAGTGTGCGGCCCGTGTCCCGTACGGCGCGCTTGAGGCGGGTCGCCGCGCGGGCGCGGGGGGTGCTGTCGGGGGTGCGGCGGCGCGGGTGGACGGTCGTGGCGAGGAGCACGAGGAAGGTGTCGGTGGCGCGGTCCACGACGAGCGAGGTGCCGGTGAAACCGGTGTGCCCCGCGCACAGCGGGCCCGCGAGTTCGCCCATGTACCAGGGCTTGTCGACCTCGAAGCCGAGCCCTTCGTCGAGCATGAGCGTGGTGTACTCGGGGGCGAGGACGCGTGCCGTGCCGTAGGCGCCGCCGCCGAGCAGGACGCGGCACAGGACGGCGAGATCGTGTCCGGTGCCGAAGAGGCCCGCGTGCCCGGCGACGCCGCCGAGCGCCCACGCGTTCTCGTCGTGGACGAGGCCCCGCACCATGCCCCGGTCCGCCTTCGCCCAGGGGCGCCGCTCGTCCTCGGTCGCCGCCGCGCCGGGGCACGGGCCGAAGCCGGTGGACGTCATGCCGAGGGGGCGGGTGATGCCCTCGGCCACGAGCTGGTCGAGGCGCTGCCCGGTGAGGCGTTCGAGGAGGTGCTGGAGCAGGAGCGGGTTGAGGTCGGAGTAGCGGCGGGTGCCGGGCTCGGCGACGGGTTCCTCGGTGGCGAGGGCCCGGTGGCGGGCGGCGTCGTCGGGGAGTTCGTACAGCGGGAGTTCGGGGCGCAGGCCCGTGGTGTGGGTGAGCAGGGCGCGGACCGTGAAGCCGTGCGCGGCGGCGGCGGGGTGGTCGGTGAGGATCTCGGCGACGGGGGTGCCGAGGGCGAGGGCGCCGCGCTCGACCTGCTGGAGCGTGGCGATCGCGGTGAAGAGCTTGGTGAGCGAGGCGAGGTCGAAGGGGGTGTCGACGCGCACGGGGACGCGTTCCTCCGGGGGGAGTTCCACGCCCGCGCCGCGCTCCTCGTCCCAGGCGCGGTAGCGCACGGCCCACCCCGCCGCCGCCTCGGCGGCGAGGTGGGGGCCGCGCCCCGCGAGGACGACGGCCCCCGCGCACCAGGGCTCGGGTCCCTCGGTGAGGTTCCGCACCTCCTCGGTGAGGAGGGCGATCTCGCGGGGGTCGAGTCCGGCGCGCTCGGGGCTCGCGCGGCGCAGGCGGGCGGCGTTCAGCCTTCGTCAGCCCCTTCGCGGCACGCCGCCCCCGCCGCCTCGGTGGCGGGCGCGGGCAGCGCGGTCGTGGTGACGTCGTGCCGCGCCGCCGTCAGCGTCGCCTTCGTACCCGTACCGGGGCGGCACAGGAAGACGTAGGCGGCGCCCGCGACGAGGACGCTCACGAGCTGGACGAGTGCCATCGGCACGGCGGTGTCCTCGCCCGCGATGCCGACGAGCGGTGAGGCGATGGCGCCGATGAGGAAGGACGAGGTGCCGATGAGCGCGGACGCGGACCCGGCGGCGTGCGGGGCGCGCTGGAGGCCGAGGGTCTGCGCGTTCGGCATCACGAGGCTCATCGAGGACATGAGCACGAAGAGCGCGACGGCGAGCGGCACGAGCCCGACGCGGCCGAGCACGCCGCTCGTCATGACCAGGAGGGCGACGGCCGCCGCCGTGATGAGCGAGAGGCCCACGGCGGTGGCGCGTTCGAGGCTCACGCGGCCCACGAGGAGCCGCCCGTTGACCTGGCCCATGATGATGAGCCCGACCGAGTTGACGCCGAACAGCAGGCTGAAGACCTGGGGGCTCGCCCCGTAGATCTCCTGCACGACGAACGGCGAGGCGCTCACGTACGCGAAGAGCGCGGCGAAGGTGAAGCCGCCGACGAGGACGTGCCCGGTGAAGACGCGGTCGCCGAGGAGGCCGCGCATCGTCGCGAGCGCCTCGCGTGTGCCGCCCGTGTGGCGGCGCTCCGGGGGCAGGGTCTCGGGGAGGCGTCGTACGACGAGGAGGGTGAGCAGGGTGCCGACGACGGTGAGGACGAGGAAGATGCCGCGCCAGTCGGTGAAGCGCAGGATCTGCCCGCCGATGAGCGGGGCGACGATCGGCGCGACCCCGGAGATGAGCATGAGCGTCGAGAAGAACCGGGCCATCGCGAGCCCGTCGTACAGGTCGCGGACGACGGCGCGCGCGATGACGATCCCGGCGGCTCCGGCGAGGCCCTGGATCAGGCGGAAGACGATGAGCAGCGCGGTGCCGGGGGCGATCGCGCACGCGGCCGTCGCGAGGACGTAGATCACGAGGCCGACGAGGAGCGGGCGGCGGCGCCCGAAGCGGTCGCTGAGCGGGCCCACGACGAGCTGGCCGAGCGCCATGCCGGTGAGGCAGGCGGTGAGCGTGAGCTGCACGGTCGCGGCGGGACTGCCGAGCGCGTCGGTGACCTTCGGCAGCGCCGGGAGGTACATGTCCATCGACAGCGGCGGCACGGCGGTGAGGCCGCCGAGCACGAGCGTGGTGAGCAGCGAGGTGCGGCGGGCGGATGCGGGTATGGCGGGGTCGGCGGGGTCCGCGGCCTCGGCGGCCTCGGGGGCCCTGGCCGGGGGGACGGTCGCGGCGGCCGGAGCCGGGGTGGGGGTGGGGACGGGCGGGGGGTTGGTGCCGGGGACGGGCGATGCGTCTGCGGGCTGTCGCGTGCCGGGGGCGCGCTCCACCATGTGTGCCTCTCTTGAGCGGGAACCGGTTTCCTATGCTCTCAGCTCGAACGGACCGCTGCGGACCGTTTTCCGCCACGCCGGGCCGTTCCGGGTCCCGGTGGGCGGGGCGAGAGAGATGGGGACGGCATGGGCGAGGGGATCACGGGACGCCCCGTGCGCTGGGGAGTGCTCGCGACCGGGGGTATCGCGGCCTCGTTCGCCGCGGACCTGCTGACGGTGCCGGGCGCCGAGCTGGTCGCGGTCGGTTCGCGGACGGAGGAGTCGGCGCGCGCCTTCGCGGAGCGCTTCACGATCCCGCGCGCGCACGGCTCGTGGGCGGCGCTCGCGGCGGACGAGGACGTCGACGTCGTGTACGTGGCGACGCCGCACACCGCGCACCTGGAGGCGGCGCGGCTGTGTCTGGAGGCGGGCAAGGGGGTGCTGTGCGAGAAGCCGATGACGCTCAACGCGCGGCAGGCGACGGGGCTCGTGGACCTGGCCCGCGCGCGGGACGTCTTCCTCATGGAGGCGATGTGGACGTACGTCAATCCGCTCGTCCGCCGGCTGAAGCTGCTCGTCGACGAGGGCGCGATCGGTGAAGTCGCCTCCGTCGAGGCGGACTTCTCCGTCGACGGGCCCTTCCCGGCCGACCACCGCATGGTGGACCCGGCGCAGGGCGGCGGCGCGCTCCTCGACCTCGGGGTCTACCCGGTCGCCTTCGCGCAGCTCCTGCTCGGCGAGCCGGAGGGGGTGCGGGCGAGCGCGAAGCTCTCCGAGCGGGGCGTGGACCTCCAGACGGGGATGCTCCTGAGCTGGGCGAACGGCGCGCACGCGCTCCTGCGCTGCGGACTCCTCGGGGCGGGCCCGACGCGCGCGACGGTCGTCGGTTCCGAGGGCCGCGTCGACGTCGCGGGGAACTTCTTCGCGCCCGGGGAGTTCGTCCTGCACCGCCGGGGCGCCGAGCCCGTCACGTACACGGCGCGCGAGGAGGGCGGCGGCGAGGGCTACGTGCCGGAGGCTGTCGAGGTGACGCGCTGCCTGCGCGAGGGACTGACCGAGTCGCCGCTCGTGCCGCTGGAGGGGACACTCGCGGTGCTGCGGACGCTGGACAGGGTGCGGGAGGTGACGGGGGTCCGGTACGAGGGCGAGTGAGCCGGGGCGGGGGGCGCCCTCGCGGGGGTGGCTTCGCGGCGGCCTCGCGGGGGGTGGCCTCGCGGGGGCGGGCCCGCCCCTCGCCCGTACGGGAGCCGTCCCCGTACGGGCGAGGGGCACGTGTCCCCCCGGGCCCGTCCCCGCCGCACCGGCGGCCGTACCCGAAGCCGCCGCGCCCGCGGCCGGACCCGCCGCTCGCCCCGCCCGCTCAGGCCGGTGTCAGTCCCGGCTTCCCCGCCTCCGTCACGAACGACCCCGCGACCGTGAGCGGCGCGCCCGGCGTCGTGACCGCCGCAACCGTCTTCCAGTCCGCGCGCGCCGACTTCTTCCCGAGCGTCACGACCGCGTAGCCGCGCCGCCCGTTGTAGAAGCGCAGGTGCGGGTTGGCGGCCATGTAGGTGTCCCAGTTGGAGGGCTTGTCGGAGCCGTCGCCGCCGCTCGTGATCGAGCTGGTGACGATCTCGGTGCCGAGGGTCTTCGACGCGGGGTCGTCGAAGTCCGCCTTGAGGTCGAAGCCGTAGTGCACGTGGACGTCCCCCGTGAGGACCATGAGGTTGTCCTTGCCGCTCGCCCGCCAGCCGTCGAGGAGGCGCCCGCGCGAGGCCGGGTAGCCGTCCCACGAGTCCATCGAGAGCTTGAACCCGTCCGTCGCGCGGTCCTTGCGCTGCGCGAAGGTGACCTGCTGCGGGACGACGTTCCAGGTGGCCCCGGAGGCACGCCACCCGTCGACGAGCCAGCGCTCCTGCTCGTCGCCGGTCAGCGTGCGCGAGGGGTCCTCGGACTCGGGCCCGGGGACCTGCCAGCCGTCGCCGTACGCCTGGTCGCTGCGGTACTGGCGGGTGTCGAGGACGTCGAACTGGGCGAGGCGGCCCCAGTGGCGGCGCCGGTAGAGCCTCATGTCGGAGCCGGTGGGCTTCTGCGGCGTGCGCAACGGCTGGTTCTCCCAGTACGCGCGGTAGGCGGCGGCGCGGCGCAGCAGGAACTCCTCCGGCGGGACGTCGTTCTCGGGGGTGTCGTCGGCGTAGTTGTTCTCCGTCTCGTGGTCGTCCCACGTCACGACGAAGGGGTGCGCGGCGTGCGCGGCGATGAGGTCCGGGTCGGACTTGTAGAGCGCGTACCGCAGCCGGTAGTCCTCCAGGGTGAGGGTCTCGCGGTTGAAGACGGCGGGCAGGCGCCGGTCGGTGTACTTGCGGTTGCCGCCCACGGCCGTCACCGCGTACTCGTAGAGGTAGTCCCCGAGGTGGAAGACGAGGTCCACGTCCTCGTCGGCGAGATGCCGGTACGCCGTGAAGTACCCGTCGTGGTACGCCTGGCAGGAGACGGCGGCGAGCTTCATCTCGGCGGTCCTGGCGCTCGTCGCGGGGGCGGTGCGGGTGCGGCCCACGGGGCTGATCCAGGTCCCGGCGCGGAAGCGGTAGTAGTACTCCCGGTCCGTGTCGAGGCCGGGCACCTCGACGTGCACGGTGTGCGCGAACTCCGGGTGCGCGGTGGTCGATCCGCGCTTCGCGACGCGCGTGAAGCGGGCGTCGTGGGCGAGTTCCCAGCGCACCGTGACGCGGCCTCTCGGCATCCCGCCGTCGCTCTCGTACGGGCTCGGGGCGAGGCGCGTCCACAGCAGGACGGACTGCGGGAGCGGGTCCCCGGAGGCGACGCCGAGCGTGAAGGGGTCGGCCTTGACGGCCTTCGCGTCGAGTTCGGCCGCCGCGGCGCTCCCGGCGGTCGGGAGATTGACGGCGAAGGCGAGCGCGGCGGCGGCGCCCGTCATGGTGAGGAAGCCGCGCCGCCCGAAGTGCCGGGCAGCGGCGCGGAGTTCGGCGTCGGGGTCCTGGAAGCTGTGGCTCATCGGGTGGGGTCCCCTCGTCTCGGTGGGTGGCGCAGGGGACTCTCCGGGACGGGGGCGACGCGTGCCTGTCGCCGGTGCGACGCGGGTGTGGACGGGGGGTGAGTTCTGGGGGTGGCCGGATCGCCGCGCCGGAGTCCTGGTGGCGGGCCGTCAGTCTTCCAGGGCGACAAGCGAGTTGGCGCGCCGCCACGCTTCAGGATCACCCGTCGGCTCGTACCGTACGGGCCGCTGCGTCGCCGCGACGAGCGCGCGCTGCTCGTCCCGGTCGCCCACGAGGCCGTGGGCGCGGGCCTGGACGAGGATGTTGCCGAGCGCGGTCGCCTCGGCGGGCCCGGCGACGACGGGGAGCCCGGTGGCGGCGGCGGTGAGCCGGCACAGGAGCGCGTTGCGGCTGCCGCCGCCGACGAGGTGCACGGTGCGCGGCGCGGCCCGCCCGGCGAGCCGCACGGCCTCGCGCAGGGTCCGCGCGTGCGCCCAGGCGAGCGCTTCGAGGATCGCGCGGACCAGGGCGCCCTGGTCGCGCGGCACGCGCTGCCCGGTGCGCGCGCAGTGGGCGGCGATGCGCGCGGGCATGTCGCCCGGGGCCAGGAACTCGGGCGCGTCCGGGTCGATGACGTGCGCGAAGGGCTCGGCGGCCTCGGCCGCGGCGAGCAGCGGCCCCAGCTCGTACGGGAGTCCCCGCGCGCGCCATGCGCGCTGCGACTCGCTGAGCAGCCACAGGCCCATGATGTTGCGCAGGTAGCGGGTCGTGCCGTCGACGCCGAGTTCGTTGGTGAAGTTCGCCGCGCGCGAGTCCTCGGTGAGGACGGGGTGTTCGAGTTCGAGCCCGGCGAGCGACCACGTGCCGCAGGAGACGTAGGCGACGGTGCCCTCTCCGGGGGCGGGCACCGCGAGGACGGCGGACGCGGTGTCGTGCGAGGCGACGGCGGTGACGGGGGTGGCGGCGGGCAGCCCGGTGGTCTCGGCGACGTGCGGGAGCAGCGTGCCGACGCGGGTGCCGGGGGCGACGAGCGGCGGCAGCAGGCACGCGTCCACGCGGGCGGCGGCGAGCATCGCGGGCGACCACTGCCCCGTCCGCGCGTCGCGCAGCCCCGTCGTGGACGCGTTCGTCGCCTCGGCGGCCTCGGCGCCCGTGAGCCAGTGCGTGAGGAGGTCGGGGACGAGGAGGAGGCGGCGCGCGGCGTCCCAGCGCGGGCCGCGCGGTTCGGCGGCGAGCTGGAAGACGGTGTTGAAGGGGAGGTGCTGGAGGCCGGTCGTGCGGTAGAGGACGTCGGCGCCGACGCGGTCGCGTAGGCGCGGGGCGATCTCCTCGGTGCGCGGGTCGCGGTAGTGGTGCGGGAGGCCGAGGAGGGCGCCGTCGGCGTCGAGGAGGGCGTAGTCGACGGCCCAGCTGTCGATGCCGATCGAGGCGAGGTCCGCCCGGCGGCCTGCCTCGGCGAGCCCGTCGAGCACGCCCTGGTGGAGACCGGGGAGGTTCCAGTGCAGACCGCTCGGCAGCCGCAGCGGCGTGTTCGCGAAGCGCGCGGTCTCGGTCAGTTCCAGCAGCCCGGGTCCGACCCGCCCGAGGACGACCCGGCCGCTCGTGGCCCCGAGGTCGGCGGCGGCGAAGGCGGCGGGGGCGGCGGAGCGCTGGGCGGGCACGGGGACACCTCGGGCGTGACGGAAGGGGGGGCGGGGTGCGGCGGGTGGCGGTACGGGGCGGGACCGGACGGCGGTACGGGGTCGGCGTGCGCGGGCGGTCGGAGAAGGTGGGGCGGCGGTACGCGGGCGGCGTCGGCCCCGTACCCGTACCGCCCCCGCGCCGGGCTCAGCGCAGGAACGCCGCCGCCACGCCCGCGTCGACCGGGATGTGCAGCCCCGTCGTGTGGCTCAGCTCGCCGCCCGTGAGGGCGAGGACCGCGTTGGCGACGTGCTCGGGCAGGACCTCGCGCTTGAGGAGCGTGCGCCGCGCGTAGAACTCGCCCAGCTCGCTCTCCTCGATGCCGTACGTCGCGGCGCGCTGGGCGCCCCAGCCGTTCGCGAAGATGCCCGAACCCCGCACGACGCCGTCGGGGTTGACGCCGTTGACGCGGATGCCGTGCCCGCCCAGCTCGGCCGCGAGCAGCCGCACCTGGTGGGCCTGGTCGGCCTTCGTCGCCGAGTAGGCGATGTTGTTCGGGCCCGCGAACACGGAGTTCTTCGAGGCGATGTAGACGAGGTCGCCGCCGAGGTTCTGCGCGATCATCACGCGGGCCGCCTCGCGCGAGACGAGGAAGGAACCGCGCGCCATGATGTCGTGCTGGAGGTCCCAGTCCTTCGCCGTCGTCTCCAACAGCGGCTTGGAGACGGAGATCCCGGCGTTGTTGACGACGAGGTCGACGCCGCCGAAGGCGAGCGCGGCCCGCTCGAACGCGGCGGTGATCCCGGCCTCGTCCGTGACGTCCACCGTGACGGCGACGGCCTGGTCCGCGCCGCCCAGTTCCTCGGCGACGGCGGCGGCGCTCCCGCCGTCGAGGTCGGCGACGACGACGCAGGCGCCCTCGGCGACGAGGCGGTGCGCGATCGCCTTGCCGATGCCCGAGCCGCCGCCCGTGACGAGCGCGACACGGCTCGCGAGCGCCTTCGGCTCCGGCATCCGCCGGAGCTTGGCCTCTTCGAGGGCCCAGTACTCGATGCGGAACTTCTCGGACTCCTCGATCGGCGCGTACGCCGAGACGGCCTCGGCACCCCGCATGACGTGGACGGCGTTGACGTAGAACTCACCGGCGACGCGCGCGGTCTGCTTGTCCTTGCCGAAGGAGAACATGCCGACACCCGGCACGAGCACGATCGCCGGGTCCGCGCCGCGCATCGCGGGCGAGTCCTCGCTCGCGTGGCGCGCGTAGTAGGCGCGGTACTCGGCCCGGTACTCCTCGTGCAGCTCCTTCAGGCGCGCGACCTGCTCCTCGACGGGCGCGGAGGGCGCGAGGTCGAGGACGAGGGGGCGGACCTTCGTGCGCAGGAAGTGGTCCGGGCACGAGGTGCCGAGCGCGGCGAGGCGCGGGTGCGCGGCGCGTGCGAGGAAGTCGAGCACCGGAGCGGTGTCGGTGTAGTGGCCGACCTGTGGGCGGTCGGTCGACGCCAGGCCCCTGAGGACGGGCGCGAGCGCGGCGGCGCGGGCGTGCCGCTCGGCCTCCGGAAGCGCCTCGTACCCGGCGAGCACGGGCCCGAAGGGCTCGGTCCTGCCCTTCTCCTCCAGGAACTCCTCGGCCGTGCGGATCATCCACAGCGCGTTGCGCTCGCACTCCTCGGACGTCGTGCCCCACGCCGTGATGCCGTGGCCGCCGAGGACGACGCCGACCGCCCCCGGGTTCGCCTCCTTGACGGCGGCGATGTCCAGGCCGAGCTGGAACCCGGGGCGGCGCCACGGCACCCAGGCGACCTTCCCGCCGAAGCACGCGGCGGTCAGCGCCTCGCCGTCGGCCGCGCACGCGAGCGCGATGCCGGAGTCGGGGTGCAGGTGGTCGACGTGCGCGGCGTCCACGAGGCCGTGCATCGCGGTGTCGATGGAGGGCGCGGCCCCGCCCTTGCCGTGCAGGCAGTAGTCGAGGGCCGCGACCATCTCGTCCTCGCGCCCGACGCCCGGGTACACCTCGGCGAGGGCGCGCAGCCGGTCGAGACGGAGGACGGCGAGGCCCTGCTCGGTGAGGGTGCCGAGGTCGCCGCCCGAGCCCTTGACCCAGAGCAGTTCGGCGGACCCGCCCGTGACGGGGTCGGTCCCGACACCCTTCGCCGAGGCGTTGCCCCCGGCGTAGTTGGTGTTGCGCGGATCGGCGCCGAGGCGGTGGGCGCGGTCGAGGAGGGCGGCGACTTCGGGGGGCGTGGCCATGAAAGGGGGTCCTTCGGTTCCTTCGAGGGGAGTACGGGGAGGTGCGGGGCACCGGGCGGGGCGGGGGCGCTCGGCGTGGGGGCGGCTGCGGTGCTACGGCTGCGCGGCTACGGCTCGTACGAAGAACCCGAGCGCGTACGTAGCTCAGGCGCCCCAGCCGGCCTGTTCGCCGCCGACGCGTGCGGCCTCGATGCGCCTCTGCCAGCCGGAGGCGTGGTAGGCGGCGACGGGGTCGGGGGCGAGGCCCATCCCGGTGCGGACCTCGGCGAGCAGCGGGCGGACGTCGGTGTTGTAGGCGTCCATGAGCACGGCGTTGGCGGCGAGGACGTCGCCCGCGAGCTGCGCGGCCCTGAGCGCCTCCGTGTCCACGAGCAGCGCCTTGGCGGTCGCTTCCTGCACGTTCATGACCGAACGGATGACGGCCGGGATCTTCTGCTCGATGTTGTGGCACTGGTCGAGCATGAAGTTGACGTTGCGTTCCGCGTCCATCCCGCCGTTCCTGATCACCTCGTGCATGATCCGGAAGAGCTGGAAGGGATCGGCCGCGCCCACCATGAGGTCGTCGTCCGCGTAGAAGCGGGAGTTGAAGTCGAAGGCGCCGAGCCGCCCCTCGTGGAGCAGGGTCGCGACGATGAACTCGATGTTGGTGCCGGGGGCGTGGTGCCCGGTGTCCACGACGACCTGCGCCTTGGGGCCGAGCTTGAGGCAGTGGCGGAAGGCGGTGCCCCAGTCGGGGACGTCGGTCGTGTAGAAGGCGGGCTCGAAGAACTTGTACTCCAGGAGCAGCCGCTGCCCCTCGCCGAGCCGCGCGTACACCTCCGCGAGCGCGTCGGCGAGGCGCTCCTGACGGGCGACGATGTCGTCCTGGCCCGGGTAGTTGGTGCCGTCGGCGAACCAGAGCTTGAGGTCCCTGGAGCCGGTCGCGTCCATGATGTCGACGCACTCCAGGAGGTGCGCGACCGCCTTGCGGCGCACCCCGGCGTCGGGATGCGTCACGGAGCCGAGCCTGTACGCGTCGTCCTGGAACGTGTTCGAGTTGATCGCCCCGAGCACGAGCCCGCGCTTCGCGGCGTGCGCGCCGAGCGCGGCGTAGTCCTCGGCCTTGTCCCACGGGATGTGCAGCGAGACGCGCGGCGCGACCCCGGTGAACTCCTGCACCTGCGCCGCGTCGTCCAGCTTCTCGAACGGGTCCCTCGGCACCCCGGCCTGGGCGAACACCTTGAACCGCGTACCGGAGTTGCCGTACCCCCACGACGGGGTCTCGATCACCTGGCCCTTGAGCGTTTCCCTGACTGCGGAGACCGTGGACTGCGACGGCATGACTTCACCTCGACGACTTCATGGGTGCCTGAATCGTTTCAGACAGGGCCGAAGCTAATGGCGGTCGGCGAGGGGTGTCAAGCGTTCCGACGCGCGCTGAAAACGATTCAATCCGCCCGAACGGGACGGGGAACGGGCGGCCGTGCGGCCTTTTGCGAGGGGCGTCGCGGCGGGCGGGGCCGGGCGGGGAGGAGCAGAGGAACGGAGCGGCGGGGAGCGGCGGGGAGCGGCGGGGAGCGGCGGGGAACCGTACGGCCGGGCGTCGGGCGTGCGTCGAGCGTCGAGAAGGGCTCGTGGCCGTACTGGCCGACGCGGGGAAGCGGGCGGGACCGAACCGCCCGCGATCGAACCCGGCACCGGACCGCCTGGCACCGAACCGCTCAGCGTCGCACCGCCCCGCGCCTCACCGCCCGCCACCCAAGCACCCCGCGCCGCGCGGCCTCACATCCAGAAGCACCCCGCCGCCCAACCACCCCGCACCACGCGGCCTCGCACCCAAGCGCCCCACGCGGCGCGACCCCGCCACCCAAGCGCCCCGCACCGTACGACCCCGCGTCGAATCCCCCGCCCCCGCCGCCCCGTCGGCGTCAGCGTCCCGCCAGCGTGGACCTCCGGACCACCAGTTCCGGTTCCAGGACGACCTGGCGGTGGGTGTGGTCGACCCCGGAGGTCTCCTCCAGGAGGAGTTCGGCGGCCAGCGCGCCCATTCGGACGGCCGGCTGGCGGACGGAGGTGAGCGGGACGGCCGCCGCGGCGGCGAACTCGATGTCGTCGTAGCCGACGAGCGCCATCTCGTCGGGGACCGAGACCCCGGCCGCGTAGAGGGACTGGAGGACGCCGAGGGCGAGGAGGTCGTTGGCGCAGAAGACGGCGGTCGGGCGGTCGCCGAGGCCCAGGAGGCGGGCGCCCGCGTCGCGGCCGGCCGAGACGTCGAGGCGCTCGGTGGGGAGTTCGCGCAGCGCCCCGGGGGGCAGCCCCGCCTCGGCGAGCGCGTGGAGCGCGCCGGCGCGCCGGTTCCGTACCTGCTGGAGACCGGGCGGCCCCGACACGTACGCGAGGGAACGGTGCCCCGTCTCGATCAGGTGCCGAACCGCGAGCGCGGAGCCGAGGACGTCGTCGGTCGAGACCGAGCACTCCTCCGTCTCCGCGCCGACCCGGTCGACGAGCACGAAGGGGATGCGGTGGCGGCGGAAGGTCTCGATGTTGCGCGAGGAGGCGTCGGAGGGGGTGAGGAGCACGCCGCGCACTCGCTGCTCGGCGAAGAGCGAGAGGTACTCGGCCTCCTCGTCGGGGTCCTGCGCGCTGTTGCAGACCATGACGCCGAGCCCGGCGGCGCGGGCGGCCCGTTCGGCGCCGCGCGCGATGTCCACGAAGAAGGGGTTGCCCATGTCGAGCACGAGCAGGCCCATGATGCGCGACTCCCCGGCCCGTAGTTGGCGCGCGCTCTCGCTGCGGACGTAGCCGAGGCGTTCGATGACGCTCACGACGCGGACGCGGGTCTCCTCGGCGACCGTGCCGGGGCGGTTGAGCACGTTGGAGACCGTGCCGAGGGAGACTCCCGCCTCGCGCGCCACGTCCTTGATGCCGACCTTCTGGGCCTTCTGCGCCACGCGTCCGTCCTGTTCTCGTGCTGCTGTCCCCCGGAGCCCCCGCGACCCCCGCGCACCCTGGGGAAACCGGGGACGTCGGGGCCCCCGATGACCCGCGGTGAATCCCCAGGAAGCGTACGCGGCCCGCCCCTCCCCCGGCGCGGGTCCCGCACGGGCACCGACCCCGGCGGAACCCGCGCAGGACGACGACCGGGCGCCTGGACGAGAACGGCACGGAGGGCGAGGAGGCCACCTCCGGGAACACACCATCTCTTCACGCTTCCCGTACAACCAATCCACGACTCGGCTCGTCTGTCACGTGTCGGCCCGAAGCCGATCAGGGGGACGGGATGCGAACGGGACGGGAGCGGGAGGCCGGGAAGCCCGAGCGGCCGGCGGACACCCGAGGAGAGCAACGGGGCTGCCCAGCAGAGGACTTGCTCGCTCACGGGGCGGTCCTCCCGGGGGCCGGGACGGACTTCGGCGAAACACTCCCGCCACTCCCCGCCGCTTAGTACGATGAACCGTCTTTCACTCGTATGCCGGACATACCGCATACAAGCACTTTTTGCCGTTCTCCGGCACCCGCATGCCCTTTTCCGTGATCTTCGGAATCCTTCGGAACACTTCGGAGCACTACGTGCGCATTCGTTTCGCGGCCCCGGCCGTCCTCGCCGCCGCCGCCCTCGTGGGTCTCGCGGCCTCACCCTCGCAGGCCGCCGCCCACCAGAGCGGAATCCACATCGGGCTCGTCCAGTTCGACAGCCCCGGCAAGGACACCCGCAGCAACACCTCGCTCAACGGGGAGTGGGTGAACATCCACAACAACTCCAAGTCGGCGGTGCAGCTGAAGGGTTACAAGCTCAAGGACAACACCGGCTACACGTACACCTTCGGCAGCTACAAGATCGGCGCGGGCAAGACGGTCAAGGTCCGCACCGGCAAGGGCAAGAACGTGCCCGGGACGGTCTACTGGAACCGTGGTGCGTACGTGTGGAACAACACGGGCGACAAGGCACGGCTGTACACATCGAAGGGCGCGCTGCGCGACTCCTGCTCCTGGAAGACCGCGAAGAGCGGCCAGAAGAACTGCCACTGACGGACGAACCGGCAGGACCGGTACGGGTACGGGGCACCCTCCGCCCGAAGGCAGCGGCGCCCCGTACCCCGCCCCTAGGCCCTGTCGTCACATTCCCGTCGCCACCCGGAGGGCGGCCACGGGGCCCCCGGCCTTCGGCCGGGGGGCGTGCATGGCGTCACACGGCAGACGGAAATGCGACGAAAGGGCCTAGTACTCCGGCACCTCCACCTCCCCCGCCGCCACCTCGCGCATCTCCTCCGAGAGCGGCTTCTCACGCATCGCGAGAGCGGCGACCAGGGCGGCACCCATGAAGGGGAGGGCCCACAGGAAGACCGTGTGGAAGGCGGCGAGCGCCGCGCCGTGGGCGAGGGCGTGGGCGAGGATCGCGCCGAAGAGGGCGGCACCGACCGCCCCGCCGAGGCTCTTGAAGAAGTTGAGGGTGCCCGTCGCAGCGCCGAGGTCGTCGTACGCGGCGGCGTTCTGCCCGGCGAGCAGCGAGACCTGCACGAAGAGACCGAGACCGGCCCCCGCGACGACGAGCGGCGTGATGAGTCCGAACGGCGCGGTGTGCGCGTCCCATTGGGCGAGCCAGTACATCGCGCCGCCGGTCAGGAGCGAGCCGAGTACGGGGTAGATCTTGTAACGCCCGGTCTTCGCGATGAGCGGCCCGGAGACCATCGCGGCAGCGACGAGACCGAGCAGCAGCGGGATGACGTAGAGGCCGGCGCTGAAGGCCGTCGCGTGCTGGACGGTCTCCAGGAACATCGGGACGTAGAGCATGCCGACGAAGAGGACGAGCGTCGCGAGGAAGAACTGGAGTCCGGCCAGGTCGAAGACGGCCGAGCGGAAGAGCCGGGGCGGGGTGAGCGGTTCGGCCGCGCGGCGCTCGGCGCGCACGTACGCGAGCAGCGCGAGGACCGTCGCGGCGAGCAGGCCGAGAACGAGCGGGGAGGTCCAGGAGTAGGTGGTTCCGCCCCACGTCGTGACGAGCAGGGCCGTGGTGGTGAGGGCGGCGACGAGCGCGGCGCCCGCGTAGTCGACACGCCCGCGCGCGGCGGCGGGGCGGGGCAGGTGGAGCTTCGCGGCGACGGTGAACAGCGCGGCGACGCCGATCGGCAGGTTGATCCAGAAGATCCAGCGCCAGGAGAGTCCTTCGGCGAAGGCCCCGCCGAGGAGCGGCCCCGCGACGAGTGCGAGGGTCGCGACCACGCCGGTGAGCGCCTGCCAGGCGGCCCGGCGGCGCGCCGGGACGAGGTCCCCCGTGATCGCCTGCACGAGCGAGTTCAGGCCGCCACCGCCGATGCCCTGGAGGGCGCGGAAGGCGATGAGCGCGCCGATTCCCGGCGCGAGGCCGCACAGCAGCGAGCCGGCGAGGAAGACGGCGATGGAGAACTGGAAGACGCGCTTGCGCCCGTACATGTCGCCGAGCTTGCCGAGGATCAGGGTCGTGATCGCGCTGGTCAGCAGGTAAGCGGTGACGACCCACGAGGCACCCGACGCGGAATCGAGGTCGCGGCCGATGGTGGGCAGCGCGGCGGCCACGATCGTCTGGTCGAGGTTCGCGAGAAACAGCACAAGCATGAGCGGGACCATCAGCACGAGGAGTGTGCGCCGGGCGGGGGCACGGTCGGGCGTCGTCATGGAAAACCTCCGGTTCGGGACTCTCGAAAGGTAAGTCGTTCACCTTTTCGCGTCAAGCGGCAAGGTGAATGACTCACTTTTTCCTGGCACTCTCGAATTCCCCTCCCTGGAGAGCTACAGTGGGCTCATGCCAGCACTCCCCTCCCCCGCTCCCGGCCTCCGCGAGCGCAAGAAGCTCATGACGCGGCAGGCGATCCTGGACGCCGCCGAGGCGCTCTTCGCGCGGGACGGGTACGAGGGCGTCACCGTCGCGCAGATCGCCGATAGGGCGAACATCTCGGTGAAGACGCTCTTCACCTACTTCTCCTCGAAGGAGGACCTCGCCTTCGCGGGCGAGGACGACATGCGCGAGGAGCTCGTCCACGCGGTGACGGAGCGTCCGGCAGGCAGCACCCCGCTGGACGCCGTACGCGACTTCCTCAAGGACCTGGCCCGGCAGGGCGAGGGGGCGCGGGGCGTGGAGGAATTCCACATCGCGTTCGGCTCGGACCCGCACCTGCGGCCCCGGCTCCTCGTCATGTACGAGCGCTTCGAGGACGCCCTCACCACGGCGCTCGCCGCCGAGACCGGCGCCCCCGGGGCCGGGCAGAGCGCGCGCCTCGTCGCCGTCCAGCTCGTCGCCCTGCTCCGCCTCCTCACCGGGCCCGAGACCCGAGCGGCACTCGGCCTCGCCCACGACGCGGACGCTGCCGACAGCCCCGACGAGGTGCGCGAGCGTGTTCTCCTCGGCTGGATCGACGACGCCGCGGCCTTCCTGGCGGCGGGGATCGGGCAGTACGAGCCCAGGACGGCGGAGGCCTGACCGGCCCGGCGCACCACCCGCTTCCCACCACCCCCCGCGCTCCCGTACGCCCCGTCCCTCCGGCGCGGCGGAGGGACGGGGCGGGAATACCCCGCCCTCCCCCTCCCGTTGTCGTCACCATGACGACACCTGGCCCCACGCCTCCGGCCGCCCCCGCCCCGCGCATCAGCCGGTACGCGGCGTTCACCACCGACCCGCGCGCGGGCAACCCCGCCGGGGTCGTGCTCGACGCCTCGGGGCTGAGCGACGACGAGCAGCTCGGCATCGCCGCGCGGCTCGGGTACAGCGAGACGGCGTTCGTGCTCCCCGGCGGGGAGCCGCGCACGCACCGGGTGCGCTACTTCAGCCCGAAGGCCGAGGTGTCCTTCTGCGGACACGCGACGATCGCGACCGCCGTCGCGCTCGCGGAGCGGGAGGGGCCCGGCGAGTACGTGTTCTTCACCCCGGCCGGGCAGGTGCCCGTGGGGGTCGAGCGCGAGGACGGTGAGCTGCGCGCCACGCTGACGAGCGTCATGCCGCGTGTCGAGGACATCGCGCCCGACGACCTCGCCGAGGCCCTCGCCGCGCTCGACTGGCCCGCTGCGGACCTCGACCCCGAGTACCCGCCGCGCATCGCCTCGGCCGGGGCCAGGCACCTCGTGCTCGCGGCCGGTACCCGCGAGCGGCTCGCGGCGCTCGACTACGACTTCGAGCGGCTGCGCGCGCTCATGGAACGCCTCGGCCTGACGACCGTGCACCTCTTCTGGCACGACCCGGACACCGGCGTCTTCCACACGCGCGACCCCTTCCCCGTCGGCGGTGTCGTCGAGGACCCGGTGACGGGCGCGGCGTCGGCGGCGTTCGGCGCGTACCTGCGCTCGCTCGGCTTCGTGCGCGAGGACGCGCGGCTCACCTTCGTGCAGGGCGAGGACCTGGGGCGTCCCGGCACGGTCACGGTCACGCTGCGGGCGGGCGATCCCCGGGTACGGGTCGCGGGCACGGCCGTACGCATCCCGGCGGAGGCCGAGGACTGAGGACACCCGGGCGCCGGGACACCCGGGCGCGGTGGGAGCCGGACGCGTGCCCCCGGAGTGCGGTGCGGCGTGGGAGGCGTAGCCTCGTGATCACCGGGTCCCGGAGGCGTACGGCGGTGTGCGCGAGGCGCGCAGGAGCTGTCCCCGCGACACGGCTCCCCCTCCCTCGATCCCCCAAGGAGACAGCGTGAAGTGCCACAAAAGCCGCACGCACGGGCGTCGGCTCGACCTCGGGCTCCTCGCCCTGCGCCTCGGTACCGGCGGGGTGCTCGCCGCGCACGGTTCGCAGAAGCTCTTCGGCTGGTTCGGCGGCGGCGGGCTCGACGCCACGGGCCAGGCGTTCGAGTCGATGGGCTACGCGCCCGGCAAGCTCAACGCGCTCGCCGCCGGGCTCGGCGAGGCGGGCGGCGGCACGCTGCTCGCGCTGGGCCTCGCGACCCCGGCGGCGGGCGCCGCCGCCGCCGGGACGATGGCGGGCGCCGCCGCCGTCCACGCCCCCGGCGGTTTCTTCGCGCAGGGCGGCGGCTACGAGTACCCGGCCTTCCTGGGCCTCGCCGCGGCGGGCCTCGCGGTCACGGGTCCCGGCAGGTTCTCGCTCGACCACAAGCTCGGTCACGCCCTCAACCGCCACTGGATGGTCCCCGCCGCGCTCATCGGCGGCGCCGCGGCGGCCCTCACGGTCGTCGCGCAGCGCAACAAGCGGGTCCGGCAGGCCGCCCCGGCGGAGGCCGGGGAGAGCTGAGGCACGTACCGGTGCGGGGCTTCCCGTCCCGGCGGGTGGCCCCGCACCCGTACCCCGGGCGGAGCACTCGCGGGGGAGGAAAACCATTCGCCCCCGCCCGCCCCGCTCCGTACCGTCCGCTCCCATGACCTCCGCCGAGACGCAGCGAGACACCCCGGACGCCCCGCCCTCCGGGCTGCCCGCGCTCACCTTCCACAACCCGCTCTCCGAGGAACGCGCCGCGCGCATCGTGGCGCGCCTCGCAGCCGCGCGGCCCACGCGCGTGCTCGACGTCGGCTGCGGCTGGGCGGAGCTGATGCTGCGCGTCCTGGAGGCGGTGCCGCGGGCGCACGGGACCGGGATCGACCTGCGGGGCGAGGACCTGCTGCGGGCCGGGGAGCGGGCGCGCGAGCGCGGGCTCGACGCGCGGGTGCGGCTGTACGAGGAGTCAGCGCGCGGCACGGAGCGGGGACCGGCCGACGTCGTGCTGTGCGGCGGTTCGGGGCAGGCGCTCGCCGACCCTGAGGCGCCCGACTACCTGCCGAGGCTCTTCGCCGAGCTGCGGCGGCTCGTGAACCCGGGCGGCCGGGTGCTGCTCGGGGAGGGCTTCTTCACCCGTACCCCCGGCGCCGAGGAGCTGGCGCGGCTGTGGCCGGGCGCGGAGGCCGAGGACCATCCCTCGCTCGGCGCGCTCGTCGACGCGGCCGTGGCGGGCGGCTTCCGGCCACTGTGGACGGAGACGGCGAGCGCCTCCGAGTGGGAGGAGTTCGAGTCCGGGTACCGCGCGGCGGGCGAGGAATGGCTCGCGCTGCACCCCGGCCACCCCGAGGCGGACGCGGTACGGGAGCGGCTCGACGCGCAGCGCGCCTTCTGGCTCGACGGCCACCTGGGCCTGCTCGGCATCGCGTGGCTCACGCTCGTGCCGGTGGGGCGGGTGGGCTGAGGGCTCGACCGGCGGGCGTTGGACAATGGGCGGGTACGGGCACGCGCGACACCGGAGGCTCACGCCATGAGGCAGCAGAAGATCCCGGCCCTGGGCCGGGCGCTCAGGGCGCTCGGGGAACAGGGCGACGAACTCGGCGGCGACACGACCGAGGCGAAGCTCCACGAGATCGCCAAGGACCTGCGGCGCGCCCTCGACCTCCTGGAGGAGACCGTCGAGGGCCCCGAGCCGACGACGCGCTGCGCGGAGCACCCCTTCGGGCCCCGGGACGACAGCGCCCCCGATCTGTGCCTGCTGTGCGAGACGCGGCGGCGCGGGGGACGCAGGGCGGCCCGGCTGCCGGACGGCGAGCGGGAGTACCTGGTCGCGCCCTCGCGCTACGGCGAGCGCGACGAGCGCCCGCAGGCGCGCGAGCGCTGGATTCCGGAGATGTGGAACGGCCGTACGTGGCAGCTGTGCGGGACCCCGCGCCACGACCGCCGCGAGGCCGAGGCCTTCCTCGCCGCCGAGCGGCGCGGCCCGCACGCGGGCACGGCGTACCGGCTCGTGCAGGAGTTCACGGACTACGAGGTGGTACGGGGCTGGGGCAGCCCGGTGCGCAGGCTCCCCGACACGATGGGCGGGCGTGGCTGACGTCGCGGGCCTCGTGGCCCGGCTCCGCGCGGCGGGCTGCGTCTTCGCCGAGGACGAGGCGGAACTGCTGCTCGCGGCGGTGCCCGAGGACGCGGCGGGCCGGGAGGGGGCGCTGGACGCGCTGGTCGCGCGGCGCGTGGCCGGGGAGCCACTGGAGCACGTCGTGGGGCACGCGGTGTTCCACGGGCTGCGTATCGCGGTCGGGCCCGGGGTCTTCGTGCCGCGCAGGCGCAGCGAGTTCCTGGTGGCGCGGGCGCTCGACGGGGTGCGCGCGGAGGGCGCCGTGACGCTGCTCGATTTGTGCTGCGGCTCGGGTGCCCTCGGCCTCGCGCTGCGCACCGCGCTCGGCCCGCGCGCGACGCTCCACGCGGCGGACGTCGACCCCGGCGCGCTGCGCTGGGCGCGCCGCAACCTGGCCCCGGTGGGCGCGCACGTCCACGAGGGCGACCTCTACGCCCCGCTCCCGGCCGCGCTGCGCGGGCGCGTGGACGTCCTGACGGCGAACGTCCCGTACGTACCGAGCGAGGAGGTCCGCCTCCTCCCCGCCGAGGCCCGCGCCCACGAGCCCCTCGTCGCCCTGGACGGGGGCAGAGACGGCCTCGACCTGGTCCGCCGCGTGGCGGAGGAGGCCGCGACGTGGCTCGCCCCGGGCGGCCGTCTCCTGGTCGAAAGCGGCGAACGCCAGGCACCGGAGGTCGCGGGGATCTTCACGGCGGCGGCCCTCCACGCGGAGATCGCCCACGAGGAGGAGGGATGGGCGACGGTGGTGACGGGGACGCGCCCGCACACCTCACCCTCCGGCCCCTCACCCTCCGGCCCCTCACCCTCCAGCCCCTCACCCTCCGACGCTTCGCCCTCCAGCCCCTCCGGCGTTTGAGGAGCGGGGTATGGGGCAGCGCCCCATGAATCAGCCCCTCCGGCGCTTGAGGAGCGGGGCCCGGGGCGGAGCCCCGAATCCGGGGCCCGGGGCGGAGCCCCGCGACGGCATCCCCGCCCGACCTGCTCCGTACGACTGACGCCCGCCGTGTCCACCCCGTCCCCGGCGCCCCCGGCGCCTACCGTGCCGCCCGTGGAGCTACCCGAAGACCTGATCACCCTTCAGCAGGCGGCCGACGAAGAGGGCCGCAGGATCGAGCACCTGGACGGTGAGGAGCAGAACGCGCAGCGGCGCGTGTGGTTCAACGCCGCCGCCGAGGTGCACATGGCGGTGACCGACTGGGCCCGTGAGCAGGGCCTGAATCGCTACGACGTGGAGAAGGAGCTGCGGCAGCGCGTGCGGCACGTCCCGCACGGCTGACGGGGCGGGGGTGGGCGCGCGGCGCGCGGGTAGGGTTCTGGCCGCGTGCGCCGCAGCGCCCGTCGCGTTCCCGAGAGAGGCCGCCCCATGACCGAACCCGCTGCCGCCGGCCCCGCGCGGAGCCTCGTCCCGCCGCCGGACTCCGTCCGCGCGCGGATTCCCGCCGGGGTCCCCGTGTACGTGCGGGGCGAGCGGTTCGAGGGCGAGTACCCGCCGCTCGCCCCCGAGGCGGCGCGCGGCCGGATGCTGCGGGTGACCGAGGCCGGCGAGGAGGTCCTCGCGCGCCGCTGCGCCGGGGCGACCGTCTTCGGCACCCCCGAACTGGCGCAGCTCGTCGCCGACATGTTCCTGACGATGTACCTCGCCGAGGGCGCGGGGCTCGCCGCCAACCAGGTCGACGTGGACCTGCGGCTCTTCGTCTACGACTGCTTCGACGACGAGGGCGCCCGGCACGTCGGCCACGTCCTCAACCCGGTGATCGACGAGGCCGCGTCGGGCCGCGCCCTCGTCGACGACGTCGAGGGCTGTCTCTCGGTGCCCGGCGCGCAGCACGAACTGCCCCGCGCGGACCGCACGGTGGTGCGCGGCGTGGACCTGGACGGGCGCCCGGTGACGATCGAGGGCACGGGCTACTTCGCCCGCTGCCTCCAGCACGAGACGGACCACCTGAACGGCATCCTCTACGTCGACCGGCTCGCCCGGCGGGCCCGTCGCACGGTCCTCACCGACATGGCCGAGGCCCGCGCCACCGTCCTCGCCGAGCGCCGGGCGCGGGCGGCGGCGATGGGCGTGGAGGATCTGAGCGGGGAGCGGTAGGGCGGGGGCGGGATGCGCCCGGCGGGGGCGCGCGGCCCGGTACGGGGGCGCGCGGCGAAACCCCGTACCCCTCAGTCCTCCCCGCGCTCCCGCACCTCTCCGCACCCCGCGCACACCCATGCCTCGCGCTGGAGCCACATCGTGCGGCGGCAGCGCGGGCAGCCCGTGGTGCGGATGCCGTCGGGACCCATGAGGGGCGGGTCGGGCGTGTCGGTGGCGTAGGCGATGAGCCCGTCCCTGTCGTCCTCGGGAGCGGCCATCCGCAGCAGGCGGGCGGCGCGGCTGCGGGCCTCGTCGGCGAAGTCACTCGTGTCGTGGGCGCTCATGTCCTGGGAGAGAGTACGGGGCGGGCTCCGGTTCCCGTACGCACGAGGCCGCCCGCTCGCGAAGGTGTTCCCCTCGTGACCGGGCGGCCCACGTCCCTCGCCGTGCCGTCAGGCGTGCGCGCCCTCGCCCGCCGCCTCGCGGCCCGCCGGGGCCTGGGCGGCCGACTCGCGCACCACCCTGCCCGCACGGTCCGCGCGCGGGCGCAGGAGCACGAAGGCGAGCACGGCGGCGATGAAGGTGAGCGCCGCCGAGATCGTCAGGCACAGGCGCATGCCGTCGAGGAAGGCGTCGCCGACCGCGCCGTAGACCTGCCCCGCGCGGGCGCCGAGCGGCACCGAGCCGACCGCGCCGAGGCCGCCGCCGTCGACCGCGTGCGTGAGCCGGTCCGCGAGGGGGCCGTCCACGCCCTTGCCCGCGAGCTTGTCCGGCAGCGCGGAGGCCGCGCGGCTGGTGAGGAGCGCGCCGAGCACGGCCGGGCCGAGCGCGCCGCCGACCTGCCGGAAGGCGTTGTTGCCCGCGGCGGCCATCCCGGCGAGCGGGTGCGGCACGGAGGCGACGGCCGTCGCGGTCATCGGCGTCGTGACCATGCCCATGCCGAGGCCGAGCAGGACCAGCCGCCACGACAGGGTGCCGAAGGAGCTGTCCGCCTCGGCGCCGAGCAGCGTGAGCAGCGCCGCCGTCACGAGGAGCAGACCGACCGTGATCAGGAGGCGCGGCGCGATCTTGTGCATGAGGCGGCCCACGACGCCGCTGACGATCAGCGCGGCCCCGGTGACGAGGATCATCCGCCAGGCGGTGTCGAGCGTGTCGAGGTGCTGGACCATGCCGAAGTAGAGGCTCAGCACGAAGAAGAAGCCGATCATGCCGAGGAACATGACCATGGCGACGAGCGTCGTGGCGGTGAAGCCGGGGCTGCGGAAGAGCTTGAGGTCGAGCATGGGGTGCTCGGCGCGGCGCTCGACCACGACGAAGAGGACGCCGCTGACGACGGCGACCGCGAGCGCGACGACGACCCGGGCGTCCGTGAAGGAGCCCGCGCCGCCCTCGATGACGCCGTAGACGAGGCCGGTGATGGCGAGCATCGCGGTGATCTGGCCCGGCCAGTCGAGGCGGCTCGTGCGCGGCGCGCGCGACTCGGGCAACAGCTTCGCCGAGACGGCGAAGGCGAGGAGCGCGACGGGTATCGGGACGAGGAAGATCCAGCGCCAGGACGCGTGCGCGAGGATCGTGCCGGAGACGATGCCGCCGAGCGCGAGCGCGCCCATGAGGCACATCGCCCAGAAGCCGATGAACTTGCCGCGCTCGCGGTGGTCGGGCACGGCGTGGCTGATGAGCGCGAGCGTCGTGGGCAGCAGGGCGGCGGCGCCGAGCCCGGAGAGGGCCTGGCCGGTCCAGAGCTGGCCGACCGAGTGCGCGGTCAGCGAGGTCGCCGCGCCCGCGGCGGAGAGCAGGAGCCCGGTCAGGTAGACCTTCTTGCGGCCGTGGACGTCGCCGAAGACACCGGCGGTGAGGATGAAGGCGGCCATCGGCAGCACGAAGGCGTCCGAGACCCAGGAGAGTTGCGAGGTCGTCGTGGAGAGTGCCGACTGGATCGCGGTCAGGCTCACCGAGACGCTCGTCACCGGCAGATAGGCGACGAAGACCCCGAGGCAGGCCATGAACAGCGTCACCCCGCGATGGGGCTCGACTGCTGCGGGCGGTGACTGGGACAAGGGAACTCCTTCGAAGCGCCGGGAGGTTCCGGCGCGTGGGACGGGCGGAGTCGTGGGCGGTGCGGCAGGTCCGGCCGTACGGGCCGGGCGGGCGGCCGATGGCGGCCGTTCGTCCGGGCGTACGAGCGGGCCGGACGGCGCCTTCGCCGGCCGGCGGGACGGGTTGGGGTCCCCGTCGCGTACGCGGTACGTACGCACTCGGGGCCGGACGGCGCTCCGGGGCCTGGGCCGGGGTGGCGTGAGCCGGGTGGCCGGGGCCGGGGTGGCTCCGGCCGGGTGGCTCGGCCGGTGGCTTTGGGTGGCCCGGGAGCGCGCCGTGAACCGTCCGCGAATCCTCCGGAAGTCTCCGCCGGAACTGCGAATTCCACCAAGCCGGAGCGGATGAAGCGCCGGAAACATCTACAGTCTGCCGGGCGGTGCGATGCTTTCTCCATGGCCGACACCCTGGACAGTCATATCCTCCACGCCCTGCACGTGGCGCCTCGCGCGCCGTTCCGGCTGGTCGGCGAGGTGGTGGGAGCCTCCGAGCAGACGGTGGCGCGCCGCTTCCGGGCGATGCGCCGGGCTGGCACGGTACGGGTCGTGGGGCTCGTGAACCCGGCGGTGCACGGCCTCGCGACGAGCGTCGTACGGATCTCGCTGCGGCCCGACCGGCTCGACGCGCTCGCCGAGGCGGTGACCCGGCTGCCCGAGGTCTCCTTCGCGAACATCACCTTCGGCGGCTCGGAGATCGTCTGCTCCCTGGAGACTCCGCACGACGGACGCGTCTCCGACGTGCTGCGGCGGCTCGCCAGGTTCCCCGGCGTCCTCGGGGTCGACGCGCGCATGATGCTGCACCCCTACTCGCCGCCGGGCGCGGACTGGGGCCATCTCGGGCCCTCGCTCCCCGAGGAGGCGGTGGCCAGGCTCCGGGAACGGCACCCGCGTCCGGTGCCGGTGGGTCCGCCCGTCGAGCCGCGCCCCGAGGACGCGCCGTTGCTCGCGGTGCTCGCCGAGGACGGCAGGGCCAGTCAGGCCACGCTCGCCGAGCGCACCGGCTGGACACCGGGCCGCATCGCCCGCCGTATCGAGACCCTGGAACGGGCCGGGACGCTCTTCTACGACGTGGACCTCGTCCCCGAACGCCTCGGCTACCCGTTCAGCGCGGCCCTGTGGCTGCGGACGACGCCCGCGCTGCTCGACGAGACCGGCACGGCGGTGGCCGCGCTGCCCCGGATCGTCTTCGCCGCCGCGACCAGCGGCGAGCAGAACCTCATGGCCATCGCGATGTGCACCGACGCCGCCGACTTCTACGACTTCCTGAGCCGGAGCCTCGCACGTGTCCCCGGCATCACGGGCTACAGCGTGAGCGTGCGCCTGAGCACGCTGAAGCAGGCGGCGTCACTGGTGCACCGGGGCCGACTGGTGGCACCGGCACCGGCACCGAGGCGGTGAGGAGGGCGGAGCACCCCGGCGCTCGCGTTGAGGCGGTGAGGGGTACGGAGCACCCCGGCGCTCGCGCCGAGGCGGTGCGCGGGCGGGCGTGCCCCTCGCGCCCGCCCCGCTCCCCCGTCCTCCCGGACAGCGGCCCGCGAGGAGGATCACCTCGGCCCCTTCCGGGCGGCGGCCCGGGAGGGCTCTCAGACAGCCGCCGGTACCCGCGTCGCCCGCTCCCGCGCGCCCGCGCGGCTCGCGCCCCGTGCGCGCCGGTCGGCCGCGAGGAGGAGGACGACACCGAGGAGGACCCAGGCCCCGAGCACCGCGAGGGGACCGGCCGCGTGGGCGCCGTCGAAGAAGCCGTTGGCGCGCAGCAGGCTCCCGGAGGCGCCGGGCGGGAGCAACTGCCCGAAGGTGGACCAGCCGTCGGGCAGCCAGCGCGGGCCCGTCTGGAGACCGGAGAGCGGGTTGCCGAGGAACATCATGAGGGCCGCCCCCGCGCCGAGACCCCCGAAGCCGACGAGCGCCTCCAGGCCGATGAAGGTGAGCGAGAGCGCCGCCATGCCGAGGCTCATGCCGAGCGAGGTGAGGGCGTACGAGCCGTCGAGCGAGCCCGTCCCGTACTGGAGCAGCGCGGTGACGGCGAAACCGGCGAGGAGCGAGAAGAGCACGGCCCCGGTGAGGCGGACGCGCAGCCCGGCGTGGCCGGGGAAGAGGCGGGTGAGGATGATCGCGGGGAACATCCCGCCGAAGATCATCGGCAGCGCGGCGGCGGAGAACCCGGAGCCGCGCGGGTCGTCGGCGGTGAAGGGGACGAGTTCGTGGACGGTGGCCTTGGCGTGCTGCTCGGCCGCCAGCCCGTTGCCCAGCGCGGTGAGCGCGTTGGTCGCCATCGGGGCGCCCGCGGTCGCGGTGTATATCCCGGGCCCGTCAGCGGCGAGGACGAGGCCGCCGGAGACGTCGCCGTCCTCGATGTCGGCGGTGAGGGCCGCCTTGTCCGCGTAGACCGTGACCTTCCACTCGTCGGAGGGGAGCTTCCGGGCGAGGGCCTCGGTCGCCGCGTGCGGACCGCTGACGCCGATCGGGACCTCGTGCGGGCCGCCGTGCACGCTGGGCAGCGCGAAGGCGCAGAGCATGAGCGTGACCACGGCGGTCAGGCCGAGCAGGACCACCGTGAGCTTGCGGACCGTGCCGGAGGGCCGCGCGGGCGGGCCTCCCCCGGGCGCGGTCCCTGCGGCGGAGGCGGGCTGATCGGTCATGACGACTCCTCCCGCCCGCCGGGCACGCCGGTCGGGACGGTGTGGGAAGGAAGGGACAGAATGCGCACGAGCTAAGGACGGACGAGACCGGCGGAACGAGACCGGCGGGCAGGGGAGAACAGGGGCGACACGGGACGGCGACGCCGCCGCACCACCCCCTGACACCCGATTACAGAGTACCCTTATCCCTGTGTCAAACCTCAGCGATTCCGTCCCCGCGCGTTCCCCTCTCGAAGAGATCGTGCGGGCCGCTCTGCACACCGCCGCGGATCGCGGCGTCCCCGTGGCCGAAGTGCCCCTGCTCGCCGTGGCCGAGGCGGCCGGCATCTCGCGCAGCACCCTCATGCGCCGCCTCGGCGGCACCCGCCGCACCCTCGACGAGGCGGTGCGCGCCGCGGGCGTCGACCCCGGCGGCCAGGAGCCGGTCCGGGTCCGCGCGGCCACGGCGGCGGCCGAGCTGATCAGCGCCGAGGGCCTCGCCGCGACCACACTGGAGCGGGTCGCCGAACGCGCCGAGTGCTCCGTCCACAGCCTGTACGCGGCCTTCGGCGGGCGGGACGAGCTCCTCTACGAGGTCTACGAGCGCTACAGCCCGATACTCGACGTCGAAGCGCTGCTCGCGGGCCCGCGCCAGGGCCTCCGGGACACGGTCCGCGCGATCTACCGCGCGATGGTCAACGCCTTCGACAACGAGCCGCGCGTCCTGCCCGCGATCATCGCCGACGCCTTCGCCCGCCCCACCGACCCCGCCGTCCAGGCGATGTACGGGCGCATGTTCCCGCGCATCCTCGGCGCGAGCGGTCGCTGGCTCAGCGAGGAGGCCGCCGCGGGACGCATCCGGGATCTCCCCCTCTTCCTCCTGCTCCAGCAGCTCACGGGCCCCCTCTTCTCCCACTTCCTCCTCCGCCCGGCGGCCCCCGCCATCCCGGGCGCGGAGAACCTCCCCACCCCCGAGGAGGCCATCGAGATCTTCACCGACACCTTCGTCCGCGCGGTGGCGCTCCCGGGCGCGGAGGACGCGACGGGAGAGGAGGCGGCCGGGGAGAGCACCTGAACGCACACCGCCTGCCCGCACAGGACCGGCGGGAAGCCGAGGTCTCCCGCAACTCGCGGAACAGGGCCGGGCCTTCACCCCCTCGGCCGCGACGAACGCGGCGTCACGTTCCGAGCGGGCCGTGCGGGCCTTGCGGGCCTTCCCGGCAGGGTGCCCGCGATGACCACGTGGCGGCTGCGGGAGTCCGGGCTCGCGGGGTGACGCCCGAGGACGAGCCCGCCTCACCGGTCCTCCGCCTGAGCGGATTCAAGACGGCCACGGGGCCGCCGTCCGCTCCCGGCGGCGGTCAGACCCCGTGATACGCCCTCCCCCGAGGGGGCCGACCCGGCGGACAAGCGCCGCATCCTGCTGACGGATTCGGCCGGTGGCGCAGTGGGGCCGCGAAGCCTCTCCAAGAGGGGGAGCCGCCCGGGCCCTTTCGGGCGGAGCCCGGAGGGCGGCAGACGAGTCGGGCTGTACGCCGGGTTCTGTTCCTCGGGGGCCTTGCGGCGTGCCGAGGCGACGGCCATCCATCTAGGGCCGGTGTTGCCACCGGCCTCGTGCGGTCTACCCGCGGACTCGGGCGGGCAGCCCTCGAACGTCCGCGCAGGAACACCGGGGTGTTCCCTTTTGACCTTGCTCCGGGTGGGGTTTACCTAGCTGCCCGAGTCGCCTCGGGCACTGGTGGTCTCTTACACCACCGTTTCACCCTTACCGGGGGCCGAAGCCTCCGGCGGTCTGTTTTCTGTGGCACTGTCCCGCGGGTCACCCCGGGTGGCTGTTGGCCATCACCCTGCCCTGTGGAGCCCGGACGTTCCTCGGGGGTCCCCGAAGGGGCCCACGCGGCCGTCCGCCCGGCTCGTCTGCCGTGCGGTCATGGTACCGGGCGGGCGAGGGCCGGCGCGCCGCGCTCCCAGGCGCCGTCCAGGTCGGCGTGCGAGGGGAAGCGGCGTCCAGTCTCAGCAGCGGCGGGGGGCGGTACGGGCCGTCCCCTCGGCCGCACGACAGGGCGAGGAGGCGGGTACGCGCCCGGCGCCGAAAGCGTGCGCCGCGAGGAGCGCGATCGGGCGGGCGGGGACGGGCCAACGGCGTCGGTCGTCAAGGCTTCTGGCGTTAGCCATCGCGGCCCCGGTCGCGATTACCCTGGTCCGGGGCCCGTTTCCGGTCGCCCCGCGCGTTCGTGAGCGAGGAGAGACACCGTGCTGGTACTGCTGCCGCCGTCCGAGGGGAAGGCCGCCGGGGGCGAGGGGTCCCCGCTCGCGCTCGGCGGTCTTGCGCTGCCGGGGCTCACGGCCGCGCGGGAGCGGGTGCTCGACGAACTCGTCACGCTGTGCGCGGGCGACGAGGAGAAGGCGCGCGAGGTGCTCGGGCTCAGCGAGGGGCTGCGCGGCGAGGTCGCGAAGAACGCGGCGCTGTACGAGGCGGGGGCGCGGCCCGCCGGGGAGATCTACACCGGCGTCCTCTACGACGCGCTCGGCCTCGCCACGCTCGACGCCGCCGCACGCGACCGGGCCGCGCGCTCGCTGCTCGTCTTCTCGGGCCTCTGGGGCGCGCTCGGCACGGCGGACCGCATCCCCTCCTACCGCTGCGCGATGGGCGTGAAGCTCCCCGGTCTCGGGGCGCTCGGCGCGTACTGGCGGCCCTTCATGGCCGAGGTGCTGCCGGAGGCGGCGGGCGAGGGGCCCGTCCTCGACCTGCGCTCGGCCGCCTATGCCGCCGCGTGGAAGCCGAAGGGCGCGCTCGCCGAGCGCACCGTGACCGTGCGGGTGCTGCACGCGCGGATGGTCGGCGGGGTCGAGAAGCGCTCGGTCGTGAGCCACTTCAACAAGGCGACGAAGGGGCGGCTCGTACGGGACCTGCTCGCGCACGACGTACGGGCCGCCTCGCCCGCCGAACTCGTCGCCGCGCTGCGGGACCTGGGGCACACGGTGGAGACGGCGGGGCCCGGCGGCAGGGGGAAGCCGTGGGCGCTCGACGTCGTGGTCACGGACGTGCACTGAGCCGCCCGACAGGTGAGGTCGTTGCGCCCTGCGCAACGCGCTTTGCGCAGGGTGCGCCGCGCGAGGCACGATGACCGCATGACAGACTCGCCCGTCCCCGCCCAGGCCGCTTCCGAGGCCCCCGCCTCCGTGCTCGACCTCGCCCCCGTGCTCCCCGTCGTCGTGATCGACGACCTCGCCGACGCCGTTCCGCTCGCGCGCGCCCTCGTGGCCGGGGGGCTGCCCGCGATCGAGGTGACGCTGCGGACGCCCGTCGCGCTCGACGCGATGGCGGCGATAGCGGCCGAGGTGCCCGACGCGGTCGTGGGCGCGGGGACGGTCATCTCGGCGGCGAACGTGGACGCGGCGGTACGGGCGGGGGCGCGGTTCCTCGTCAGCCCGGGGTGGACGCCCGCGCTGCTCGCCGCGATGAAGTCCTCCGGGGTGCCCTTCCTGCCCGGCGTCTCGACGACGTCGGAGGTCGTGGCCCTCCTTGAGGCGGGCGTGCGCGAGATGAAGTTCTTCCCGGCGCAGGCGGCGGGCGGCGCCCCGTACCTCAAGTCCCTCGCGAGCCCGCTGCCGCAGGCGCGGTTCTGCCCGACCGGGGGCGTGAGCCCGAAGAACGCGCCCGACTACCTCGCGCTGCCCAACGTCGGCTGCGTGGGGGGCTCGTGGATGCTCCCCGCCGACGCGGTGAAGGCGAAGGACTGGGACCGGGTCGAGGCGCTGGCCCGCGAGGCGGCGACGCTGCGCTGAGGCGGGAGGGGGACGGAAGCGAGCCGCGGGGGCGGAAGCGACCGGCGGGGCGGGAGCGTTCTGTCCCGGCCTGGCCAAGCGGCGTGCGCTACGGCCCGTGAGGCGCCGATGCGTGCCGCGCCGAATCCGCTCGGGCACGCGGCGAGTCCGCCGGGCGCTCGCACATGGCGCGCTCCACCGGCGGGGGCTGCCCGGCCGAACTCACGGCGGGTGCCCAGGCCGTCGGCGTAAGAGACCACGGCCCGTACGCCCTCGCTCCCCGGCCCACGAAAGCACGACGCCGCGCCCGGCCACCGGGGCGTCCAACAGCCGCGCGAGGCCCGGCGCCGCCCCGAAAGTCCCCAGGGAGTCCCCAGGGAGTCCCCCGCAAACCGCTTCCCGGCGCCCCTCCCCCGGCACTCAGCCCGGCGGGAGGTGCGCCGTGGTGTTCAGGTACCGCACCGTCGTGTTGCCGTCGCCCCACACCGCCAGCGCCGAGAGCGAGGCCGGGGCGAGGTCCATGCGGAAGAGTGCCGTGTGCGGGGCGCCGAGCGCGAGGCGCAGCAGTGTCTTGAGCGGGGTCACGTGCGAGACGAGCAGCACGGTGCGGCCCCGGTGCGCGGCGAGGAGCCGGTCGCGGGCCGCCGCGACGCGGACCGCGACGTCCGCGAAGCTCTCGCCGCCCGGAGGGGCCGCCCCTGGGCCGGCGAGCCAGGCGGCGAAGGCGTCGGGGTCCTGGGCGCGGGCCTCGGTGAAGGTCAGGCCCTCCCACGTACCGAAGTCGGTCTCGCGCAGGTCCGCGTCGACCGCGTACGGCAGCCCGAGCGCCGCCGCCGTCTCGCGGCAGCGGCGCAGGGGCGAGGAGACGACGGCGTCCACCGGCGTGCCGCGCAGGTACGTCGCGACCGCCGCCGCCTGTGCCCGGCCCGCCTCCGCGAGCGGCGGGTCCTCGCGTGCGCCGCTGCCGGAGAAGCGGCCGTGCGCGGTGAGCGCCGTCGCGCCGTGGCGGAGCAGGACGAAGGTCGTGGGCGGCCCGAGGTCGGGGGGCGGGGACGCGGTGGCCGTACGGTCGCCGGAGGCCGCGCCCCCCGCGCTCACAGGCCCGATTCGGAGGTGCGGACCAGGATGCGCCCGCAGTTCTCGCAGCGGACGACGGCGTCGGGCTTGGCGGCCTTGACCTCGTTCGCCTCGGTGATGTTCAGCTCCAGTCGGCAGCCCTCGCAGCGGCGCTGGTGGAGACGCGCCGCGCCGACGCCGCCGCGCTGGGCGCGCAGCTTCTCGTAGAGGGCGAGGAGGCTGTCGGGGACGGAGCCCGCGACGACCGCGCGCTCCTTGGCGACGGTCGCCGTCTCGGCGTCGATCTCGGAGGCGGCGGCGTCGCGGCGCTCGGTGACCTCGGCGACACGGGTCTCGACGGAGCCGAGGCGCTCGGTCAGCTCGGCCACGCGCGACTGCGCGGACTCGCGGCGCTCCATGATCTCCAGGACCACGTCCTCCAGGTCGCCCTGGCGCTTGGCGAGCGAGGCGATCTCGCGCTGGAGGTTCTCCAGGTCCTTCGGCGAGGTGACCGCGCCCGAGTCGAGGCGCTGCTGGTCGCGGGTCGCCCGGGTGCGGACCTGGTCGACGTCCTGCTCGGCCTTGGTCTGCTCGCGGGCGGTGTCGCCCTCCTCGGCGCGGGCCGCGACGAGCAGGTCGCGCAGCCCGGTGGCGTCCTTGCCCAGACCGGTCAGTTCGGCGTGCTCGGGCAGCGACTCCTTGCGGTGCGCGAGCTGGCCGAGACGGGTGTCGAGGGCCTGGAGGTCGAGCAGGCGGACCTGGTCTGCGGGTGCGGCGTTCAGTTGGGGGCTCCTGTGGAATCGAAGTGTGCGGACCAGGGGTCGGTGACCGTCTTCGAGACGTGCACCCGCAGCTCCCAGCCGTGGCGGTCGGAGATCTCGTCGAGCTGTGCGGCGGCCTGCTCGCACCAGGGCCACTCGGTGGCCCAGTGCGCGGCGTCGATGAGGCCGAGCGGGCCGTGCTCGGTGGCTTCGGAGGCCGGGTGGTGGCGCAGATCGGCGGTGAGGAAGGCGTCGGCGCCCGTGGCCCGTACGGCGTCGAAGAGGCTGTCGCCCGCTCCGCCGCTCACGACGACCTTGCGGACCGGCGCCTCGGGGTCGCCCGCGAGGCGGATGCCCTGCGCGGTCGCGGGCAGGGCGCGCGCGGCGGCTTCCGCGAGGGCGCCGAGGGTCAGCGGGCGGGTGGGCTCGCAGACACGGCCGAGGCCGCGGCGGCCCTCGGGGTCGCTGGTGTCGGGCACGAGCGGGCCGAGGACGCGCAGGCCGAGCGCGCCCGCGAGGGCGTCGCTGACGCCGGGGTCGGCGCTGTCGGCGTTGGTGTGCGCGACGTGCAGGGCGATGTCGTGCTTGATGAGGTCGTGCACGACGCGGCCCTTGAAGGTCGCCGCCGAGACGGTGGTGGTGCCGCGCAGGTAGAGCGGGTGGTGCGTGACGAGGAGGTCGGCGCCGAGGCGGACCGCCTCCTCGGCGATCTCGTGGACGGGGTCCACGGCGAACAGCACGCGCCGGACCTCGGCCCCGGGATCACCGACGACGGTCCCGACGGCGTCCCAGGACTCGGCGCGGTGCGCGGGCCAGAGGGCGTCGAGGGCGGCGGTGACTTCGGAGAGGCGGGGCACGGGGGCAAGGTTACCGGGAGCGGGCGGGGTTCCTCCGGGGCGGTACGGGGAGCGGGCCGGAGACCCGGTGCCGAGCACAAGGTGTCCCGGATGTCAGGCGATTCGCCGGTTCGCCACCCGTTGGGGTGAAGTCGGGGGTCCTGGGCTGTCATGGGGGCACCTGAAAACTAGCTTCGTCGCCGGAGGTGACGCAGCGATGACGGTCAGTGAGACCGCGTGGCCGCAGGGTGAGGGTCCCGGATTCGTGGTGGCGGCGGACGGTTCGTACGCCGCGAGGATCGTGCCGCCCGGCGGGCCCGACGAGGGCGGAACGGCGGGGCGGCACGTGGAGCGGTGGACGCTCGGCGGGCCGGAGCCCTTCGCCGTACCGCTGCCCGTGGCGCGCCCCGAGCCCGCGGGCACCGAGGCACAGCCCCTGCCGGACGGCCGGGTCCTCGTGCACCGGCCCGAAGGGCCCATGCACTACTTCTCCCTGCTCTACCCGAGCGGGCCCGACACGGGCGAGCAGCCGCTCGGCGCCGTCGAGCACGTACGCGCCGACGGCTCGCCGGGACCGCTGCGGCTGCTCCCGCCGAGCCCGGTGCCGGGGCGCGTGTACGCGCTCGCCCCCGGCCTGCACTCGACGGCCGTGTGGCTCGTCGCGGGCGGGGCCTTCGGGCCCGAGCACCTCGCGGAGATCCCGGGGCGGTGCGCGGGCGGCGTGTGGCTGGACCGCGAGGCGCGGATGCTCGCGGTGGACCGTACGGACGAGAACGGCGTGACGAAGGCCGTCGCCGTCGACCTCGAACGCGCGGGCGAGGTCTCGCCGCTGCTCCAGATCTCCGAGCGCAGCGACGACCGGCTGCTGAGCGCCGACGTGGACAGCGGGCTGCTCCTCATCCGCTCGAACGCGCTGGGGCAGGACCGGCTCGCGTGGGGGGTGCTCGGCAGCGCGCTGCCCGTGCGCTTCCCCGAGTGCCTGGAGCTGTCCGAGGCACGCCTCACGCCCTTCGCCGTGCAGCCGGGCCAGGACCTGCTGCCCGAGCACAGCGCGGTCGCCTTCCGCGTGGACGGCCCGGTGGGCGGGAGCTGGATCGGCGTGTGGCGCCCCGTGGGCCGCCGCCTCCACCAGCTCCCCGCGCCGCGCGGCTGGCTCGCGGGCGGCGGCCTGTGGACGCGGGACGGCGTGCTGCGGCTGCCGTACGCGGAGGGGACGGGCCCGTGCGGGCTCGCGAGAGTGACGTGGCCCTCGGGCTCCGAGACCGGCGAGGTGGTTCTCGCGGCCTCGTCGGCGGGCGGTCCCGCGAGCCCGCGCGACGGTCGCGGCGACCGTGACGGCGGCGGTACGGGGGCGCCCGGCGCGGGCCGCGAGGACGCGCGGCCCGGGGCGGCCGAGGGGGGCGCGCCGGAGACCGCGGCGCCCGTCCGCTCCGTACCGGGCCCGCGCCCCGCCTCCGCGCCGCCCGCTCCCCCGGCGCCCGTCGCGCCCCCCGCCCCGCCCGTCGAGCACTATCGCGGCGCGGACCTGGAGGACTCCGCCACCCGGCCGCTCCCCCGCGTCACGCCGGGGCACCCCCGCCCCGAGGCCGCGGAGCCGCGAGAGCGGCACGGTGCCGGGGAGCAACGGCCCGGCCAGCAGCCGCAGCCGACACGCCCCGCACCACCGCAGGAGCACCACGCGCAGCGGCCACAGCCGGTACAGCCCATCCCACCGCACGAGCACCCCGCACAGGGAACACAGCCCGCCGCACTGGACGAGCACCCCGCACGACCGGCACCACCCACCGCACCCCCCGCCCCGCACGAGCACCCCCAGCCGACACAACCCGCCCCGCGCGACGAGTACGCCCGGCCCGCCGCGCCACAGGAGCAGTTCGCCCGGCCCACCCCGGCCGCCGCGCCGCACGAGCAGCGCGGGCACCCGGCGCAGGCGGCGGGGCAGGCACCGCCCCCCTCGCCCGAGCAGACCGGCCCCCACGCCCACCCCGCTCCCCACGCCCACCCCGCTCCGCACCCGCAACCGCCGACCGCGCCACCCCCACCGCCCGCCGCCCCCGAGGTCGTCCGCGCGCCCGAACCCCCGCAGGCCACCGGCGCTTTCTCCGTCATGGCCGTCTCCGGGTTCTCCGGGGTCGCGGGGCCCTCGACGCTCGCCGGGGGGCTCGGCTCGGCGGGAGCGGCCATAAGGGCGGGGCTCGTGGTGACGCGCGGCGCCGTGTCCGTACCGCTGCCCGTGCCCGCCGACGAGCCCGCGGCGGCCCGGAACCTGCCGGACTCCGACGCCGTGCCCTCCGGGATCACCTGGACCACGCCGCCGCCGTCGGGCGAGGCCGCGACCCGCCCCGTACCCCTGCGCGATTCGCCTCTCCACGGCTGAACTCCACCCGGACCCCCCGAACATGTGTCTGACGTGACATGAGAAAATCCCGGGGTAGTTGTTGCGCACGTGAACGAGTACTACGGGGTGACGTTCCGTTGACCGAGATCAGCAAGCAGGGGGCCGCCGAAGCGCCGTCCGTCCCGAACGGGGACGCGGGGGGACCGGGGCGGCACCGGGGGAACGCGGCGGGCGCCAAAGAGGCCGGGGAGACCCGGCCCGGCGGACGCCACCGCAAGCCCGGGGCCGAGCAGGCCGACCACGCCGAGTTCTTCGAGGACGAGCGGGCCGCGGCCTAGCCGTTCAGGGGGAGACACCAGCAGGACGGGCGGGGCCCGGGGACGCGGATCAGCGTCACCGGGCCCCGCCCCCGTTCGTCACGCCTCCCACTCCAGGACCGCGTCCGCGAGCACGAGCCGCCCCGTGTCCGGCACGACGGCCTCCGCGCGCGCCTCCCGCTCGCCCGTCCGCCACACCGTCAGCTCCAGCGTCTCGCCCGGGAAGACGACGCCCGAGAAGCGGGCCGCGTACCGGCTCACGGGCTCGGGCCGCCCGTCGAGGAGGGTGTCGACGAGGACGCGCAGGGCCGTCCCGTACGTGCACAGCCCCTGGAGCACCGGGCGCGGGAAACCGGCGCGCGCCGCCTCGGCGGGGTCGGCGTGCAGCGGGTTCATGTCGCCGCTGAGGCGGTAGAGCAGGGCGGCGTCCTCGCGCAGCGGGACGCGGTGGACGGCGGCCGGGGGGCCTTCGGGGCGCGGGGGCCTGGGCAGCGCGGGACCGCGTGCGCCCCCGAAGCCGCCGGCGCCGCGCGCGAAGAGGAGCCGCCGCGCGGTCCACAGCGGGCCCTCCGCGTCGGCCGCCTCGGTGCGGAAGCCGAGGACGGCGGCCGAGCCCTTGTCGTGGACATCCGTGACGGCGGTACGGGCGCGGGCGGAGCCCTCGGCCGGGAGCGGGCGGTGCAGGATCAACTCCTGCGTCCCGTGCAGCACTTGGGTGCGGTCGACACTCTCCGCGCCAGGGGTGTCCAGAGCGCTCAGGACGTCCTGGCCGCCCGCGACGACGGCGAAGGAGGGGAGGACGCGGAGGCGGGACTCCAGGGTCCAGTGCGGGCGGGACGGCGGGGCTCCGACGCCCAGGTGGTAGAGCAGGACGTCCCTGTGCGACCAGGTCAGGGTGCGGACGCGGGGTGGCGCTGCCAGGAGGCGGGCGGGATCGAGCGGCATGGGGCCCGATTGTGACGCACGCGCCGCACACGCCGTCTCAGGGGGCGCACGCTCCGTGCGGCCCGTGCCCCTCCCGCTTCCACCGGGGCCGCCGGTTTCCCCTTCGTACGAGAACCACCGGACTACCCTCCGTACCGGATCACTTTCAGTCCGCAAGGGTCGGAGGTAGCACCGCTCATGCCCCACACCCACGACCGCCCCCGGATACCCCGCAAGGCTCCGGCTCCCCGCCCCCGCAATCCCTCGGTGACCGTCGTCGCGCTCGCCTTCGCGGGGATCGCCGTCGCCGTCATGCAGACCCTGCTCGTCCCCGTCATCAAGGACCTGCCCGACCTTCTCGACACCTCGCCCGCGAACGCCACGTGGGTCATGACCTCGACGCTCCTCGCGGGGGCCGTGTCGACGCCCGTGCTCGGGCGGCTCGGCGACCTGTACGGGAAGCGGCGGATGCTCTTCGTCTCGCTCGGCGCGATGATCGTGGGCTCGGTCGTGTGCGCGCTGACCGACTCGCTCGTGCCGATGCTCGCGGGCCGTACGCTCCAGGGCCTCGCGATGGGCGCGATCCCGCTCGGCATCGGGATCATGCGCGACGTGCTGCCGCGCGAACGACTCGGCGGCGCGATGGCGCTCATGAGCTCGTCGATCGGTGTGGGCGGTGGGCTCGCGCTGCCGCTCGCCGCGATCGTCGCGCAGCACGCGGGCTGGCACGCGCTGTTCCTGCTCGCGGCGGGGCTCGGCGTGGTCTCGCTCGCGCTCGTCGTGGCGCTCGTGCCCGACGCGTCGGTACGGGCCCCGGGGCGCTTCGACCTGCCGGGCGCGCTCGGCCTGAGCCTCGGGCTCGTGTGCCTGCTGCTGCCCGTGACGAAGGGCGCGGACTGGGGGTGGGGCTCGGCGCGGGTACTCGGGCTCTTCGGGCTCGGGGTGCTCGTGCTGCTCGGCTGGGGCTGGTACGAACTGCGTGCCGCCGCGCCGCTCGTGGACCTGCGCACGAGCGCGCGCCGCGAGGTGCTGCTCGCGAACCTGGCCTCGGTCATGGTCGGGGTGTCGTTCTACGTCGTGACGCTCGTCCTCCCACAGCTCCTCCAGTTGCCCGAGGCGACCGGCTACGGGCTCGGGCAGTCGATGGTCGTCGCGGGCCTGTGCGTGGCGCCGCTGGGGCTCACGATGATGGCGACGGCGCCGCTCTACGCGCGGATCGCGGCGCGGCGCGGACCGCGCCTGACGTTGCTGCTCGGGCTGCTGGTCATCGGGATCGGGTACGGGGCGGGGCTCGGCCTGCTCGGGTCGGCCTGGCAGACCGTGCTGATCGCGGTGCTCGTCGGCGGGGGCATCGGGCTCGCCTACTCCTCGCTGCCCGCGCTGATCATCGCGGCGGTGCGCCCGGAGGACACGGGGGCGGCGAACGGCCTCAACGCGCTGATGCGGTCGATCGGGACCTCGGTGTCGAGCGCGGTGATCGGGATGGTGCTCGCGGGTTCGGCGACGCCGCACGGGGGTGTCGCGGTGCCGTCGATGAGCGGTTTCCGCACGTCGTTCGTGATCGCGCTGTGCGCCGTGGCGGGCGGGCTCGTGCTCGCGTGGTTCCTGCCGCGCGCGGCGGGCGGCGGCGAACGCCTCACGCTCGTCGAACTCCCGGGCACACGGGACGACTTCCTCCTCCCGGACGGGTTCAGCGGCTTCCGCGGCGAGGTGCGGGACGCGGAGGGCGCGCTCGTCGTCCGCGCGACGGTCACCCTCATCGACCGCCGAGGGCGTCAGGCGGGCCTGACGACGACCGACACGGCGGGCCGCTACGCCCTGCCCGCCTTCACCGCCGGCCCCTACGTCGTCGCCTGCCGCGCCACGGGCCACACCCCCCGCGCCGCCGCCGTCTCCTTCCCCGGCGGCCACGCCACCCGCCTCGTCCCCCTCGTCCTCGCACCCCTGCGGGACCGGAGCGGGAGGGCGGAGGCGGTGAGCGGCTGAGGCGGTGGCACGACGTAGCACGCCGTGCCACCACGCACTATCCTGGTCGGTATGAGCGTTCAGCCCGAAATCACCCAGCGGGACCTGCGCAACAGGTCACGCGAGATCATGGACGCCATACAGGGCGGCCAGTCCTTCACCGTGACCCGCGACGGTCACCCCATCGGTCAGCTCGTCCCACTGCGCCGACGGCGTCGTTTCGTCTCCCGCGAGGAGTTCGCCGCGATGTCGAGGACTGCCCCCGGCATCGATCTCCAGACGTTCAGGGCCGATCAGGAGACCACCGCCGACACCGCCCCGGACGACCCCTATGCCCGGTGACCGCCCGCCCTTCGCGCAAGGGCTCCTCGACACGAACATCATGATCCTGCGGAAATGGGTCGCGCCCGAAGAGCTGCCGGACGAGATGGCGATCACATCTGTCACCTTGGCGGAGCTGTCCGCGGGCCCCCACGAGGTCCGCCGCAACGAGGAACAGGGCGACTACGACGAACACGCCGAGCGCGCCCGGCGCCTCGATGTGCTCCAGCGTGCCGAGAACGAGTTCGACCCCATCCCGTTCGACGCGGAGGCCGCCCGCGTCTACGGCCGGATCTGCGCCGCGGTGATCAGCGCGGGCCGCAAGCCCCGTCGCCGGGTGGCCGACCTGATGATCGCTGCCATCGCCGTGGCGGAGGGACTTCCGCTCTTCACCACCAACCCCGACGACTTCAAGGGACTGGACGGACTCCTCACCGTCGTCCCCGTCACTCGCCCGGCGGTGCCGCACGAGGGGTGACGCCCCGGAAGCGCCCCACCGCGGGGGCGGCGTGTGCGGGTGCGGGTGCGGTGGGGCACGATGCGGGGGCCGTACCGGAGGCCGACGCTCGTGCGCAGGTGCGGCTCCGCTTGTCACGTACCGCTGGAGGACGCCCGTCATGCCCGAGACGCACGCCGTCGATGCCACCCCCTCTCCCGGTGTCCTCGCCGCCTTCGAGGGGGCCAAGGGGTTCATGCCCGTGCACGAAGGGCTCGCGCTGTACGCGGCGGCCGTCGAGGCGGGGCGGCTGGGGCTGCCCCTTCTTGAGGTGGGGACGTACTGCGGGCGGTCCACGGTGCTGCTCGCCGATGCCGGGCGGGCCGCCGGGGTGACCGTCGTCACCGTCGACCACCACCGGGGCAGCGAGGAGCAGCAGCCCGGCTGGGAGTACCACGACCCGGAGACGGTGGACCCGGAGCTGGGGGTCATGGACACGCTGCCCGCCTTCCGCCGCACCCTGCGCCGGGCCGGGCTCGAAGAGCACGTCGTCGCCGTCGTCGGGCGCTCCCCGCAGGTCGCCGCGGTGTGGGCGCGGCCGCTCGGGCTCGTCTTCGTGGACGGCGGGCACACGGACGCGCACGCGAACGCCGACTACGAGGGCTGGGCGCCCCGGCTCGCCCCGGGCGGCCTCCTCGTCATCCACGACGTCTTCCCCGACCCGGCCGACGGCGGCCAGGCCCCGTACCGCGTCTGGCTGCGCGCGGTCGCATCGGGCGACTTCGACGAGGTCCGGACGGTGGACTCGCTGCGGGTGCTGCGGCGCCGCTGAGCGCGCCGGGGCCCGTACCCCCTACGATCGCGGGCGTGTCCAACTCCCCCACTCCCCAGCCCTTCCCGTCCGGACCGAGCCGCCCGCCGCGTTCCCGGCGGCTGCTCACCGTCGCCGCCGTCGCCGTGCCCGTCCTGCTGCTCGCGGGGGGCATCGGGTACGGCGTCGCGGGGCGCGGGGGCGGTACGGGGGCCGACGACGCGAAGGCGGCGCCCGCCCCGGTCCGTACCCCCGCGTCCCCCGGCCCCTCGCCGTCCACCGGGCCGCTGAGCGGGAAGGTCGTCGTCCTCGACCCGGGGCACAACACGAAGAACCGCCTGCACACCGCCGACATCAACCGTCAGGTCGATGTCGGCAACGGGCGCAAGGAGTGCGACACGACCGGGACCGAGACCAACGCCGGTTACCCGGAGGCCGAGTTCACGCTCGACGTCGTGCGCAGGGCGCGGAAGCTGCTGCGCGCGCAGGGCGCCGAGGTGCGGCTCACCCACGACGGGGACCGGGAGTTCGGGCCCTGTGTCGACGAGCGCGCCGAGATCGGCAACGAGGCGGAGGCGGACGCGGCCGTCTCGGTGCACGCGGACGGCGCCCCCGCCGGGGCGCGCGGCTTCCACGTGATCATGCCCGGCGCCGTGCACGCCGGGAAGGCCGACACCCGCGCGATCACCGCGCCCTCGCACGACCTCGGCACCCGCCTCGCCGCGTCCTTCGCGAAGGCGACGGACACCTCCCCCGCCACGTACATCAACGGTGGTACGGGCCTCGACACCCGCTCCGACCTCGGCGGCCTCAACCTCAGCCGCGTCCCGAAGGTGTTCCTGGAGTGCGGGAACATGCGCGACGCGCGCGACGCGGGGCTGCTGACGAGCGCGAAGTGGCGGGAGCGCGCGGCGCGCGGGATCGCGGTGGGGGTCGCCGCGTACCTGACGGAGGACGCCGGGGAGAAGTCGTGAGAACGCTGTGGTGCCGGGGTGGGCGCGCGGGGCCGCCGGACGGGCCCGGTCCCGTGGCGGTATGGTCCTCGGGAGCTCGGGGGATCTCTGCCGTACGGACCTTGCGACCCACGGTCGGCGGTGAGCACGCCCCGGCTTGCCGACCACTGCCGACGAAGGACCTGACGACGTGAACATCCGCTCTCTGACCAGAGGCGACGGGGTGGTGATCGTGGCCGCGGTGGTGCTGTTCATCGCCTCGTTCCTCGGCACCTTCTCCTGCGACAGCGACAGTTGCACCAGCGTCCCCAACGCCTGGGACAGTCTCGGGCTCCTGATGAGTGTCTACCTTGCCGGGGTCATCGGGGCCGCGCTCGTCATCCTCACGAGGCTGCTGCCGCAGCCGCGCAAGGTGCTCGGACTGGACCTCGGCCAGCTCGGCGCCGCC